>NZ_CP101655.1:5669315-5760603 GCF_028830055.1 Pseudomonas serboccidentalis
ACCATGATCGGCGGCGGTGGCTTCGATACTTACTACGTCGATAACGTCGGTGATGTGGTGATCGAAACCGACGCGACCCCAAGTGCGACCGACCGGGTGTTCGCATCCATCGACTACACCCTGACTGCCAATGTCGAAAATCTGCTCCTGACTGGCAGCGCCAACCTCACAGGCACAGGCAACGATAGCAACAACCGCCTGGTGGGCAACGATGGCGCGAACATCCTCGACGGCGGCCTGGGGAACGACACATTGATCGGCGGCCTGGGCACCGACTCTCTGACGGGCGGAAGTGGCGCGGACCGGTTCGTGTTCAATGACTGGAACGAGTCCGGAATCGGTAACCTGCGCGACGTCATCACCGACTTCAACAGCGCGCAAGGCGACAAGATCGATCTGACGAAGTTTGATGCCAATCTGTTGAGCGAAGGCATCAACGGTTTCAACTTCATCGGTGCAAATGACTTCACCGGTGCAGGTCAAATTCGCTTCGTTGACCACGTACTCTCGGGTAACGTCAGCGGGAATTCCGGTGCCGACTTTGAAATCCAGTTGGTGGGTGTGAACAGCTTCAGCGCCAACGACTTGGTGGCCTGATACAGCACGACACCCGATCTGCTTGCGGATCGGGTGCAAACCAAAACGCCCTGATTGATTCAGGGCGTTTTGGTTTGTGTGAGTGTCACATCAAAACTACGTCAGAACCCCCAGGGCTTTCGCCCTCGCCACTGCTTGCGTCCGCCGCTCAACGCCCAGTTTGCTGTTGATATGACTGGCGTGGGTTTTCACGGTATGCAACGAAATGAACAACTGCTCGCTGATTTCCTGATTCGAGCACCCCTGAGCGATCAGATGCAGAACCGCCAGCTCTCGAGTACTGAGTTGTTCCGTTGACCCGGGTTCCATAATGGTCCGGGTGACCGGTTGCGGAAAATGCGCGAGCAGTTGCTGGCTGACAGCTGTCGAAGCGATCGATACCAATTGCCCGCGTAACCAGTCGCCATGCTCTTTCACCAGTAAATCGAACGGCTGCACCACGCCACCGCCAGCCGCCTCCAGCGCATGGCTCAGTGCTTTTCTGGCCTCCGGCTCACGTCCGCCCGCCAGCATCAGCGCCACTGTCTGCGTCAACGCCATCACACTGAGCAACTGCCGGCCGGTTTGCTGGCCGTTTTCATGCAATGCGTTCAAACGCCCTTCGGCGAGCATGGCGTTCCCTTGAATCGTGTCAAGCAACGCCTGTTGCAGTTCAACATGCAAAGGCAGTTGTGGATGAAACTCTGGCGGCGCGGCAGCACGCTCGCCCGTGTAAGTCTGTCCAAGACGCGCCAGCCACGCCTCGGCCAGATCGGTACGGCCCTGCGCCAGCCACAGTTCGCATTTGACCAGGGTGATCATCGCCAGATAGTAGATCGGTGGCACATCCCAGATGTGCATCAGGCGCTCGGCTTCGGCGAGCTCGGCAAAGGCCTTGGCAAACTCGCCGGCGCTGCCGTCCAGACGGGCGATCACGCAGTGGCCGATCAACACACTGATATCGCGGCAGGCCCGCGCCTCGCTCAGACCACTCAGCAATCGAGCCCGGGCCTGCTGTGGCTGCAAGCGCATCGACAGCAGAAAACCTTCATACAACGTCAGCCGCGCACGCACCGCGTACAGACGTTGCGCCGACAGCCCGCGCAGACGCTCAAGGCCTTGGTGGACCTCATCCAGTGCGCGCAGAATCTCGCCACGGGCCTGTAATACCCGCGCCCGGTCATAATGCGCCAGGGCCTCGAACAACGGGTTGCCGACCCGCTGCGCCAGCTCGAGGGATTCGCGATTCAAGCCCCTGGCCCGCCACAGGTCACCGTCGGCAATCGCCAGATTGGATAACGTAGACAGGCACATCAGGCGTTGCCCGTAACGCTTGACCGGCAGGCTGTCCAGCGCCTCGCTGCAATAGCGTTGGGTCAGCTCACGATGCCCGCGCCCACGGGCAATGATGCCGCTGAGCGCCAGCCACTGCGCGAGCATCGACTTCTGCGCAGAGGCCGAGGGCGCCGGCAGAAACCGGCTCAGATGACTCGACAACTCTTCGGCAGCATCGAGCTGACAGGCCAGCCCCAGCGCCCAGCTGTACAGCACGATCAAGCGTGGCGTGCTGATCAGAAGGCTGTCGGGCAAGTCCATTTTCCAGCGCAGCAGCATGCCGACGTTCTGCTCGGCGAGTAGTTGTTCCTCGGACAGGTTCTGCACCAGATTGGCCGCGACATCCAGATGACCGGCGCGCAAGGCCTGCTCCACCGCTTCATCCAGCAAGCCTTGGGCATTGAACCAGCGGCAGGCGCGCAGATGTAACGTCGCCGCCGGCACCAGGGTCTGGGCGAGGGGTCGGCTGCGCAGCAGATCGGAAAACAGATGGTGGTAGCGGTACCAGTGGCCGTGTTCGTCCAGCGGCACCAGGAACACTTGATGCGCCAACAGAAACCGCAGGATTTCAGCGCTGTCGTGGGCTTCGCGCACCGCATCGCACAGCTCGCTGCAAAAGCGCTCTTGAGGGGCGGTGTCGTAGAGAAACGCCTGCACCTCGGCCGGCAGACAATCGATGACTTCTTCCAGCAGGTAATCGCGGATCAGCCCCTCCCCGCCGTTCAGCGCAGGTGGCAACGCCGCCTCGCTGCCGGCTTCGGAGACCGCCAGCAACCAGAAACGCAACCCGGCCACCCAGCCTTCACTGCGCTGGATCAGGTTTTCCAGAGCCTCGCCACGCAAGGAACTGCTGTGCCGGTCGAGCAGCGTCAGGGCTTCATCGTGGGTCAGGCGCAGATCCTGTTCATGCAGTTCGAGCAACTGGCGCGACAGGCGCAAACGCGCCAGATGCCAATCCGGACGCTGACGGCTGGTGACCATGACCAGCAAGCCGTCGGGCAGGTGATTGAGGAAAAATTGCAGGCAGCGGTCGAGCACCGGCCCTTGGGCGAGATGGTAATCGTCGAGCACCAGCAACAGCGGCGCGGTCGGTTGCAGTTGCAGCGCCAGTTCATCGAGCAAGCCGTCGAGCCACTCTTCAAAGGCGAACGGCTGGTGGCGCTGGCGCATCTTCAACAGGCCGAGCGCGCGGCTGCCCAGGTCCGGAAAGTAATCCTGCAAGCCTTCCAGCAATCGCTCGAGAAACCGCCCCGGATCGTTGTCCCGCGGGCTGAGGCCCAGCCAGAGGCTTTGCCAGTGCGCCGGCAGGCTTTGGCAGAACTCCACCGCCAGCGAGCTCTTGCCGAAACCTGCCGGGGCGCAGACCAGCAACAGACGTCCACCGAGCCCGGCGCTCAGGCGTTCACACAGACGCGGTCGCAATACGTAACCATCGGGCAACGGCGGGCGAAAAAAACGCCCGTCCAGTGTCGCAATGGTGACGCTTGCAGGACCCGGTAGCGGGGACAGATCAGTCATGGCCGGCTCTTGTTTGAATGGCGGTTGGCGGCGTAGCGGATGTCCGCAGACTAGCGGTAAACGTAGAGGGTTTGAAGGTTATTGCTACAAATGGCTACAAAAAGACTACAGGCCAGCAGGCGCACCCCTGCAGAAGCTGCCGAAGGCTGCGATCTTTCAGGATCAAAAGATCGCCGCCTGCGACAGCGCCTACACAAAATCGAAACGCAAAAAAAACGCCCCGAACCAGTCGGGGCGTTTTTTCGAGGATGCGGCCTCGGGTCAAAGCTTAGCGGATACCGTCCTGGCCCAGGTTGCCCGGCTGGAATTCGCTCTTGGTGGCAGAGAAGCCGAAGTCATACGCCGATTTCTCTTCGTTCTTCATGCCCAGCGCCAGGTAGCGGCCCGATTGCAGGTCGTACAGGGCCTCCAGCGCGTACCATGGCACTTGCTTGTCGTAGTAGTCCTCGGCATGCGCCTCGGCAACGCGCCACAGCTGACCGCGACCGTCGTAATGATCGATGACCGCTGCCTGCCAGGTGTCTTCGTCGATGTAGAAGTCACGTTTGGCGTAGATGTGGCGCTGACCTTCCTTCAGAGTTGCCACCACATGCCAGACGCGGCGCAGCTCGTAACGGGTCAAGTCCTGGTTGATGTGACCGGCCTTGATGATGTCGGCGTACTTGAGGGTCGGCGAATCGATCTTGTAGCTGTTGGAGGCGATGTACATCTCTTTCTTGCCTTCGAGCTTCCAGTCGTAACGATCCGGTGCACCGTTGTACATGTCCAGGTTGTCGGAGGTCCGCAGACCGTCCGCGGCAGTGCCCGGACCGTCATAGGACACTTGCGGTGCCTGACGTACGCGGCGCTGCCCGGTGGCGTAGACCCACGCCTTGCGCGGTTCCTTCACCTGGTCGAGGGTTTCGTGCACCAGCAGCACGGTACCGGCCAGACGTGCCGGCGCGGTCACTTTTTGCTTGAAGTAGAACAGGATGTTGCCCGGATTGGCCGGATCGTAGTCCTTCATCTTGTCGCGGAACACGAACTGGTCCTGGAAATACACCAGGCT
The DNA here is from genome assembly GCF_028830055.1 of Pseudomonas serboccidentalis. Lineage (NCBI taxonomy): Bacteria > Pseudomonadati > Pseudomonadota > Gammaproteobacteria > Pseudomonadales > Pseudomonadaceae > Pseudomonas > Pseudomonas serboccidentalis. The sequence continues at coordinate 5,673,793 of NZ_CP101655.1, forward strand.
GAACGAGCCGTTGGTTTGTGGCGTCGCCTGGGTCACCAGACGGGTCACGCTGCCACCGCGATAACGGGTGATGTGGTTCCAGATCACTTCCAGGCCGCTTTTCGGAATCGGGAACGGCACGGCGGTGTCGAAGTTTTCCAGACCGTTGCCACCGGCCACCAGATTGGTGGTGGTGGCGTTTTTCTTGATGGCGGCGAACACGGCATCCGGCACGGTCGAGCCGCGATGGGACGGGTAGACCGGCATCTTGAAGGTCTCCGGGTAGCGCTTGAACATCGCGTACTGACCCGGCGCAAGCTTGTCCTTGTACTGGTCGACGTTCTGCGCGGTGATGGTGAACAGCGGCTTTTCACTGCCGAACGGATCGGACAGGAAGCCCTTGCTGTCGACCGTGCCGGCATTTTTCGGCAGCGGTTTCCAGGCCGGGATCGAACCGTCGGCGTTGCCGGCCATTTCAGCGCCCATCGGGGTCAGGCTCTTGCCCAGCTTGTCGGCTTCGGCAGCTGGAACGGCCGCCATGACGCTGGTCGCCAGCAACGACAATCCCAGAACACCGGCGTGGAACAGACTCTTTGTTATTTTCATATGTATGTTCGTCCTGAAAAAACTCTGCTTAGAAGTTCACGCCAACACTGAGGGCAACGAAGTCACGATCATCCACGGTCGTGTAATCGCCACCAAAGAAGTTGGTGTAGGCCACACTCGCCGTGTAGGTGTTCTGGTATTCGGCATCCAGCCCGAGGCTGATGGCCTTGCGACCTTCCTCGAAGTTGCCGCCTGGGCCTGGCGAGTAACCTTTCACGTCATGCGACCAGGCCACGTTCGGCTTGAGGTTCACACCGGCAAACACATCGCTGTAATCCCAGATCGCGCGAGCGCGATAGCCCCACGAGGTAGAGGTGGTGAAACCGTCGTTGTTGCAGTTGCTGGAAACGTTATCGCGCGAAGCACCCGGACCGGCACCGTTGATGGTCGAGGTGTTGAGGATCTGCGAGCAGGTGTTGAGGCCACCGGTCGCCGGCAATTCACCCGGCCCGAACACCGGGTCGCGGCCGTAGCGCGCTTCGGACTTGCTCTCCAGACCACCGACGTGAGTCACGCCGACCTCACCCACCAGGGTCAGACGGTTGGCGCCCATCACCTGATCGAAGAAGTGCGTCAGGGTGGTTTGCAGTTGAGTGATCTCTTTACGGTTGTAACCGTGCAGGTCCTGGCCCGGTACACCGTTGAGGACCGACGCATTGGTCAACGCGCCACCGATCGGACGCACGCCGGCGAACAGGATGTCGGTGGAGTTCAACTGCACCGGCGCATTCGGCCGGTAGCTGACCTCACCGCTCCACGCCGTACCGGTAGGCAGGGTGGTGGAGAAACTCAGACCGTAGAGGCGAATGTCTTCAGGGTATTCGATGAAGTATTGCGAGTTGCCCGCGACCACCAGTGGCCCCAGCGCCCGGAACGGGCCAGGCAATGCTGCCACGCCGTTATAGATCGACTGTGGCGCACCGGTGGCGCTGAAGATCGGCGCACGGCTGTGGTAGTTCATGAAGTAGGCACCGAACTCGGTGGCCAGCGGGTCGAACATGTACTTGGCGGAAACGCCCCACTGCCCGCTGTCTCGCGCGTTGCGGTTAGGCGCACGACGTACCAGCACACCCTCGTCGTTGACGTCGACGCCGGCGTTGGCCAAAGGACCGAGCGCAATGCCCGGAATGGTCGAACGCTTGTTCAGTACCCGCAGGTTGTCGTCGCAACCGGTGGTCACGATGTCCGGCTGCGAGAAGAACGTGCCGCAGTTGTCGGTCACGGTCTTCTGCCAGTCGATCTGATAGAAACCTTCGGCCGAGAGGTTTTCGGTGATGCTCTGCGACACGTAGAACATGTTGACCGGGATCAGACCTTCCTTGATCTCGGCACCCGGACGGCGGAACGCGGAAACGTCGATCGGGTTGATCGAGTTGATGCCGCCACCGATGAAAGTACTTTCACCCCAGTTCACCACCTGCTTGCCCAGACGCACCGAACCCGGCTCATCGGCAATCGAGTAGTTGTGGTAAACGAAGGCGTCGAGGATCTGCCCACCCGAAGAACGCGCCGCGACATCGCGGTTGTGGTTGCTGACGTCCTTGTATTCCAGATCCTGGTTCTGCAGCGCGAAGTCGTACCAGTATTTGCCCCGGACGAAGACCCCGGTGTCGCCGTATTTCAGTTCGAGATCATGGATGCCCTTGAAGATCTTCGAGAAGGCTTGCCCGCTCTTGAAGTTCAGGTGGCCGTTATCGGAGGTCTGGGACAGGCCCTTGCCGCCGTTGTTGACACCAATAAGATCCTTGTTCGGCTGCTGAGTCGAAATACTCATGCCCAGGGAGAGCGAGGAATCGAACTGACCTTCGATCTCACCGACGTTGAAACTGACGCCGAATGCGGGCCCGGCGAGCGTAGAGGCAAGACTGACGGCCAGAGGCAGTTTAGCCCGGCGCCAGAACTGGTTTACTGAGGTCATCGACGCTACTCCATGTGCATTATTGTTATGGCAGTGAGTACTTTTAAAAACGTCTGGAAGACCGGGAGCCAGTAGCCGCCCGACGTCACTCCAAAGTTGCATCGCCCCTGTTCGTGCGTGTGCCGCGTTTTTAAAAATCCTTGAGCGGACTATAGCCAGCAGGTGGTACTGCTTGATCCCTCTAAAGTGTGATTTGCAGCTGCCGGCCACTCTGGAACAGTCCTTTCGCCAGTCCGACACATGTCGGCACCGCAAGGATGGCTGATTTTTTCGATTTCACAAGCCAAGCGCTTGCTTGGGGGGTCTGGCGCGCCGGTTTCGGCGCGCCAGCAGGCACTCAAAGTGTCGAGAGGAAGGTGCTGTTGTTGGCCTGCCATTCGGTGATGTCGAGGCGGATGCGCTTCTTGTCGAGTTTGCCGACACTGGTCTTGGGAATTTCCGTAACAAGGGCGATCTGGCTCGGAATCGCCCACTTGCTCAGGTGCCCCAACTCCACGAATGGCTTGAGGTGTTCCTTGAGCTCACGCGCACCGATCTCGTGCCCTTCGCGGATCACCAGCAGCGCAAACGGCCGCTCGCCCCACTGCGGATCGGCGATGCCGACCACTGCTACTTCACGTACCGCCGCGTGACGACTGATCAGGTCTTCAAGGTCCAGAGAGGAGATCCATTCGCCACCGGTCTTGATCACGTCCTTGATCCGGTCGCGGATGTCAATCACGCCCATGCTGTCGAGCGTTGCCACATCGCCGGTGTGCAGCCAGCCGCCGGCCCACAGCTCGGCGCCCTTCTGCGGTTCATTGAAATAGCCTTCGGTGAGCCATGGCGCACGCAACACCAGTTCGCCCTGGGTTTCGCCGTCGGCGGGCAGAAAGTTGCCTTCGGCGTCGACGATCGCGGCCTCCACCAGCGGCCCCGGTACACCTGCCTTGATCCGGTAAGTGGTGCGCTCGTCTTCGGTGCCGGCCATCAGTTCGTCGTTCAGATGCGCACACGAGACCAGTGGCCCGGTCTCCGACATGCCGTACGCCGCCGTCAGCTGAATGCCCCGGGCCTTGGCGGTTTCATACAGCGTGCGGTTGAGCGCACTGCCGCCGATGACAATTTTCCAGCCGCCGAAATCGGTGCCCTGCGCGCCTTTGGCGTTGAGCAGCATTTGCAGGATGGTCGGCACGCAGTGGGAGAACGTGACCTTCTCCTTGCGCCACAGCTCGACGAGGAATTCCGGGTCGTAACGTCCCGGATAAACCTGCTTGAGCCCGAGCATGGTCGCCACGTACGGCAAACCCCAGGCGTGCACGTGGAACATCGGGGTGATCGGCATGTACACGTCGTTGGTGCCGAGCAGGCGCACGCTGTCGATCGCGCCCATGATGGTCGACACGCCCATGGTGTGCAGCACCAGTTGCCGATGGGTGAAGTACACGCCCTTCGGGTTGCCGGTGGTGCCCGTGGTGTAGAACGTGGTGGCGACCGAGTTTTCGTCGAAGTCCTGGAAGTCGTACTGCGCACTCGCGGCGGCCAGCAATTGCTCGTACTCGCCAACCAGGTTCGGCAGCTCGGCAGTCTTCTCCGGCAGATCGGTCAGCAGCAGGGTTTTCTCCACCGTGGTCAGGTGCGGCGCGATGGCCTGGTACAACCCGACGAACTCGCTGTTGACCAGCACGAAGCGATCCTCGGCGTGGTTCATGGTGTAGAGGATCTGCTCCGGCGACAGGCGTACGTTGATGGTGTGGATCACCGCGCCGATCATCGGAATGGCGAACATGCATTCCAGGTAGCGATGGCTGTCCCAGTCCATCACTGCCACGGTGTCCCCCGCCTTCACCCCGGCCGCCGTCAACACGTTGGCCAGCCGTGCCACCCGCTCGATCAGGGTCGGATAGCTGTAGCGCAACTGGTCTCGGTAGATGATCTCGCGGGTTTTCTCGTAACGGGCGCCGGACATCAGCAGCCGTTTGATCAGCAATGGATACTGGTAGGCCCCATCGGCCGGGGGAATGACGCGAGTCTGCAACATATGAATCCCTTTTCTGGCTGCACGGTGTTGGCGTAGAGAGCATTACTCTAGAGCCGTTATACCCCAGCCAAATCAGCCAAAGGAATGATTTGCAGAGCCGTACAAATACTAGCTTTGCGCCAGCATTTGCCGGTATTCAGCGCCGATCAGGCCGTTTGCCCTACAGCCGCTTCGGAAGGTGTGCGTGGGAAAACCACGGCAGCGAGGAAGGTCAACGCACCAAAACCCGCCAGAATCAAGTAAAGCCCGACAAAACCATGGCGCGGTTCGACATAGGCAATCAGCGGAATCGCTGTCGCACTGGCGCCGAACGACAGGCAGTAACGCAGGGCGAATACCCGTGACTGCCACTGCGGCGCAACGAAATTGGCGACCATCGAGTCGTTCACTGTCACCTGACCGAACACCACGAACATGAACGCCGCACCGAGCACGATCACCGCCCAGCCATCGACATACGCCATGGCGTACAACAGCGGCGCCTGAAACAGCGTCAACACGATAAACGGCCATTTCAGGCTGACTCGGTGCAACACCTGGCCGATGCTCAACTGCGCCACCGCACCGAAGGCGTATGCCAGGCTGACCACCACGCCTAGGGTTTGCGGCGAGGCGAACACATCATGCAGACGTTCCTGAAACAGCTTCGGGTAAGTCATGGTCGTGGCGTTGAACACCACGCCACCCGTGGCCGTCGCCAGCGCCAGCACCGTGAACACCATGACCATCGAAATGCGCCGCCCGGCAGCGCCCTTCAGTGCGGTGTGTGGACGCTGCGGGATCGGTTCTTCACGTACCTGCAAGGCAAAGCCGATCCCCAACACGATCGCCACCACCCCCGGTAACACAAAGGCCGAACGCCAGCCGAATTGCGCCACCAGCAACCCGGTGATCAGCGCCGAAAACGCCACGCCGAGGTTGCCCCACATGCCATTGATACCAATCTCCCGCCCGCGATTCTGCGCGTAGGCCACCAGCATCGCGGTGCCCACCGGGTGATAGATCGCGGCGAAAATGCCGATCAGGGTCAGCCCGACCACCAGCATCGTCGGGCTGGTGCTCAGCCCGGTGAAGATCGCCGAAACGCCAATACCGAAGAAAAATACCAGCATCATCTGCCGCCGGCTCCAGTGATCACCCAGCCAGCCGGCCGGTAGCGAACACGCGCCAAAGGCAATGAAGCCGCCCAGCGACAGGCCGATCAGCGCGGCATAGTCGAGGCCGAAGGCCTGGGTCATGCCGAGCACGGCGGCGGGAAAAATCAGCATGAACATGTGATCGATCACATGGGCAGCGTTGACGTAGCGTATGACGTTTCGAGATTGATTCATGGCGGCACGCTTGTGTTTGTTATGGGCGGAAGGTTGTCAGCGGCTTTATGCTAAGTTGGCGAAAAAGCGCATACCTGCCAACCAAGTCATCAGATCCGACATGTTGATCAGCCATTTCGAACACGGCCCGGTGAGTGCCTACCCCCGGGATTATCTGGACGGCGCGCACCAGCCGCTGCACCTGCACCGCGAGGCGCAGTTGCTGTATGCCGTCAGAGGGATCATGCGGGTGGTCACCGACCTCGGTGCCTGGGTGATTCCGCCGAGTCGTGCGGTGTGGATTCCGCCGCAAGTCGCACACGAGATTTTCATGTCCGGCGACGTGCAGATGCGTTCGCTGTTCATCGCCCCCGAACTGTCCCCGGCGAGCCTGCAACAGTGCTGCGTGCTGGCGGTGACGCCGCTGCTGCGCGAGTTGATCCTGCGCGCCGTGCAGGGCCCGCCGCATGCGGACAATCCGCTGATCCAGCAATTGATGCTGGAAGAACTCGCCAGCCTGGAAAACCTGCCGCTGCACATTCCGATGCCCACTGACCGACGCCTGCAGAACATCTGTCTGGCGTTGCTGCACACACCGGATCACCCCAACACCCTGGAAGACTGGGCGCAGCAGGTCGGCGCCAGCTCACGTACCCTGGCGCGGCTGTTCCAGCGACAACTGAAGATGAGTTTCAACGCCTGGCGCCAGCAACTGCGCCTGATGGAAGCCCTGCCGCGCCTGCTCGCCGGGGACAGCGTGCAGAGCGTGGCGCGGGACTTGGGTTACGGCAGCGCGCGGGCGTTCAGCGCGATGTTTCGCCGTTTGCTCGGGGACAATCCCCGGGATTATCTGCATACCCTGAGCAAGCTGAGCGAACTCGTGTAGGAGCTGTCGAGTGAAACGAGGCTGCGATCTTTTAATCCTCAAAGACAAGATCAAAAGATCGCAGCCTGCGGCAGCTCCTACAAGTGAGTGTTGGTCAATGCATCTCGGTGAACGCGAGTTTCACACCGATGGCGACCAGCACCGCGCCCATGGTGCGGTCGAACCAGTGGCCCATGCGGGCGAAACCGGCGCGCACGCGTTGCTGGCTGAACAGCATCGCCACCAGGCAAAACCAGATCGCTGTCGCAACAGCGAGGTAAACCCCATACCCGGCCTGCACCGCCAGCGGGGTGTGCGGGTTGATCACCACGGTGAACAGCGAGAGGAAGAACAGCGTGGCTTTCGGGTTCAGACCATTGGTGACGAAGCCCGAAGTGAAGGCACCGCGCGCGGTACGCACACCGGTTTCCTTGTGCAGATCGTCAGTGACGGTTTTCGCCGGTTGCGCGCGCAAGGCCTTGAAGCCGATGTACAGCAGGTAAGCCGCGGCGGCCCATTTCAAGGCGTTGAACAGCACGATCGATTGCGACACGATCAGGCCGATACCCAGCAGCGAATAACCCACGTGCAGAAAAATCGCCGAGCCCACGCCCAGTGCCGTCCAGGTGCCGGCGCGGCGACCATGGGTCACGCTCTCGCGCACCACCACGGCAAAGTCCGGGCCGGGGCTGGCCACGGCCAACAGATGGATCAGTGCAACGGTCAAGAACTCGGTCCAGTACATGGGGGCTCCTTTGGGGCGGCTTGGTCAAGAAATCTGTAGGAAACACAGTCCTGTGGTGAGGGGGCTTGCCCCCGTTCGGCTGCGCAGCAGTCGTAAGTTCAGCCGGTTTCAGGGCCGCTTCGCGACCCGACGGGGGCAAGCCCTCTCACCACAGGAGATGCCAGCAGGCATTAGGCATGAGACTTCAGCGCTCTGCGTAACCAATTGTTTCATCTGGTAGGCTCGGCAGATTACGCCTTCCGTTCACCGCACAAAAGGTACAGTTGATGAGCAACCCGCGCCGCGCCGTATTCCTCGATCACCCGTCTCTGGATCTTGGCGATCTCGACCTCAGCCCGTTGCGTGCCTGCTTCAGTGATCTGCAACTGTTCGCCCAGACCTTGCCCGAACAAGTCAGCGAACGCCTGCACGGTGCCACCGTGGCGATCACCAACAAGATCCGCATTGACGCCGCCGCGATGGCCGCCAACCCTGATCTGAAGCTGATCCTGATCACCGCCACCGGCACCAATAACGTCGACCTGGAAGCGGCTCGCACCCACGGTATCACCGTGTGCAACTGTCAGGGTTACGGCACACCGTCGGTGGCGCAGCACACGATCATGTTGCTGCTCAACCTCGCCACCCGCCTCGCGGATTATCAGAAAGCCGTCGGCGAAGGTCGCTGGCAGCAAGCGCAACAGTTCTGCCTGCTGGACTACCCGATCGTCGAACTGGAAGGCAAAACCCTTGGCCTGCTCGGTCATGGCGAACTCGGTGGCGCGGTCGCGCGGCTGGCCGAAGCGTTTGGCATGCGCGTGCTGCTCGGGCAGATTCCCGGCCGCCCCGCCCGCCCGGATCGTCTGCCGCTGAACGAATTGCTCCCGCAGATCGACGCCCTGACCCTGCACTGCCCGCTGAACGAACATACCCGCCATTTCATCGGCGCCCGCGAACTGGCGGCGATGAAGCCCGGCGCATTTGTAGTCAACACGGCCCGTGGCGGTTTGATCGACGAACAAGCCCTGGCTGACGCATTGCGCAATGGCCATCTCGGCGGCGCGGCCACCGATGTGCTCAGCGTCGAACCACCGGTCAATGGCAATCCATTGCTGGCCGCCGACATTCCGCGACTGATCGTCACCCCGCACAACGCCTGGGGCAGTCGCGAGGCGCGGCAGCGTATCGTTGGCCAATTGACCGAAAACGCGCAGGCGTTCTTCAGCGGTAAAGCGCTGCGGGTCGTCAGTTGATAAACTGCGGCACTTTTTTCCAAGGAGCAGTTATGGATCCGCGCAGTGAAGTACTGCTTCGTCAGGCCGAGTTATTCCAGGGTTCGCTGTTGTTGGCCGGGTTGCCCGCCGACGATTTGCTCGGGCGCCTGCCCAATGCCTTCGGCTGGTGCTGGCACGCCGGCGATCAGGCCGCACTCGATGCGCGCTTCGAAGGTCGCAGCCATTTCGGCGTGAACGTGCCGGAGCGTGAGTTCGACAGCGCCGTGGTGTTTTTGCCCAAGTCCAAGGACTTGACCGACTACATCCTCAACGCCGTGGCTGCGCGTTTACCGGGGCGTGAGGTGTTTCTGGTCGGGGAAAAGCGCAGCGGTATCGAGGGCGCATCGAAACAGCTCAACCCGTTCGGCAAGCCACGCAAACTCGACAGCGCACGCCATTGCCAGCTGTGGCAGGTCACCGTGGCCAATGCGCCTGAAGCCAAATCGCTGGAAAGCCTGGCGCAGACTTATGAGCTGCCACTGGCCGAAGGCCCGTTGAAAGTCATCAGCCTGCCGGGCGTGTTCAGCCACGGTCGGCTGGATCGCGGCAGCGCCCTGCTGCTGGAGCATCTGGACAAACTGCCAAGCGGTCATCTGCTCGATTTCGGTTGTGGCGCCGGGGTCCTGGGCGCGGCGGTCAAGCGTCGTTATCCGCACAATCAGGTAACCCTGCTCGACGTCGATGCCTTCGCCGCCGCCAGCAGTCGCCTGACATTGGCGGCCAACGGTCTGGAAGCCGAGGTGCTGACCGGTGACGGCATCGATGCCGCGCCGATGGGTTTGAACGCGATTCTGAGCAACCCGCCGTTCCATGTCGGGGTCCACACCGATTATTTCGCCACCGAGAACTTGCTGCGAAAAGCGGCCAAACATCTGAAAAACGGCGGCGAACTGCGGCTGGTGGCGAACAGTTTCCTGAAGTACCAGCCGCTGATCGAGGAGCATCTGGGCGTGTGTGCGATCAAGGCCGAAGGCAATGGCTTCCGGATCTATCGGGCCAAGCGCGGCTGAAAATTAGCACTTGCCGAATGGATTCTGCCTAGGCAGAATCCGCTCCGTCCTAGGGGAGTAGTCTCCCACGAGCGCCAAGCTCGTCCGGCATACGTCAACATACTTGATCCTCAGATCATGGCGTATGCGACCCAAGCGTCCGCACCAGACGGATCGCAGGGTTTGACAAGACCTATGACACGCACACCTACCCGGGGCGGGAAGGCTGTACGTGTCATAGCCGTGTCGACCCGCCCCTTAGGAAAATCCTGATGCTGGACTCGTTACTCGTTCCCACCGCAATCGTTGCCTTGGCCGAAATCGGCGACAAGACGCAACTGCTCGCGCTGATTCTCGCCGCTCGCTTTCGCAAACCCTGGCCGATCATCGCCGGTATCGTCGCCGCGACCCTGGCCAACCACGCGGCAGCCGGTGCGGTAGGCGCCTGGTTCGGCAGCTTCTTCTCCGATTCGGTGCTGCACTGGATTCTCGCCGCGAGCTTCACCGCCACCGCACTGTGGACGTTGGTCCCGGACAAAATGGACGACGATGAAGCCAGTACCGCACGCAAATTCGGCCCCTTCCTGACCACGCTGATCGCGTTCTTCCTCGCGGAAATCGGTGACAAGACGCAGATCGCCACCGTGATGCTGGCGGCGCAATACCCTGAGCTGTGGCTGGTGATTATCGGCACCACCCTGGGCATGTTGATTGCCAACGTGCCGGTGGTACTGGCGGGTAATTTTGCCGCGGAGAAATTGCCACTGACCTTGATCCGTCGCCTGGCGGCTTCGGCGTTCTTCATTCTGGCGATCGTTGCGGTGTACAAGGCGATGCAGAGCAGTGGCTGGATTTAAACCCTTTTTCTGATCTGGCACAGGCCTGTGGCGAGGGAGCTTGCTCCCGTTGGGCTGCGAAGCGGCCCTGAACCCTGCAAACGCGGTTTTACAGTTTCACCGCATTGGCCGGGTTTACGACTGCTGCGCAGCCGAGCGGGAGCAAGCTCCCTCGCCACAATGGCCCCGTCAATCTCAGGATTTCGGGGCCTGTTCGTACAGCGGCATGACCTTCGGAATCGCCGCCTGCAACGAGGCGATCCGGCTGGACGAGGCCGGGTGGGTGCTCATGAATTCCGGCGGTGCGCCTTCCGAAACCTTGCTCATCTTGTTCCACAAGGTGATCGCCGCATTCGGGTTGTACCCGGCGCGGGCGGCCAGTTCGAGGCCGATCAGGTCGGCTTCGTTTTCGTTGGCGCGACTGTTGGGCAAGGTCATGCCGTAGTTGGCGACGGTGTCGGCCAGCGCCAGGCTGTCCTGACCCAGACCCAACAACGCGCCAGCACCCTGCTTGGCCATCTCGATCCCGTAGGCCTTGGACATCGCTTCACGACCGTGCTCGCGCAGGGCGTGGGCGATTTCATGGCCCATGACCGCGGCGATTTCATCGTCGGTCAGCTTCAGGCTGTCGATCAGCCCGGTGTAGAAAATGATCTTGCCGCCAGGGCCGCAGTTGGCGTTGAGCTCATCGCTCTTGATCAGGTTGACCTCCCACTGCCATTGCGCCGCATCGGGACGGAAGTTCGGTGCCTGGGCGATCAGCCGGTTGGCAATCGCCTGAACCCGCCTGGCCTCCGGGCTGGTCTTGTCCAGCACACCTTTGCTCGACGCTTCGCCAACGGTCTTCTGATAGGACTGGGCATACATCTGGTCGACCTCTTGCGAGGACAGCATGCTGAACATGTACTGCTTGCGCTCCACCCCCACGGCTCCGCCGCTGGTGGTGTTGACCGACTGACAACCGGCCAGCAACAGCGCTGCGCTCAGTGCACTTACAACCAATGTCTTGTTCATTCAAAAGCTCCCTGAAAACATGCCGCGTATCCTAGGCGGGTAATTGTATCGACGCCAGATACAACAGACGTGTTGCACCGTCTTTCGGACGTTTCCCACCCCTGCTGTCGTAAAAAATTCACTGAGCCCGGCAAGCCTGCTGTCACTGCGTCGCGCACCGATCCATTTGCGACATCCCCCGCCCTTTGTTCCGCTCAACGCTCATGGCGCAATGCCTGCTGCCGATACAACAGCGCAGACGTCCTCTTGCGTGCGGAGCTCCCATGAAGTTCAAGTCGATCCAGTTTTCCGTCGCCGCCCTGGCCGGCGCCATCGTCCTCAGCGTGGTCGCTGCGCTGGTGCTGTATGCGCTGTTTTCCGGCGCCCGTACGCAAGAGATGGTGCAACAGCGCACTCAGGCGCAGTTCGAGCAGGTCATCGAACAACGCCTGACTTCGCTGGCGCAGACCCAGGTCAGCCAGATCCAGCGCGAACTCGAAGCGCCGCTGCTGATTGCCGGCGGCCTGGTGCGGGTCAACGCCTTGCTCGGTACACCGGACGCCGATGGTCAGCCGAAACTGACCGTCAGCCGCGAGCAACTGATCAATCTGATCAAGGAAAACGTCGAGAAGAACCCGAAGATTCTCGGCACTTACATCGGTTGGGAAAAAAACGCCCTTGATCACAACGACGCCGCCTACGTCGGCACCCGCGTGGTCGGCATCGACGCGACCAACGGGCGCTTCCTGCCATGGTGGTTCCGCAATGACGACGGCACCCTGGGCCTGGACAAACTGGTGGACGTCGACGACCAGAAAGTCCTGTCCACCGGCGTGCGCGCCAGCGAGTACTACCTGTGCTCGAAAGAGAGCAAAAAAGCCTGCGTGATCGATCCGGCACCGTACAAGGTCGGCGACAAATTCGTCATGCTCGCCTCCTTTATTGAACCGATCATGCTCAACGGCGCGTTCCAAGGCATCGTCGGCGCTGACCTGTCGGTGAACTTCATCCAGGAAATGCTCCTCGCTGCCAACCAGAAGCTTTACAGCGGCGCCGGGCAAATGGCCCTGATCGGCGGCAATGGCCGGATCGTTGCCTACACCAAGGACCCGAGCAAATTCGGTGAGAAGGTCAGCGACATACTCGACGCCGAGCAGATCGCCAACCTGACCAATCTCAAGCGCGGCGAAGTCACTTATTCCGTCAACAAGGACAAGGGCCGCATTGAGTTGTACCTGCCGTTCGGCATCGGCCAGACCGATGCGCGCTGGACCTTGATGCTGCAACTGCCACTGAACGCGGTGATGGCGGATCTGCAGAAGCTGCAGGGTGACCTCGATGCCCAGCGCAAATCCGATACCTTCGGCATGGCCATGGTCGGCCTGATCATCGCCGGCGTCGGTCTGCTGGTGATCTGGCTGGTGGGCCACGGCATCGCACGTCCGCTCAAGCAGATGGTTGCCATGCTGGATGACATTGCCAAAGGTGAAGGCGATCTGACCCGCCGTTTGAGCAGTGATCGCAGCGATGAACTGGGCTCGATTGCCAAGGGCTTCAACACCTTCCTTGCCAAGTTGCAGGCAATGATCACGCAGGTGGTGACGTCGGTGCAGAGTGTCAGCGATTCCTCGGAACACACCGCCGACATCGCAATTCGTACCAACATCGGCATTCAGAAACAAATGGCCGAGATCGATCAGGTCGCCACCGCGGTGCAGGAAATGACCGCGACTGCGCAGGACGTGGCACGCAACGCCACCCAGGCCGCGCAAGCCGCCAGCCATGCGGATCAGGCCGCCGGCCAAGGCATGCAGATTGTTCGCGACACGTCGGATTCGATTGGCGTGCTGGCGGTGGAAATCGGCAAGGCCGTGGAAGTGGTGCAGACCCTGGCCAAGGACAGCGAGAACATCAACGCGATCCTCACCGCGATACGCGGGATCGCCGAGCAGACCAACCTGCTGGCGCTGAACGCGGCGATCGAAGCGGCGCGAGCCGGCGAGCAGGGGCGCGGTTTTGCGGTGGTGGCGGACGAGGTGCGCAATCTGGCACAGAAAACCCAGAAGGCCACCGAAGAAATCCAGAGCATGATCCAGCAACTGCAACAGGGCACCCGCGACGTGGTGCGGGTCATGGAAGACAGCCAGCACCGCACCGACGAGAGCGTGCAGCACGCGGCAAAAGCCGCTGAAGCGCTGGAGACGATTACCCAGGCGGTGTCGGTGATCAACGACATGAACACGCAGATCGCCAGTGCGGCGGAAGAGCAAAGCGCGGTGGCTGATGACATCAACCGCAACGTGATCAATATCGGTCAGGTGGCCAATGAAGTGGCGGGCGGTGCGGATGAGTCGAGTTCGGCGAGTGCCGGCCTGACCAAACTGGCGGAACAGCAGCGACGGTTGATCAATCAGTTCAAGGTTTAAGGGCAAGATCAAAAGATCGCAGCCTGCGGCAGCTCCTACATGGGGATGTGCGTTTCCCTGTAGGAGCTGCCGCAGGCTGCGATCTTTTGGCTTTTTGCATCAACCCGGAGTCAGGCACTCCGGCCCATTGAGCTTCGGATCATTGATCAAGTTCGCCAGCACCCGCTCGCGCAACGCTGCGGGTTCACTGGCGAGCAAGCCCTGCAGCACATGCAGCGGCGTCTCGGGATCGAGCCAGGCCGCCTGCCCCGCCTCATCGAGAATCAGCGGCCGGCGCTGACTGGCTGCCGACTGGGTGATCACCGCCGTGCTCAGCCACACCTGCTCCTGCACCGGATACGCTTCCCAGATCGCCGCGAAAAACAGCGAGGAGCCCTCCCCCGGCGTCAGCCAGTACGGGCGCTTGCGCACGGTGCCGCGCCATTCGTAGAAACCGTTGGCCGGCAACAGGCAGCGACGCAGACGTAGCGCTTCGCGAAACATCGGTTGCTCGGCCACGGTTTCGGCCCGAGCGTGGGCCGGGGTGCGCGACAGGTCGGTCAGCCACGGCGGCGTCAGGCCCCAACGGGCGCGGGCCAGCGAGCGCTGGCCGTCGGCCTCGGCGCGCAGCATCAACACCGAATCATTGGGGGAAATGTTCCACTGCGCCTGTTGATCGGCGGGAAAACCAGGCAGGGCCGCGAAATCGCGGTTCCAGCGAAACAGGGCATAACGTCCACACATGGGGCAACACGACTCAGAAGTAAAACGAACGCCAGCCTAACAGACCAGCGTCCCGGGGAAGCTCTCCGGTTCATCGCCGGGCAGCGGCAGCGCGGCATTGTACGCGGTGATCAGTTCGCGGGCGTATTCGGCCTGATCGTTATCGACCGACAGGCCGAGCAAGCCAAAAATCGGCAACTCCCCCGTGCCGCCGAGCAGATCCCGGCCCACCAGATGCGCTTCGATGCCCTCGCTGGCGAGCATGCCCTTGAGCATCTCGCCTTCCATCAGGCTTTCCGGCTCGTAGATTCGCTGCATGGGTGGCCCTCACTCGTTTTCGCTAAACACTTCCAGGTGCCACTCACCTTCGTGAACCTGCAAAACAAACTTGATCGGTCGACAACACACCTGGCAGTCCTCGATATAGGTCTGATCGCCACCGGACAGGTCCAGCGTCGTCTCGACCTCTTCACCACAATACGGACATTCATACAGTGCGCTTTCCAGCATCGCGGTCTCCCAGGTGACTTGTGCGTATAATCGCCGGTCTATTTGCAGGGCTATTTTTGTCTGGCTACTTTTTCAGACCGTGCCCCGTGGGTTTTCGATCAAAACCTTTACTTACCCTAGCCGTTTCCCAACAAGAGAGCATGATGGGCGAATTCGATGCCATCCGACCTTACGACGACAGCGAAGTACCTGTGGTACTGGCAAGACTGCTCGGCGACAAGGCGTTTCTAGATATCCTCACCCACTTCCGCTTCCCGCGTTTTGCCGGTGCCTTCGGCTGGATGCTCAAACCACTTATAGCCCATCGGCTGCGTCGTGAGTTCGCCGACGTGACATCGGTGGCGACTTTGCAGGACAAGGTCGAGTCCTACGTCGACCACACCATCGAGCGCGCCACCGACGGCGTGACCTACACCGGTGTCGAGCAATTCAAGTCCGGCAGCGCTTATCTGTTCATCGCCAACCACCGCGACATCGTGATGGACCCGGCCTTCGTCAACTACGCCGTGTACCACGCCGGCCTGCCGACCCCGCGTATCGCGATCGGCGACAACCTGCTGCAAAAGCCCTTCGTCAGCGACCTGATGCGCCTGAACAAGAGCTTTATCGTGCACCGCTCGATCACCGGGCGCCGCGAGAAGATGGCCGCGTATCAGCTGCTGTCGGCGTACATCAACCACTCGATCCGCAACGATTGCGCCTCGATCTGGATCGCGCAGGCCGAAGGCCGGGCCAAGGACGGCGACGACCGTACCGAGTCGGCGATCCTCAAGATGTTCCACATGAGCCGCAAGGACGAGCCGTTCGGCGAGGTCATCCAGTCGCTGAACCTGACCCCGGTGTCGATCAGCTACGAATACGACCCGTGCGATCAGGCCAAGGCCCGCGAGCTGTACATCCGCGCCACCACCGGCACCTACGCCAAGGCGCCGGGCGAGGATGACGTGAGCATTGCCAAGGGCATCACCGGCTACAAGGGCCGGGTGCACGTGAACTTCGCCGCGCCGATCACCGAATTGTTCGAAGACACCAAGCAATTGGCGGTCGAAATGGACAAGCAGATTCTCGGTGGTTATCGCCTGTTCCCGGTGCATTACCTGGCCTACGCGCAGTGGGCCGATGCCGATCCGCAACTGAACGTGCCGAAAGCGGCCGAGTTGTTCCCGGCCGATGAACTGGCCAAGGCGCAGGAAGAATGGCAGAGCCGACTGGACGCCTGCCCTGAGGAGCACCGTCCGTATCTGGTGCTGCAATATGCGACGCCGGTGCGCAATCAGTACCGGGTCAAGGCTGGGCTGCCGTTGTAAAGCAACAGCAAGATCAAAAGATCGCAGCCTGCGGCAGTTCCTACATGAATCCCCTGTAGGAGCTGCCGCAGGCTGCGATCTTTTGCTTTTAGAAGCGGGTGCTGATCCAGGAGACGATCAGGGCCAGGCCAAGGCAGGCAAAACCAAACCGATAGAAAAACCGGTTCATGCGCAACGTCGCCCAATCCAGAATCGGTTCGGCGTTCGGTTGGGCCTGGCGCTGAGCGGCGATGCTGGCCATGGCACGTTGTTCACGACGGCGGGTCGCGTGCAGCAGCCAACTGCCCGGGAAGGCCAATGCCAGCGCCAGCAGGTTGATCAATTTGGCGGGATGGGCGGTAAACAGCGTCATCAAATGCAACGACATCACAGACCTCGAAACTGAATCGGTGTGGCAGACGCCCGATCGACGGCTGCGGCGCGGATTCTACCGAAACGCTCCTGCACTGCCCTAGCCTTTGCGACAAATAACATGACAATCGACCGATGGCTGTCCTGTGTCACGGCTTCGTCATTTGGATCGGCCACCATGCGCGCCTCGAAACACACATGGAACGCGACATGCTTCACGCAGAAAACCAGGATCGTCTGTACCTCATCACCCCGACCGACGAACAACAGAGCCTCGTCGGCAGCCTCGCCTTCAATGTCCAGGACCGCCACTGGCTGGTGTATTGCGCCCTCGGCGGGCATCAGCACGCGGATTTGCCGGAGACTGATCTGCTGACGGGCGTGAGTGTTCTCGACTTCTATTCACAAGCCGCCTGAACAACACTGCCACAGTAGGAGCTGCCGAAGGCTGCGATCTTTTGACTTTGATTGTTAAAAACAGGATCAAAAGATCGCAGCCTTCGGCAGCTCCTACAGGGGATTCGCGGGGAATCAGTGGCCATGAAAAAGCCCGGGGCCATCGCTGGCCCCGGGCTTTTTTACAGCCGCCGAAAAGCTTACTCGGCGAGGATCTGACCCACGGTCGGGTCCTTGAACAGACGGGTCAAGGCGTCGCTCAACACGTCGCTGACCAGCTTGGTGTTGGTTTCCTGGTTCGGCGCCATGCCGAAACGCTGGTCCAGCGAAGCGCCGTAGCGGCCGCTGTAGCGACGGTTGCCGCTCTGCACGTCGGAACGGAAGGTCGCGCCGATGGTGGCCTCGGTCACGTACATGCCTTCTTTCGGCGACTGGTACTTCAGCTCGGTCAGGGTCACGGTCAACTGCGGCGCGTTCATCGCGTTGCTGGTCGGGGTGAAGCCGAGCAGACGCACGGCGGCTTCGGCCTGAGCCTGCAACTTCGGCAGGATCTGCTCGCGCTGTACGGTGATGGCGCTGGTTTCCGGGTACAGGCCACCACGGGTGCCGAGGGTTGGCGACGGACGACCGTCAACCACGCGCACCACCACTTGCTGGCCATGGCCGACCGGCGCCAGCTGCGTGGTCAGCTTCGGTTCCGGGCTCAGTTGTTGCGGGCTGTGGGCGCAGCCAACCAGGGTCAAACTGGTCACAGTGATCAAACCGAACAACAGGCGTTGCAACATGCTCTTTTCTCCAGAATCAGGCACAAACAGGCCGGCAGTATAGCGGTGGGCCACTGTGGGTAACCAGCACTCGACAGTGAATACTGAAATGTCTGACAACCCCTTGGCAAAGCGGTTCCTGTCACAGATTGTTCACCGCCCATACACCTTGGCGTCACGGCCGCTTGGCAAGCTTCAAGCCAGTCCTCCCACAAGGTACTCGGCCATGCGTTATCTGATCTCGTTGTTTGCCCCACGCCCGCTGCACCGCAGCTTTGCCCTGCTCGATCGCAACGGTCACTGCCAGGCCTTCAAACAGTGCAGCCTCAAGCCAATGGGCGACGGTTGGGTGGAAATCGAAGAAATCCGCCTCAACTGGCTGCACCAGCCGCTGCCGGCCAGCGCCCGGGTCATCGAGCCACAGCCTCGCGCACGTGCCCAGGCGATGTTGAGCATCTGACCGGATGCTTAATAAAAGTCATTAAACTCGACCAACTGCCCGCATTTCTTCGATACAATCTCCCCCCGATTATAAGGACGTCTCCTGATCGGGCCCCGCAACATCGTCAATGCCCCGGCATTGGCACTCAAAATCGCCCACAGAGAGCCGCCCACACAGATCGAGTGAAGTTGGCGCGCTTGCCTGTTCTTCCGGCAAAACCCCGCTTTTCGCGAATCTGCAGAGCTGTCATACGCTCGGCCACCGCGTTGTTTTGCCCTTGCGGGCACGGTGCCAGGCTGGGACAGCCCTTTTTTGAGGTTCACGTCTTCAAAAGAGCGTGAAAAAAACGGGTTTTCACAACTTCACAAGAGTGTGGCGAGCAAATGAATAGTTTTGCGTCTGAACATGCACCATTAGCGTCTGAAACAGCCCAACGACACAGGACCGGGGATACCTCGAACATCGGAGCCTGAAGCCTGTCCGCTACGGATTTGGTTGCACAAAACGGATGTCTCGACCATAAGTCGAATTGCCAGCCGCGTGCTGAAATGAGTTCATGTGACTCTTGAAGCCAGGCCGCATGCATCCGTCGAAGTTGCGAAAAATTGCGAAGATTCGGACATGGCGAACCTGGCCATGGGTATCTGGGGCGCAACTGACCTGCCCCGTCACTCCCTGGCAGCCATGCCGACAATTTGGTGCTGCAGATTTTGGAGACGCGTTAAATGGCGCATAACGAAGCAGTCGACGTAGTTCTGGTTGGGGCCGGCATCATGAGTGCCACCCTGGCAGTACTGCTCAAAGAGCTCGACCCGGCGATCAAGCTGGAAGTCGTCGAGCTGATGGATTCCGGTGCGGCGGAGAGTTCCAACCCGTGGAACAACGCCGGTACCGGCCACGCCGGCCTGTGCGAGCTGAACTACACGCCGCAGGCGGCCGACGGCAGCGTCGACATCAAGAAAGCCGTGCACATCAACACCCAGTTCGAAGTGTCCAAGCAGTTCTGGTCGTACCTGGCCAAAAAAGGCACCTTCGGCTCGTGCAAATCCTTCATCAGCCCGGTGCCCCACCTGAGCTTCGTCCAGGGCGACAGCGGCGTATCCTTCCTCAAGTCACGCTTCAACGTACTGAGCAAGCACCACGCCTTCGCCGACATGGAATACACCGAAGACAAGGCCAAGATGGCCGAGTGGATGCCGCTGATGATGCCGGGCCGCTCGCCGGATGAAGTGCTGGCCGCCACCCGCGTGATGAACGGCACCGACGTCAACTTCGGCGCCCTGACCAATCAGTTGCTCAAGCACCTGACCAGCGCTCCCGACACCCAGGTCAAATACTGCAAGCGCGTGACCGGCCTCAAGCGTAACGGCAGCGGCTGGACCGTCAGCATCAAGGACGTCAACAGCGGCAACAGCCGTGAAGTCGACGCCAAGTTCGTCTTCCTCGGCGCCGGTGGCGCGGCCCTGCCGCTGCTGCAGGCTTCGGGCATCGAAGAAAGCAAAGGCTTCGGCGGCTTCCCGATCAGCGGCCAGTGGCTGCGTTGCGACAACCCGGAAGTGGTCAAACAGCACCAGGCCAAGGTCTACAGCCAGGCTGCCGTGGGTTCGCCGCCAATGTCCGTGCCGCACCTGGACACCCGCGTGGTCGACGGCAAGAAATCCCTGCTGTTCGGGCCATACGCCGGTTTCACCACCAAGTTCCTCAAGCACGGCTCCTTCATGGACCTGCCGCTGTCGGTTCGCGCCGGTAACATCGGGCCGATGCTGGCGGTGGCAAAGAACAACATGGACCTGACCAAGTATCTGGTCAGCGAAGTGATGCAATCGATGGAGCAGCGCCTGGACTCCCTGCGCCGCTTCTACCCGGAGGCGAAAGCCGAAGACTGGCGCCTGGAAGTGGCCGGCCAGCGGGTACAGATCATCAAGAAAGACCCGAAAAAGGGCGGCGTCCTGCAATTCGGTACCGAACTGGTCGCGGCGAAAGACGGCTCCCTCGCCGCCCTGCTCGGCGCTTCGCCAGGTGCTTCGGTAACCGTTTCGATCATGCTGGAACTGATCGAGAAATGCTTCCCGACCAAGGCCAAGGGTGAGTGGGCTGCCAAACTGGCAGAGATCTTCCCGGCCCGCGAGAAAGTCCTGGAAACCGATGCTGCGCTGTACCGCAAGATCAACACGCAGAACAACATCGCTCTGGAACTGGTTGAAGAAAGCAGCGAGACCCCAAGCTTCGCTTGATCTCGCGGCATGAAAAACGCCCCGTACTCAGTGAGTGCGGGGCGTTTTTTTATGGCCTTGAAAAGCAAAAGATCGCAGCCTTCGGCAGCTCCTACACAAGGTTTGTGTTCAACCTGTAGGAGCTGCCGAAGGCTGCGATCTTTTGATCTTAGCCGCGAGCTTTTTCTATCAGCTCAATGTACTCGGCCGCAT
The DNA here is from genome assembly GCF_028830055.1 of Pseudomonas serboccidentalis. Lineage (NCBI taxonomy): Bacteria > Pseudomonadati > Pseudomonadota > Gammaproteobacteria > Pseudomonadales > Pseudomonadaceae > Pseudomonas > Pseudomonas serboccidentalis. The sequence continues at coordinate 5,694,631 of NZ_CP101655.1, forward strand.
TTCGCTGATCCTTGATCTGGTCAACAAACGTCTGGCCCTGCTCGTCCTTGCCATCGACGTCATAGCCAGCTTCAACGAAGAAGCCCAGGAAGCGCTCGAAGTCATCAATGCGCAGGCCACGGTAAGCCTTGACCAGTTTGTGCAGCGACGGCGAAGTGGCGTCGATCGGCTCGAAATCGAGGAACAGCTTGATCTGCTCATCGCCGATCTCGTCACCAATCACCTGTTTCTTATCTTTACGCATTGCCGACTCCAGCTCGTAGACATTACACGGGGCGGGCAGTTTACCCCTGCCCGGGCGCCGGGCTCAACGCGATCGAACGGCCCCGGTGTGCAAATCCGCCCAGATATGGCCGTTGGCGTAACTGAGGAACTGCACATACACGGTGTCGTTGCGCAGCAGATCGATCACCACCCGGTACTGCGCCAGCGGGTAATACAGCGTCAGGGTTTTGCTCTTGTCGTCATAGACCGGCTTTTTCAGGCTTTTGCTTTCGCCATCGAAGTTGAGCAATACCTGGGTGATGGTCGCGCCCTTGTTCAGCGACTTGCCCTTGAGGCGAATCATCAGCGGTGAAGTGACCGGAATCGGCTGCTGGCTGGACTGGCGTTGCGCGCCGATCACCACGGAATAGTCAGTGACCTGCAGCAATTGTTGCTGTTCGGGTTCGGCATCGCGCAGGGTCAGGTCGTCCGGCGGCAGAAATTGACTGTGCATCGGCGCCGGGGCGGCGGCCAGAGGCAGGCTGAGGGTCAGCAACAGGGCGGCAAGGCTGCGGATCAGAAGGCTCATGACAGGCTCCGGAGGCGGGGCCGGGCACTCTAGCATGGGATTAAAAGCAAAAGATCGCAGCGTTCCGCAGCTCTTACAGGTTTACATCAATCCCCTGTAGGAGCTGCCGAAGGCTGCGATCTTTTGATCTTGCTTACATGCCTTTAACGGCAAAGATCCCGTTGGCGTTGCGCCAGTAGCCTTTGTAGTCCATGCCGTAACCGAAGATGTAGCGGTCAATACACGGCAGGCCGACGAAGTCTGCTTTCAGGTCAGGACGCGCCTTGCGGTCGTGATCCTTGTCGATCAGCACGGCGGTGTGCACTTTGCGCGCGCCGGCGTGTTTGCAGAAGTCGATGATCGCGCCCAGGGTGTGACCTTCATCGAGGATGTCGTCGATGATCAGCACGTCGCGGTCGATGAACGAGACTTCCGGCTTGGCCTTCCAGAACAGGTCGCCACCGCTGGTTTCGTTGCGATAACGGGTGGCGTGCAGGTAGGACGCTTCCAGCGGGAACTGCAGATGAGTCAGCAGCTTGCCGGAGAAAATCAGCCCGCCGTTCATCACGCAGAACACCACCGGATTGGTCTCGGCCAGTTGTTCGTTGATTTGTGCACCGACGCGGGCGATGGCGGCCTCGACTTCAGCTTCGGTGTACAGGCAGTCAGCCTCTCGCATGATTTGACGGATATGCTCGAGATCAGCGGACATGGCGCTCTCCAGGGGGGGAATGTGGGGGGACATGGTTGCGAAAAGCGGGCAAAGGTACGCATCTCGCAGGACCGAATCAAGCTCTTATGGACTAACGTACTGTATGTCCTATAGGACATCACCCTCGGATAGATTAATCTAGGCCGGTTTTTTTGCCCGCCGCCGGAGTTTTTCCATGCCCATCCTCGAGATCCGCCATCCGCTGATCCGCCATAAACTCGGCCTGATGCGCCGCGCTGACATCAGCACCAAGAACTTCCGTGAGCTTGCTCAGGAAGTCGGCGCCCTGTTGACCTATGAAGCTACAAAAGACCTGCCCCTGGAAACCTACGATATTCCAGGTTGGTGCGGCACAGTGTCGGTGGAGAAAATCGCCGGCAAGAAGATCACCGTCGTGCCGATCCTGCGCGCCGGTATCGGCATGCTGGAAGGCGTGCTGAGCCTGATCCCGGGCGCCAAGGTTTCCGCTGTGGGTGTCGCCCGCAACGAAGAAACCCTGCAAGCGCACACCTATCTGGAAAAACTGGTACCGGAAATCAACGAACGCCTGGCGATGATCATCGACCCGATGCTCGCCACCGGCAGTTCCATGGTTGCGACCATCGACCTGCTGAAAAAGGCCGGTTGCAAGGACATCCGCGCCATGGTGCTGGTCGCCGCGCCGGAAGGCATTGCTGCCGTAGAAAAGGCTCACCCGGACGTGACCATCTATACCGCCTCCATCGATGAACGTCTGAACGAACACGGTTACATCATCCCAGGGCTTGGCGATGCCGGTGACAAGATCTTCGGTACCAAGCAGAAGGACGCGTGAGCATGCAGCAAGAGTTCAACGATCCGCTCTGGCGCACGGTGCTGTCCGGCGCCCAGATGCTGTTCGTGGCTTTCGGCGCCCTGGTGCTGATGCCGCTGATCACGGGCCTGGACCCGAACGTGGCACTGTTTACTGCAGGTCTGGGGACGATCCTGTTCCAGATCGTCACCGGGCGTCAGGTGCCGGTGTTCCTGGCGTCGAGCTTTGCGTTCATCACCCCGATCATTCTCGCCAAGGGCCAGTTCGGCCTCGCCGCGACCATGGGCGGCGTGATGGCGGCCGGTTTCGTCTACACCTTCCTGGGCCTTGCCGTGAAGATCAAAGGCACCGGTTTCATTGACCGTCTGCTGCCGCCAGTGGTGATTGGTCCGGTGATCATTTCGATTGGCCTGGCCATGGCGCCGATTGCCGCGAACATGGCGATGGGCAAGGCTGGCGACGGTTCCGAGCTGATCCACTACCAGACCGCAATGTTGATCTCGATGCCGGCGCTGCTGACCACGTTGATCGTGGCGGTGTTCGGCAAAGGCATCTTCCGTCTGGTACCGATCATTTCCGGTGTGCTGGTCGGTTTTGCCATGTCGTTCTACTTCGGCGTGGTCGATACCGCGAAGATTGCCGCAGCGCCATGGTTTGCGCTGCCGCACTTCACCGCCCCCGAGTTCAACTGGCAGGCGATCCTGTTCATCGTCCCCGTGGCTCTGGCGCCGGCGATCGAGCACATTGGCGGCGTGATTGCCGTGGGTAGCGTGACCGGTCGTGACTACCTGAAGAAGCCTGGTCTGCATCGCACTCTGCTGGGTGACGGCATCGCCACCACGGCCGCCGGCCTGTTTGGCGGCCCGCCGAACACCACCTACGCCGAAGTGACCGGCGCGGTGATGCTGACCAAGAACTACAACCCGAAAATCATGACCTGGGCGGCGATCTTCGCCATCACCCTGGCGTTCATCGGCAAGTTCGGTGCGCTGCTGCAAAGTATTCCGGTGCCGGTGATGGGCGGGATTCTGTGCCTGTTGTTCGGTTCGATCGCCGCAGTGGGGATGAACACCCTGATCCGTCACAAGATCGATCTGGGCGAAGCGCGCAATCTGGTGATCGTGTCGGTGACCCTGGTATTCGGTATCGGCGGTGTGCTGGTCGGCACCGGCACCGGTCCGGACGACTTCGGCCTCAAAGGCATCGCGCTGTGCGCGGTGGTGGCGATTGCGCTGAACCTGATTCTGCCGGGCAATGATGGCTGGAAGAACAAGAAGGCGGATGAGCCGCTGATTTAAGGCCTGAAGATTTTTATTGCCTGACAGATAGCTATCGCGAGCAGGCTCACTCCTACAAGGTCAACGCAATACCTGTAGGAGTGAGCCTGCTCGCGATTTGCTTTTAGAGGGCCAGTGGCGCTCGCTCGCACAGGGTCGCCAACGCCTTCGCCCATTGCGGGTCGTCATTCAGGCACGGCACCAGTACCAACTCCTCGCCCCCCGCTTCGCGGAACTGCTCCTTGCCGCGATCACCGATCTCTTCCAGAGTCTCGATGCAATCGGCGACAAACGCCGGACACATCACCAGAATCTTTTTCAACCCGCTTTTCGCCAGCTCATCGAGCCGCGCCTCGGTGTAGGGTTCGATCCACTTGGCCCGCCCCAGCCGCGACTGAAACGACACCGACCATTTGCCATCGGCGATGCCCGCGCGCTTGGCGAACTCCGCCGCCGTGCGCAAGCACTGGGCGCGGTAACAGGTCGCGAGGACTGCCGGCGAAGCATTCTTGCAGCAATCCTCGTTTTTGAAGCAGTGATAACCGGTCGGATCGAGCTTGGTCAGGTGCCGCTCCGGCAAGCCGTGGAAGCTCAGCAGCAAGTGATCGTAGTCCTGCTGCAAATGCGGTTTGGCACTGGCGACCAAGGCGTCGAGGTATTCCGGCTGATCATAGAACGGTTGCAGCACCGAGAGCTGTACATCGAGTTTCTTCTCGCGGATCACCCGTTTGGCTTCTTCGATCACCGTGGTGGTGGTGCTGTCGGCGAACTGTGGATAAAGCGGTGCCAGGGTGATGCGCTTGTGCCCCGCAGCGACCAATTGCAGCAACTTCGTCTCAATCGACGGCTCGCCATAACGCATGGCCAGTTCCACCGGGCCATGGCTCCACTGCGAGACCATCTGCTGTTGCAGACGGCGGCTGAGCACCACCAGCGGCGAGCCCTCCTCCCACCAGATCGAGGCGTAGGCATGGGCCGATTGCTCGGGACGCTTGATCAGGATCAGCGACACCAACAGACGCCGCACCGGCCATGGCAGGTCGATCACGTACGGGTCCATCAGAAATTGATTGAGGTAGCTGCGAACATCGGCCACCGAGGTGGAGGCCGGGGAACCCAGGTTGACCAGAAGCAAGGCGTGATCGGTCATGCATCGTCCTATTTCAAAGGCGGCCGGAGAGATCATCCAGGGCCGCGCGCAAATCCGTGAACTGGAAAGTGAAACCCGCTTCCAGCAAGCGTGCCGGCATGGCCCGTTGGCCGCCCAGCAACAGCAATGACATTTCGCCAAGCCCGACTTTCAGCGCCAGCGCCGGCATCGGCATGAACGCCGGACGGTGCAATACGCTGCCCAGCGTCTTGGCAAACTCGCGATTGCGCACCGGTTTCGGCGCGCAGGCATTATAAGGACCGCTCGCCTGATTGCGGTGCAGAAGAAAATCAATCAGGGCGATTTGATCTTCGATATGAATCCATGGCATCCACTGCCGGCCATTGCCCAGAGGCCCGCCCAGGCCGAGTTTGAACGGCAGCAACAACCGCGACAAAAAGCCGCCGTCGGCCGACAGCACCAGCCCGGTACGCACCAGTACCACGCGGATGCCCAACGCTTCGGCACGCTGGGCGGTTTCCTCCCAGGCAATGCACAACTGGCTGGCGAAATCGTCGATCACCGGCGGCGAATCTTCCGTCAGCTCGCGCTCACCACCATCACCGTACCAGCCGATGGCCGAACCGGAAATCAGCAACGCCGGTTTCTGTTCGCGTGTTTCCAGCCAGGCCAGCAGGGATTCGGTCAGGGTGATGCGGCTGCTCCACAACAACGCCTTGCGCCGATGGGTCCATGGCCGATCAGCAATCGGCGCTCCGGCCAGGTTGATGATCGCGTCCAGCGACTCATCACCGAGGTCCTCTAGACGCGCAATACCGCGCACCTGAGCACCACAGATTTGCGCGACTTTTTCCGGACGCCGACTCCACACCGTCAGTTGATGACCCTGCCCCGACCAGTGCCGGCAGAGCTGACGTCCTATCAAACCAGTACCGCCGGTCAGCAATATGTGCATGACATCTTCCTCGCGTGGCGTTTTACCCGGATCACTAGTCTATTTTTATAAGCAGGGATCTTTTCTATCGGGCAGGCTCTATTGTTTAACCATAGGCCAAGCTGTCAGAACGAGAACGCTAGAAGTTATACCAAAAAACAAAATTGTACAGGTTTCATTCACGGCGTAGTCTGTACAGAAAGGTAAACGAGGCCCCTATGACTGTACCTATCGCAATCATCGGCACCGGCATCGCCGGACTCTCCGCCGCCCAGGCGCTGACAGAGACCGGACATACCGTCCAGCTCTTCGACAAAAGCCGCGGCAGCGGCGGACGCATGTCGAGCAAACGCAGCGACGCCGGTTCGCTGGACATGGGCGCGCAATACTTCACCGCCCGCGACCGGCGCTTCGTCACCGAAGTGCAACGTTGGCAAAGTCTGGGCTGGGTCGCCGAATGGCAACCGCAGCTCTACACCTTTCAGGGCGGCCAGTTGAATCTGTCGCCGGACGAGCAGACCCGCTGGGTCGGCACGCCGCGCATGAGCGCGATCACCCGGGGTTTGCTCAACGGTCTGGAAGTGCACTTCGCCTGCCGCATCACCGAAGTCTTTCGCGGTGAAGAACACTGGCACCTGCAAGACGCCGAAGGTTTCACCCACGGCCCCTTCAGCCATGTGGTGATCGCCACCCCGGCACCGCAGGCCACTGCCTTGCTGGCCGCCGCACCGAAACTCGCCGGTGCGGCCGCCGGAGTGAAGATGGACCCGACCTGGGCCGTCGCCCTCGCCTTCGACACGCCACTGGATACACCGATCGAAGGTTGCTTCGTGCAGGACAGCCCGCTCGACTGGCTGGCGCGCAACCGCAGCAAACCGGGGCGCGACACCACATGCGATACCTGGGTGCTGCACGCCAGCAGCGCCTGGAGCCGGCAACACATCGACCTGCCCAAGGAAGCGGTGATCGAACAACTGCACGGCGCGTTCGCCGAACTGCTGCACAGCGCCATGCCCGCCCCGACCTTCAGCCTCGCCCACCGCTGGCTCTACGCACGCCCGGCGAGCGGCCACGAATGGGGCACGCTGGCCGATGCCGATCTGGGCCTGTACGCCTGCGGCGACTGGTGCCTGTCCGGGCGCGTCGAAGGGGCCTGGCTCAGCGGCCAGGAAGCCGCGCGCCGCTTGCACGAACACCTGCAGTGAACCGCCTCAACCCGCAAAAACTGCTGCTGTCGAAGTGGACAGCAGCCCACCCGCAAAACCGCGAAAAACATTTTCTGGTAACCGAACTGTTCCGCGACGATGAAGGGACGGTGCTGGAGATCGAGTTGCAGGCGGTGTTGACCAAACGCGCCGAACGCATCGATTGGCAGACGCTGAAGAATAACGATCACTGGCTACTGGGCTGGCAATAGCAACCCTGCAGGCGTGAGCCTGCTCGCGATAACTGAGTGCCAGCCGGCGCAAAGGCTGAATGTCACACCGCTATCGCGAGCAGCCTCACTCCTACAGAAGGTTAGTGGACACTCGCAAAAACTTATACAAATCATTTGACTTGTACACGCATGAATCTATGCTGTTAAAAGTTGTACAGAAATAACATCCTGTACAGGAATAGATTCGAGGTGTACATGTCCGACCTTTCTGTCTCCCGGCCCAAAATCGCCATCAGCGCCTGCCTGATGGGCGCCGAAGTGCGCTACAACGGTGGGCACAAGGAATCGCGGCTGTGCAGCCGCACCCTTGCCGAGTATTTCGAATTCGTCCCGGTATGCCCCGAAGTCGCCATTGGCCTGGGCATCCCTCGCGAGCCGATCCGGCTGGTCGGGGATCCGGACACTCCCGAAGCCGTCGGCACCGTCAACCCGCAAGTCAATGTCACTGAACCGTTGGCCACCTATGGGCAGAAAATGGCCGGCGAGCTCAATGACATCTGCGGCTACATCTTCATGCAGCAATCGCCGTCGTGCGGTCTGGAACGGGTCAAGGTCTATCACGCCAACGGCGCCCCGGTGAACGGCGGCGGTCGGGGCATCTATGCCCAGGCGTTCTGTGCCCGACACCCGGACCTGCCGGTGGAAGAAGCCGGACGCCTCAACGACCCGGTGCTGCGGGAAAATTTCATCACCCGCGTACTCGCCTACAGCGCCTGGCAACAGGTGCTCGCACAAGGCTTGAGCCGCCGCGCACTGACCGAATTCCACTCGCGTTACAAATACCTGCTGATGGCCCACAACCCGGAGCAGTACAAGGCGCTGGGCAAACTGCTGGGCAACATGGGCCAGACCGATCCGGTCGAACTCGGCCCGCGCTACTTCAGCGAGCTGATGGGGGCGTTGAAGAAATGCGCCACCCGCCGTACCCACAGCAATGTGCTGCAACATATAAGCGGTTATCTGAAGCAAGCAATCAGCAGCGAAGACAAACAGGAAGTGCTGCATGTCATCGGCCAGTACCGCCACGGCATCGTGCCGCTGGTGGTGCCGTTGACGTTGCTCAAGCATCATTTTCGGCAACACCCGGATCCGTACATTGCGCAACAGGTGTACCTGCAGCCGCATCCGGAAAACCTCAGCCTGCGAAACGCCATTTGATGAACGAGACCCTCGACACCAGCGCCCGGGAAGACCTCGGCGCCGACTTCAAGAAAGCCCTCGACGAGGGCTGGCTGCCGATCCGTGAAGTCGCGCGCCAGACGGGCGTCAACGCCATCACCCTGCGCGCCTGGGAGCGCCGTTACGGGCTGATCGTGCCGCAACGCACACCCAAGGGCCATCGCCTGTACTCCAGCGAACATGTGCAACGGATCCTGACCATCCTCACCTGGCTCAACCGGGGCGTGGCGGTCAGTCAGGTCAAACCGCTGCTCGACACCCCGCAAGCCTTTACCGAAACGGTGGAAAACGACTGGCAGCGCCTGCGTCAGGCCCTGCTCAACGCCGTAACCCAGCTCAACGAGCGCAACCTCGACGACAGCGTCAACCAGGCCATGGCCCTGTATCCGCCACGCACCTTGTGCGAGCAATTGCTGCTGCCGCTGCTGGCCGAACTCGAGCAGCGCTGGCAGGGCCAGTTCGGTGCACAGATGGAGCGGGTATTCTTTTATTCGTGGTTACGCAGCAAATTCGGCGCACGCATCTACCATAACAATCGACAGTTACACGCGGCGCCCCTGCTGTTGATCAATCACTCGGACCTGCCACTGGAACCACACCTGTGGCTATGCGCGTGGCTGATCAGCAGTGCCGACTGCCCGGTACAAGTATTCGACTGGCCGCTACCGGCCGGAGAACTGGCACTGGCGGTCGACCATCTGCAAGCGCGTGGCGTACTGCTGTATTCCAGCAAGGCGATGAACCTGGCGCAGCTGCCAAAACTGCTGCATGGCGTCAGTGCTCCGACAATGCTGGTCGGACCAACGGTATGCATCCACCAGACCGAGTTGTCCGTAAGAACAAGTGAGATCGCTGATTTGATCCTGGCCGAAGATCCGCTCTCGGCACATCAGGTACTCGTTCAGCGTGGGCTGATTTAATGGAAACCGCGATGCAATTGATCTGGCTGCGCAGCGACCTGCGCCAACATGACAACACCGCCCTCGCGGCCGCCGCAGCGCGCGGGCCGACGGTTGCCGTGTATCTGTTGAGCCCACGGCAGTGGCTGGAGCATGACGATGCCGCGTGCAAGGTCGATTTCTGGCTGCGCAATCTGCGTGAACTGAGCAGCGCCCTCGGCGAGCGGAACATCCCGTTGCTGATCCGCACCGCTGACCATTGGGATCAGGCCCCGGTGGTGCTAGTCGAGCTTTGCCGGCAACTGAACGTCGAGGCGGTGCACGTCAACGAAGAATACGGCGTCCACGAAAGCCGTCGCGATGCGGCGGTTGCCCAGGCCCTGAAAACCACAGGCATCGCCTTTCACAGTTACCTTGACCAACTGCTGTTCAAGCCCGGCACGGTACTGACCAAGACAGAGACCTACTTTCAGGTGTTCAGCCAGTTCCGCAAGGTCTGCTACGAACGCCTGCACCGCTCGGTGCCCGGGCTGATCAAAGCACCCGGCAAACAGGCGAAGCTGAACATCGACAGCGATCCGGTGCCTGCATCCGTCGAAGGTTTTGCAGCGCCGAGCGAATCATTACGCGCCCTGTGGCCTGCTGGCGAACAGCAAGCCCGGCGCCGACTCGACACCTTCGCCGACGCGCAGATCGACTACTACCAGAGCGAACGCGACTTCCCGGCCAAGCCCGGCACCAGTCAACTCTCGGCCTATCTGGCCGCCGGGGTGATCTCGCCGCGCCAATGCCTGCACGCCGCGCTGCAAAGCAATCAGGGCGAGTTCGACAGCGGCAAGGTCGGTGCGGTGACCTGGATCAACGAGCTGCTGTGGCGCGAGTTCTACAAGCACATTCTGGTCGGCTATCCACGGGTCTCGCGCCATCGCGCGTTTCGCCCGGAAACCGAGGCCGTGGCCTGGCGCAACGCGCCGGACGAACTGGCCGCGTGGCAAGAGGCACGCACCGGTTTGCCGATCATCGATGCGGCCATGCGCCAACTGCTGGAGACCGGCTGGATGCACAACCGCCTGCGGATGGTGGTGGCGATGTTCCTGACCAAAAACCTGCTGATCGACTGGCGAGAAGGCGAGCGTTTTTTCATGCGTCACCTGATCGACGGCGATCTGGCGGCGAACAACGGCGGCTGGCAGTGGAGCGCTTCGACCGGCACCGATTCGGCACCGTATTTCCGCATTTTCAACCCGCTGAGCCAATCGGAAAAATTCGACAGCGAAGGCCTGTTCATCAAGCACTGGTTGCCTGAGCTGGCCGGCCTGAACAAAAAGGAAGTACACAACCCGGCCAGCGTCGGCGGACTGTTCGGCGTTGCGGATTATCCGGCGCCGATCGTCAATCTCGGGGCTTCGCGCGAACGCGCGCTGGCGGCCTTCAAGAATCTGCCGTCGCGCTCGTCCATGGGAGAGGTCCATGAGTGAATTCCTGCGCCGCTTCGCCCGCCAGTTTGCCGAGTTGGACAAAGACAACCTGCAGCGTCTGGGCGAGCTTTACAGCGATGACATTCACTTCACCGACCCACTGCATGAAGTGCAAGGGCTGGCGCAACTGCGCCATTACTTCAGCGAGCTGTACGCCAACGTCAGCGAGCTGCGCTTCGACTTCCACGGCTTCGACCAGATCGGCGACTGTGAAGGTTACCTGCGCTGGGTCATGAGTTACCGTCACCCGCGCCTGGCGGGTGGCCGATTGATTCGCGTCGCCGGGTGTTCGCACCTGCTGTGGCGCGATAAGGTTTATCGCCACCGGGACTACTTCGATGCCGGGGCCATGCTGTATGAACATTTACCCGTATTGGGCCGCGTGATCGCTTGGCTGAAAAGGAGAATGGGATGAGTCGTACACCTCCACGGCGTTATTGGCTGACCGGTGCCAGCAGTGGCATCGGCGCAGCACTGGCCGAAGAGATTCTGAAAAGCGGCGCGCATCTGGCCGTCAGTTCGCGGCAAGTGGCACCGCTCAAAGTGCTGTCGCAACGCTATCCGGGGCAAGTGCTGGTGGTGGCGGGCGATTTGACCAACAGTCAGACCGTGCGCGAAATCGGTCAGCAGATCGAACGGGCCTGGGGCTCGCTCGACAGCGTGATCCTCAATGCCGGCACCTGCGAGTACGTTGACGCCCGACAGTTCGACGCGTCGATCATCGAACACGTGGTGCGCACCAACCTGCTCGCCAGCAGTTACTGCATCGAGGCCGCCCTGCCGCTGCTGCGCAACGGCACCACGCCGCATCTGGTCGGGATGGCCAGCTCCGTGACCTACCTGCCGCTACCTCGGGCCGAAGCCTATGGCGCGTCGAAGGCCGGGCTGCGCTACCTGTTTGAATCGCTGCGTATCGATCTCGCCATCGAGGGCATGGATGTCACGATCATCAGTCCAGGCTTCGTCGAAACCCCACTGACCGCCAGAAACGACTTCCCGATGCCGCTGAGCTGGCCTGCGGATAAAGCCGCACGGCACATCTTCGCCAAGCTCAAGGATCGCCCTCTGGAAATCGCTTTTCCGGCGCTGTTCATGGCGGCGTTGTGGCCACTGTCGATACTGCCCGACCGCCTGCAACTGGCGATTGGCAAGCGCATGGTGCGCAGCAGTCCGCCGCTGCGGGATCCAACGTGAAAATCGCCATTGTCGGCAGCGGAATCGCGGGCCTGACCTGCGCCTACCTGCTCAATCGCCGACACGACGTCACGGTGTTCGAGGCCAGCGACTGGGTCGGCGGCCACACGCACACCGTGCAGGTGACCGTCGATGGCCGCCCCTACAGCGTGGACACCGGCTTCATCGTGTTCAACGACTGGACTTATCCGAACTTCATCCGTTTGCTCGGCCAGCTCGGCGTGTCGTTCAAACCGACCGAAATGAGCTTTTCGGTGACCGACCCGGACACGGGCCTGGAATACAACGGTAACAACCTCAACAGCCTGTTCGCCCAGCGTCGCAACCTGCTGTCGCCGGGGTTCTGGGGCATGTTGCGCGACATCCTGCGTTTCAATAAAGAGGCCCAGCACGACCTCGCCGAACAACGGATCGGCGCCGACACCACGCTCGACGATTACCTCAAGGCCGGCGGTTATGGCGAACGCTTCATCCTGCATTACATCGTGCCGATGGGGTCGGCGATCTGGTCGATGTCGATGGCCGAGATGCTCAATTTCCCCCTGCAGTTCTTCGTGCGGTTCTTCAAGAACCATGGCCTGTTGTCGGTCAGTGATCGCCCGCAATGGCAGGTGATCGAGGGCGGTTCCAGCGCTTATGTTGCGCCGTTGACTGCTGCGTTCAACGATAAAATCCGCCTCAGTTGCCCGGTGACCCGCATCGATCGCGACGAGCACGGCGTGGTTATCCACAGCCCGGCCGGCATCGAGCGTTTCGACAAAGTGGTGCTCGCCTGCCACAGCGATCAAGCCCTGCAATTGCTGGCCATCCCCAGCCAGGCAGAACGGACGATTCTCGGTGCCCTGCCCTACGCCGACAACGAAGTGGTGCTGCACACCGACACCCGCCTGCTGCCCTCGCGCAAACTGGCCTGGGCCAGTTGGAACTATCGCTTGAGCGGCGCCGGCCATACGCATGCGGCCGTCACCTACGACATGAACATCCTGCAGGGGATTGCGAGCGACACCACGTTCTGTGTCAGCCTCAACCAGAGCGCCGGCATCAGCCCGTTCAAGGTGCTCGCCAAATACACCTACGCCCACCCGCAATTCAGCCTCGCGGCGCTAGCGGCACAGAACCGTTGGGCCGAACTGGACGGCCAGCAACACACCCACTTCTGCGGCGCCTACTGGGCCAACGGTTTTCATGAGGACGGCGTGGTCAGCGCGTTACGCGTGGCGGCCGCGTTCGGGGAAAGCTTATGAACAGCGCGCTGTACAGTGGCTGGATCGGCCATCGGCGCTTTGCGCCCAGACGCCATGAATTCCGTTACCGGATCGGTCTGCTGTACCTCGACCTGGCCGAGCAGGACGCCGTGTTCGAGCTGTCGGCGCTCGCCAGTCGCAGCCGCTTTGCGCCGTTTTCGTTTCGCGAAACCGACTACCTGAAAACCTTCACTGGCAGCGGCATGCGCCTGATCGATGCGGTGCGCCAACAGGTCGGCGCCGCCCTCGGCCATCAGCCGCAAGGTTCAGTCTGCCTGCTGACCCAACCGCGCAGTTGGGGCCTGGCCTTCAATCCGGTGAGCTTCTTTTATTGCCACGAGGCCGACGGGCAACTGGCGGCGATCCTCTGTGAAGTGACCAACACGCCGTGGCGTGAGCGTTATCACTACGTGCTGCCGGCCCGCGCACCGGTCAATCTGCAGGACTTTCACCAGCACTTCGCGGTGGCCAAGGCTTTTCACGTCTCGCCGTTCCTGCCGCGCGATCTTGAGTACCGCATGAGTTTCAGTCCGGCCGCGCAGAACCTCGGCGTGCACATGGCCGACTGGCAGGGCGAGCAAAAACTGTTCGACGCCACGCTGAACCTGCAGCGCGAGCCCCTCGACCGCCGCAGCCTGCACCGCTACTTGTGGCGTTTTCCGTGGATGACCGCGAAAACCGCTCTGGCGATTTATTGGCAAGCCCTGCGCCTGTTGCTCAAGCGCGCACCGATTTTTGCTCATCAGGCTGCCGAGGGCAGCTTTCAAACTGCCACTGTGCCGCCCAAGGAGCAGCGCCATGAAATCCTCTAGCCTGTCAGTCAATCGCTTTAACACCAACGGTTTGACCGGCTCGCTGCTGCGGCGCGGCGTGCTGCGCCAATTGGGCCAACTCAAGCACGGCCAATTGCTGCTGATCGAGGACGGCGAACAAATGCTGTTCGGTACTCCGGGCAGTGCGTTGCTGGGCGAAATCCACATACAGGACCCGGCCGCCTGGGGCATGGTCGCCAGCAACGGCTCGATCGGCGCGGGCGAGGCGTTCATTCATGGCTACTGGAGCTCACCGGACCTGACCGCCGTGGTGCGGGTGTTCGTCAGCAATCTTGAAGTACTGGATGCGATGGAGGGCGGTCTGGCCCGCCTCAGCCGGCCGCTGGTGCAAGGTTTGCATTGGCTCAACCGCAATACGCGCAAGGGTTCGCAGAAAAACATTGCCGCGCACTATGATCTGGGCAACGACCTGTTCGAACAGTTTCTCGACCCGACCATGATGTATTCGGCAGCGCAATTCCTCACCCCCGAGGACAGCCTGGAACAGGCACAACTGAACAAACTGGAACGGATCTGCCAGAAACTCGCGCTCAAACCCAGTGATCACCTGCTGGAAATCGGTACCGGCTGGGGCAGCATGGCGCTTTACGCCGCACAGCATTACGGTTGCCATGTCACCACCACGACGCTGTCGAAAGAGCAGTACGCGTTTACCGCCCGGCGCATCGAGGCGCTGGGGTTGCAGGAGCGGGTGACGCTGCTGCTCAAGGACTACCGCGACCTCACCGGTGAGTACGACAAACTGGTATCGATCGAGATGATCGAAGCGGTCGGTCATCGCTTCCTGCCGACTTACTTCAAGCAGTGCGCGCACCTGCTCAAGAGCAACGGCCTGATGCTGTTGCAGGCGATCACCATCCGCGAGCAGCGTTATGAACAGGCACGGCGCGGCGTCGATTTCATCCAGCGTTACATCTTCCCCGGCGGCGCCCTGCCCTGCGTGCAGAAAATGCTGGAGATCGTCAGCCGTGACACCGACATGAACCTGCTGCACATGGAAGATTTCGGCCTGCATTACGCCCGTACCCTGCGCCTGTGGCACGAGAACTTCCGGCGCGCCCATGGCCGGTTGAGCGAGTTGGGTTACGACGATTACTTCCTGCGGCTGTGGGAGTTTTACCTGTGCTACTGCGAAGGCGGGTTCCTGGAACGCACCATCGGCACCGCACAATTGCTCCTGGCCAAACCGGCAGCGATGCCCGCGCCGCTGCTCGGGCGCTTCGATGCTTGAGCGACTGGCCAATGCCGTGCTGTTTCAGGTCGGCTGGCTGGCCTGTGTCATCGGCGGCAACAGTCTGTGGTTGTTGTTGGCGCTGGCGGTGCTGGTGATCCATCTGGGCTGGATCAGCAGTTGGGCGGTGGAAGGTCGTTTGATCCTCAGCGTAGTGATTGTCGGCACGGCGGTGGACAGCCTATTGCGCGCTGCCGGCGTGTTCGCATTTCAAGACCTGTCACCCCTGATTCCGCTGTGGCTGATGCTGCTCTGGGCCTTGCTCGCCACCACCCTGCGCCACTGCCTGCAATGGAGCGCCCGGCCATGGTGGCTGGCCAGCGCACTCGGTGCGGTGGGCGGTGCGTTGTCTTACTACGGGGGCGGACGCCTGGCCGGGGTGCAATTTCCTTACGGCGAATGGCCGACGCTGATCGGCATCGGTCTGCTGTGGGCGCTGCTGTTTCCGTTATTGCATGCCATGGCGCGGCGTCTGAGCCACTGAGCGTCTGTCAGGCCTTTCACACAGCCAACGGCCACTGCCTTACACTGCCGCCATGAAAACCATTCCCCACCATCAAATCGCCGAACCTGCGGTCACCTGCTCAACCTGCGCAGCGTGCTGCTGTCAGCTCGAAGTGATGCTGATCACCGACACCGGCGTGCCTGAGCGCTTTATCGATACCGATGAGTGGGGCGGAGAAGTCATGCTGCGTCTGGACGACGGCTGGTGCGCGGCGCTGGATCGCGACAGCATGATGTGCACGATCTACGAGAAACGTCCGCTGATCTGTCGCGAATTCGAAATGGGCGCGCCGGAATGCATTGAAGAACGCAAAGGCATTGCCACGGCCTACCGCTGATTTAAAGCAAAAGATCGCAGCCTTCGGCAGCTCCTGCATGGGAATGATTTCTCCTGTAGGAGCTGCCGAAGGCTGCGATCTTTTGATCTTTTTTACAGCGGCATCGTGTAATGCAGCGAGTAGCTTTCTACACCATCGTTACTGCTGGCCAGGCCGGCGTTGGAATAGTGCGTTGCACGAATCCCGACTTCATGCCCGCCATTAAAGCGCAGACCAAAACCGAAACGGTCTTCGAACTGGAAAGAGCCGCCGAGGTTGTTGTTCTCATAGTGGGTGTTGGAGAACGCTGCCACACCAATCCCCGCTTCAACATACGGTTTGACCGACTGGCCGGCGAACTCGTAAACGAATACCGGCGAGAACGACAGGCTGTTGTTGCTGGAAGTTTTGTCGCCTTCCCAATAGGTGTAAGCACCGCTCCAGTAACCGGTCAGGCGACCGACGTCACTTTGCAGCCAGCTCTTGTCCCAATCGAAATTCATGCCCAGGCGATACGTCATCGTCGAATCGCTGGTCGCACCCACCGCAAACTCGACGCCTGCCGCTTGTGCGGTAAAACTTTGCCCCATCAGTGCAGCCGCAATCGCGGCCAAGCAGAATAGTCGCTTCACGTTGAAACTTCCTTTTCCGGAACGATCGTTTGGTTTTCTAAGTAACTCAGCCGTATAGAAATCAGCGTTTGATCAGAAGTTCAGCTGACTTTTTAGATATTTCACACTTTTTTTACAAGGTGAATTTTTCGACGTCACCGGCAACTTGGCCCAGCAGGGGCAGGGTCTTGCGAAAGGACTCGGGGTTGGCGCTGGTCCAGAATCTGACCGGGCGGTTCGGCCCCTCGGCGAGCAGGTCTCGTTCGGCCAGCAGCCGCTGCAATTGGCGGGCAACGGCGGCACCGGTGTCGATCAGACTGATGCTCTCGGGGATCATCGTCTTGAGCATCGGCTTGAGAAACGGATAGTGGGTGCAGCCCAGGATGATCGTGTCGCAACCGTTGGCCAGCAGCGGATCGACATAGTGTTTGAGCAATGCGCGCAACTCGGCGCTGTGCAGATCACCGCTTTCAATCAGCTCAACCAGACCGGGACACGGCTGGGTGATGACTCGCACATCCGTGGCGAACCGGTCGAGCAACGCGGCGAACTTGGCGCTCTGCAACGTGCCGGTGGTGGCGAGCACGCCAACCACGCCACTACGAGTGGCGGCGGCAGCGGGTTTGACCGCCGGCTCCATGCCAACGATCGGCCAGTCGGGAAAATCCCGGCGCAGATCGGCAACAGCCGCCACCGTGGCGGTATTGCAGGCAATGACCAGGGCCTTGGCACCCTGCTCGCGGAAAAATCCGGCCATCACGTTACAACGCTGGCGGATGAACTCGGGGGATTTCTCGCCGTAGGGAATGTGCCCGCAATCGGCGAAATACAGCAGTGACTCATGGGGCAGCAAACGCTGGATCTCGGCCAATACCGACAAGCCGCCGACACCGGAATCGAACACCGCGATCGGTGCTTCACGCATGGTTCGAACCACAGACGCTGCAACCGGGGTCGCGCTTGACCCGCAATTCACGGAAGCGCGAGCCCAACGCATCGATCAGCAGCAAGCGACCCACCAGCGGCTCGCCGAAGCCGACCAGCACCTTCAACGCTTCCAGCGCCTGCAGACTGCCGACCAGCCCTACCAGTGGCCCGACCACACCGGCTTCGCTGCAGGTCAGCTCGGCCTCGCTGCCATGCCCGTACAGGCAGTGGTAGCACGGACTTTCCGGGCGGCGCGGGTCAAACACCGACAACTGCCCTTCCAGGCGAATCGCCGCACCACTGACCAAGGGTTTGCGCGCCGCCACGCAGGCGGCGTTGACCGCTTCGCGGGTGGAGAAATTGTCGGAGCAGTCGAGCACCAGATCCACCGCTGTCACCGCGGCGGCCAGCGAGTCCGCGTCCAGCGCCTGGCGATGGGCAGCCAGTTGAATCTCGGGATTGATCGCGCTCAGACGCTTGAGCGCCGAGTCGACCTTGCTCATGCCGACGCTGTCGGTGTCATGGATGATCTGGCGTTGCAGGTTGGTCAGATCGACCGTGTCGAAATCCGCCAAGTGCAGCTCACCGACACCGGCCGCTGCCAGATACAGCGCAACCGGCGCGCCGAGACCGCCAAGGCCGACGATCAGCACGCGGCTGTCCTTGAGCTTCAGTTGCCCGTCGATATCGATGTGTTGCAGCAGAATCTGCCGGCTATAGCGCAGCAATTCCTGATCATTCAGCACGGCAGACGCCCCAGGCTGATCCGTTGATGGCCGCCCAGATCGGTACGGCTGTGGACTTCTTCGAAACCGTGGGTCAGCAACAGATCGCGCACGGCCTCGGCTTGATCATAGCCGTGTTCGAGCATCAGCCAGCCACCGGCTTCAAGATGGCCCGGGGCCTGGGCGACGATCAGGCGCAGATCGTCGAGCCCGTCGACACCGGCGACCAGTGCGCTGGCCGGTTCGAAGCGCACATCGCCTTCGACCAGATGCGGGTCGGCGGCAGCGATGTACGGCGGGTTGCTGATAATCAGATTGAAGCGCTGGCCTTCGAGAGCGCTGAACCAGTGGCTGTTCAGCACCGTGGCGTTGCTCAGATTCAAGCGCTGGCGATTGCGTTCGGCGAGGGCCACGGCCTCCAGCACGCGATCCACCGCCGTGACCTTCCACGCCGGGCGTTCACTGGCCAGGGCCAGGGCAATCGCGCCGCTGCCGGTGCCCAGATCAAGAACTGTCGCCGGCGTTGCCGCCAGCAGCTCCAGCGCGGCCTCTACCAGCAATTCGGTGTCGGGACGCGGAATCAGGGTGTGCGGCGCGACTTCCAGGTCGAGTTTCCAGAAACCCTGCTGACCAAGGATGTAGGCCACTGGCTCACCGCTGCGACGTCGCTGCAGGTACTCGGTAAAAACCAGCACCGCTTCGCTGGGCACAATGCGCTCGGGCCAGGTGTGCAGGAAACTGCGCGGTTTGCCCAGTGCCGCCGCCAGCAGCAACTCGGCATCCAGACGCGCCGTGGGCGAGTCCGGCAGTTCGGCGGCGCGCAACAGGCTGGCAATGATGGTCATTTATTCACCTATCGCTGCAAGTTGGTCGGCCTGGTACTCGGCCAGCAAAGGCTCGATCACCGCTTCAACGCCACCGGCGAGAATTTCGTCAAGGGAGTACAGGGTCAGGTTGACGCGATGGTCTGTGACCCGGCCCTGGGCAAAGTTGTAAGTACGGATGCGCTCGGAACGATCACCGGAACCGACGAGCAATTTACGCTCGCTGGCAATCGCATTGGCCGCCGCAGCGGTCTGCTGATCGTTGAGCTTGGCCGCCAGCCACGCCATCGCCCGCGCACGGTTCTTGTGCTGGGAACGTTCTTCCTGACACTCGACGACGGTGCCGGTCGGTATGTGGGTGATGCGGATCGCCGAGTCGGTGGTGTTGACGTGCTGACCACCGGCCCCGGAGGAGCGGTAGGTGTCGACGCGCAAATCCGCCGGGTTGATCTCGATGGCTTCGCGCTCGTCCGGCTCGGGCAACACCGCCACGGTGCAGGCCGAGGTGTGGATACGGCCCTGGGATTCGGTAGCGGGTACACGTTGTACGCGGTGCGCGCCGGATTCGAATTTCAGCTTGCCGTAAACGTTGTCGCCTTCAATGCGGGCGATGACTTCTTTATAGCCACCGTGTTCGCCTTCGTTTTCCGACAGGATTTCCACGCGCCAGCCACGACGTTCGGCGTAACGCGAGTACATGCGGAACAGGTCGCCAGAGAAGATCGCCGCCTCGTCGCCACCGGTGCCGGCGCGGATTTCGAGGAACACGTTGCGCCCGTCGTTCGGGTCCTTGGGTAACAACATGCGTTGCAGGTCGGATTCCAGCGTGATCAACAACTCTTTGGCTTCGCGCACTTCTTCCACGGCCATTTCACGCATGTCCGGGTCGCTGTCCTTGAGCAGCGCCTGCGCGCCTTCAAGATCGCTTTGTACGCCGAGCAGCTTTTTATACGCTTGTACGACCGGCTCGAGTTCGGCGTATTCCTTGGAATAGGCACGGAATTTGGTTTGATCGGAAATGACTTCGCCGTCGCCGAGCAACGCGGTCAGTTCCTCGAAACGGTCCTGGAGGATGTCCAGCTTATTGAGCAGTGACGCTTTCATTGCGGTTTTTTATCCGAAAAGCTATCCGGTGAGCCCTCGAGGGCAAAGAGTTCCTGGGCCATGGCCAGCGCATCGAGGCGGCCTTCGGCAGAAAGCTTTTTCAGTTGCACGCTGGGCGCATGCAACAGTTTATTGGTCAGGCCGCGGGCCAGTTGCCCGAGCACCTCTTCGGCGTTGCCGCCGTTGGCCAGCAGACGCAGGGCTTTTTGCAGCTCTTCGTCACGCAGGCGTTCGCTCTGTTGCCGATAGGCCTTGAGCACATCGACCGCCGCCAGCTCTCGCAGGCGCACCATGAAATCGTCGGCGCCGACCGAAACCATCTCTTCGGCCGCCTGGGCTGCGCCCTGGCGACTCTTGAGGTTTTCGGCGACCACTTCGTGCAGATCGTCGACGCTGTAGAGGTAAACGTCGTCGAGTTCGCCGACTTCCGGCTCGATGTCTCGCGGTACGGCAATGTCGACCATGAAAATCGGCTTGTGCTTGCGCTGCTTCAACGCACTTTCCACCGCGCCCTTGCCGAGGATCGGCAACTGACTGGCGGTCGAACTGATCACGATATCGCTGCGCACCAGCTCCGCCGGAATGTCCGAGAGCAGCACCGCGTGGGCGCCGAACTGCTCGGCCAGCAGGCTGGCGCGCTCCAGCGTACGGTTGGCGACCACGATGCGCTTGACCCCCAGCTCATGCAAATGGCGGGCGACCAGGGTGATGGTCTCGCCGGCGCCGATCAGCAGGGCCTGGCTGCGTTGCAGGTCGCTGAAAATCTGTTTGGCCAGGCTGACCGCGGCAAACGCCACGGACACCGGGTTTTCGCCAATGGCGGTATCGGTGCGCACCTGTTTGGCGGCATTGAACGTCGCTTGAAACAGCCGTCCCAGCAGCGGGCCGATGGTGCCGGCCTCGCGGGCCACGGCGTAGGCCGATTTCATCTGACCGAGAATCTGCGGTTCGCCCAACACCAGCGAGTCGAGCCCGGAGGCGACACGCATCATGTGACGAACTGCCGCATCATCTTCGTGCACATAGGCACTCGCGCGCAGCTCATCAAGGCTTAAATGGTGATAGTCAGCCAGCCAGCGCAGCACGAGATCAGCTGAAAGCTGGTCCTGTTCTATATAAAGCTCACTGCGATTGCAGGTGGAGAGGATCGCAGCTTCGCGGCTGTCGGTGAGTCGGCAGAGCTGCTGCAAGGCCTCAACCAACTGCTCAGGGGTAAAGGCCACGCGCTCGCGGACGTCTACTGAAGCAGTCTTGTGGTTAATACCGAGTGCAAGGAAGGCCATTCAAGGTCGCTGATGGTGACGTGAAGCCGGCAATTGTCCTACTTCGTCAGATCCAGAACAACTATTGGATATCTATCGCCCTTATTGTATCCACTGCCTGCTGCGATCCATTCTCGTTCATGTACACATCGCCCCCCCGTAGGAGCTGCCGCAGGCTGCGATCTTTTGATTCTGGTTTTGCGAATCAGAAGCAAGATCAAAAGATCCCAGCCTGAGGCAGCTCCTACAGGGGATAGCGTAAATTGCCTGAGCGGTTATGTTTGGCCGAAGGCTTGTGTCATGATGATCCGACCGCAGGTTAGTCGTCCTTCTCCTATATGAATAGATCTTCCGCGTTGCTCCTTGCTTTTGTCTTCCTCAGCGGCTGCCAGGCCTTGGCCCCCGTTTCGCCGGACGGTACTCCGCCGGTCGAAGACACCACGCCCACGCCTGAAAAGCCCAAGGTTTACAGCTCGTTCAGCGAGGAAACCGTTTTCAGTCTGTTGAGCGCCGAACTCGCCGGCCAGCGCAATCGCTTCGACATTGCCCTGGACAACTACGTGACCCAGGCCATCAATACCCAGGATCCAGGTGTTTCCGAGCGCGCGTTCCGCATCGCCGAATACCTGGGCGCCGACCAGCCTGCGCTGGATACCGCGCTGATCTGGGCAAAAAACGCCCCCGACGACCTCGAAGCGCAACGCGCCGCCGCCGTGCAACTGGCCCGCGCCGGGCGTTATGACGACTCCATGGTCTATATGGAGAAAGTCCTGCAGGGCAAGGGCGACACCCATTTCGACTTCCTCGCGCTGTCGGCAGCCGACACCGATCAGGAAACCCGCAACGGTCTGATGAAAAGTTTCGACCGTCTGCTGCAGCGCCACCCGAAGAACAGTCAGCTGATTTTCGGCAAGGCTCTGCTGCTGCAACAGGACGGCGACAATAAAGCCGCATTGACCCTGCTCGAAGACAACCCGCCGGAAGAAGGCGAGATCGCACCGATTCTGCTGCGCGCGCGCCTGCTACAAACCATGAATCGTGGCGACGAAGCCCTGCCGCTGCTGCGCAAAAGCATCAAGAAATACCCGGACGACAAGCGCCTGCGCCTGACCTATGCGCGCACGCTGGTCGAACAGGACCGGATGGACGACGCCAAGGTCGAGTTCTCCACCCTCGTTCAGCAATACCCCGAAGACGATGAACTGCGTTACTCGCTGGCGCTGGTGTGCCTGGAAGCCAAGGCCTGGGACGAGGCCAAGGGTTATCTGGAAGACCTGATCGCCCGGGAAAGCCACGTCGATTCGGCGCACCTGAACCTCGGTCGCATCGCTGAAGAGCGCAACGACCCGCAGGGCGCGCTGATCGAATACGCCCAGGTCGGCCCGGGCAATGACTATCTGCCGGCGCAACTGCGTCAGGCCGATATCCTGATGAACAACGGCAAGACCGCCGAAGCGCAAAGCAAACTGGCAACCGAGCGCGACGCGCAACCGGATTACGCGATCCAGCTGTACCTGATCGAATCCGAAACCCTGTCGGCCAACAAACACGACGACAAGGCCTGGAAAGTCTTGCAGCAAGCCCTGCTGCAATACCCGGATGACCTGAATCTGCTCTACACCCGGGCCATGCTCGCGGAAAAACGCAATGACCTGGCGCAGATGGAAAAAGACCTGCGTCTGATCATCAAGCGTGACCCGGACAACGCCATGGCGCTCAACGCCCTGGGTTACACCCTGTCCGATCGCACCACCCGCTATGCGGAAGCCAAGGCGCTGATCGAACAGGCGCACCAGATCAATCCGGAAGATCCGGCGGTACTCGACAGCCTCGGCTGGGTGAACTTCCGCATGGGCAATCTGGACGACGCCGAGAAATATCTGCGTCAGGCACTGGAGCGTTTCCCTGACCACGAAGTCGCCGCGCACCTGGGCGAAGTGCTGTGGACCAAGGGTAATCAGCGTGAAGCCAAGCAAATCTGGGGCAAGTTCCTCAAGGATCAGCCCGACAGCACCATCCTGCGCAGCACCATCAAGCGCCTGACCGGATCCGAGACTCTTTAACTCATGTTTTTGCGCCACGTCATTGTTTTCAGCTTCATCGCCCTGCTCGCCGGTTGCGCGGGCTTCGGCGCTCGCGAATCGGTCGAGGGCCACGGCAGTCCGGCTCAATGGGCCGCGAACAAACAACAGCTGACCGGCCTCGACGGCTGGCAGATCGACGGCAAGATCGGCATCCGCGCACCGAAAGATTCCGGTAGCGGCACGCTGTTCTGGCTGCAGCGTCAGGACTATTACGACATTCGTCTGTCCGGCCCGCTGGGTCGTGGCGCGGCACGTCTGACCGGGCGTCCGGGCAAGGTCTCGCTGGAAGTCGCCAATCAGGGTCGCTATGACTCCGAGTCGCCGGAATCGCTGCTCGAAGAGCAACTCGGCTGGAAACTGCCGGTATCGAATCTGGCCTGGTGGGTCCGCGGCCTGCCGGCGCCAAGCAGCAAAAGCCGTCTGACCCTCGATAACGACAGCCGCCTGGCCAATCTGGAACAGGATGGCTGGCAGGTCGAGTACCTCAGCTACGCCGAGCAGAACGGTTACTGGCTGCCCGAGCGAATCAAACTGCACGGCACCGACCTTGACGTGACGCTGGTGATCAAGACCTGGCAACCGCGTAAATTGGGGCAGTAAGCATGAGCGCTCCACGCCTGACGCTGCCGTCGCCAGCCAAGCTCAATCTGATGTTGCACATTCTCGGTCGCCGCGAAGACGGCTATCACGAACTGCAGACGCTGTTTCAGTTCGTCGATTACGGCGACGAAATCACTTTCGCCGTGCGTGATGACGGCGTGATTCGTCTGCACACCGAATTCGCCGGTGTGCCCCACGACAGTAACCTGATCGTGCGCGCGGCAAAAATGCTCCAGGCACAATCCGGCTGCACCCTCGGTATCGACATCTGGATTGATAAAGTGCTGCCCATGGGCGGAGGCATCGGCGGCGGCAGTTCGAATGCGGCCACTACCCTGCTCGGTCTCAATCACTTGTGGCAACTGGGCTGGGATGAGGATCGCCTCGCTGCACTGGGCCTGACACTGGGTGCCGACGTCCCGGTTTTCGTCCGTGGTCACGCGGCATTTGCCGAAGGCGTGGGTGAGAAACTGACCCCGGTCGACCCCGAAGAACCGTGGTATCTGGTGCTCGTGCCGCAAGTCTCTGTAAGTACGGCAGAAATTTTTTCCGATCCTTTGTTGACACGTAACACGCCGCCCATTAAAGTGCGCCCCGTTCCCGAGGGAAACAGTCGAAATGACTGCTTGCCGGTGGTTGCAAGGCGTTATCCAGAGGTACGTAACGCATTGGATTTGTTAGGTAAATTTACCGAAGCAAAACTAACCGGAACTGGAAGTTGTGTGTTTGGGGGCTTCCCAAGCAAAGCTGAAGCTGATAAAGTCTCGGCCCTTCTGACAGAGACCCTTACAGGGTTTGTAGCAAAAGGAAGCAACGTTTCGATGTTGCATCGCAAGCTGCAAAGTCTGCTCTAAAAGGAATCAAGTGCCAGGCACTTGAAGCAACAGATACAGGGGCGTCGCCAAGCGGTAAGGCAGCAGGTTTTGATCCTGCCATGCGTTGGTTCGAATCCAGCCGCCCCTGCCATTTTCTTTACTCATCCAGGTTACCCTCAGCCTCTAGGTACTGCGCGTGTCCAAGATGATGGTCTTTACGGGGAACGCTAACCCCGATCTGGCTCGGCGTGTTGTACGTCAGCTGCATATCCCTCTCGGTGACATCTCTGTCGGTAAGTTCTCCGACGGCGAAATTACTGCCGAGATCAATGAAAACGTTCGCGGTAAAGACGTTTTCATTATTCAGCCGACTTGCGCTCCGACCAACGATAACCTGATGGAACTGGTAGTGATGGCTGACGCCTTCCGCCGCTCCTCGGCTACTCGTATCACTGCTGTTATTCCTTATTTTGGTTATGCCCGTCAGGATCGCCGTCCGCGTTCCGCACGTGTGGCTATCAGCGCGAAAGTCGTTGCTGACATGCTTACCGTAGTCGGCATCGACCGTGTTCTCACGGTTGATCTGCATGCTGACCAGATTCAGGGTTTCTTCGATATTCCGGTAGATAACATCTACGGCTCCCCGGTTCTGGTGGATGACATCGAAGATCAGCGCTTCGAAAACCTGATGATCGTGTCCCCGGACATTGGTGGCGTCGTGCGTGCACGTGCCGTTGCCAAATCCCTGGGCGTGGATCTCGGGATCATCGACAAACGCCGTGAGAAAGCCAATCACTCTGAAGTGATGCATATCATCGGTGATGTCGAAGGGCGTACCTGCATTCTGGTCGATGACATGGTCGATACCGCCGGCACTCTGTGCCACGCGGCCAAGGCCTTGAAAGAGCATGGCGCAGCCAAGGTCTTTGCCTACTGCACACACCCAGTGCTGTCGGGTCGGGCCATCGAGAATATCGAAAATTCCGTGCTGGACGAGCTGGTGGTGACCAACACCATCCCGCTGTCCGCTGCCGCACAAGCCTGTGCACGTATCCGTCAACTGGATATCGCACCGGTTGTTGCCGAAGCGGTTCGCCGCATCAGCAATGAAGAATCGATCAGCGCGATGTTCCGTTAAGGGCCCTGCCCTTCTCGAAATGTCTCGTTGACGAAAAGCGCCCCGCCCCGGCATTCCTGTCGGGGCGGGGCTTTTTTGCCCATACCGTGTTTGGCGCTGGTCGCAAACGCCACTCGGTCATGGCTATTTTGGAGATACAAAATGAACGATTTTACTCTGAATGCTGAAGTGCGTTCCGACCTGGGGAAAGGTGCGAGCCGCCGCCTGCGTCGTCTCGCCGCCCTGGTTCCAGCTGTTGTTTACGGTGGCGACAAAGCCCCTGAATCCATCAGCATGCTGGCCAAAGAAGTTGCCAAACTGCTCGAAAACGAAGCGGCTTACAGCCACATCATCGAGCTGAACGTTGGTGGCAAGAAACAGAACGTCGTCATCAAAGCTCTGCAACGTCACCCGGCCAAAGGCCACGTGATGCACGCTGACTTCGTACGCGTTGTAGCTGGCCAGAAACTGACCGCTATCGTTCCTGTGCACTTCGTCAACGAAGCTGCTCCAGTGAAGAAAGGCGGCGAAATCTCGCACGTTGTTGCCGAGATCGAAGTTTCCTGCCTGCCAAAAGATCTGCCTGAGTTCATCGAAGTCGACCTGGCTAACGCTGAAATCGGTTCGATCATTCACCTGTCGGACCTCAAAGCTCCTAAAGGCGTTGAGTTCGTTGCTCTGGCACACGGCGATGACAAGGCTGTTGCCAACGTCCACGCTCCACGTGTTGCTCCAGAAGCTACCGAAGAAGGCGCAGCAGAGTAATTCACTCTGTTATGCCTGAGTGAGCAAGTAACATCGCGGACTGGAACGTAGCGAGAAAGCGGGCGAGAACGCGGAGTTTACATTCATGGTAAATGAGCAATTTTCGTCCACTTTCGCCGCTTTCCCTGATCGCGGCGATGTTATCCACCACTCCAAGGAAGGGCCCCTATCGTGACTGCCATCAAACTGATCGTTGGCCTGGGAAATCCAGGCGCTGAATACGAACAGACCCGGCATAACGCAGGGGCCCTTTTTGTTGAGCGCATCGCCGCCGCGCAAGGTGTGAACCTTGTGGCCGATCGCAAATATTTCGGCCTGACCGGGCGCTATTCGCATCAGGGTCAGGATGTTCGTCTGCTGATTCCCACCACCTACATGAACCGCAGCGGCCAGGCCGTGGCGGCACTCGCCGGTTTCTTCCGCA
The DNA here is from genome assembly GCF_028830055.1 of Pseudomonas serboccidentalis. Taxonomy (NCBI): domain Bacteria; kingdom Pseudomonadati; phylum Pseudomonadota; class Gammaproteobacteria; order Pseudomonadales; family Pseudomonadaceae; genus Pseudomonas; species Pseudomonas serboccidentalis. Next base: position 5,721,805 of record NZ_CP101655.1, read on the forward strand.
TCAAGCCTGAAGAAATCCTCGTGGCGCACGACGAACTCGATTTGCCTCCGGGCGTTGCCAAGCTCAAGCAGGGCGGCGGCCATGGCGGTCACAACGGGTTGCGCGACATCATTGCGCAACTGGGCAATCAGAATACTTTCTACCGCCTGCGGCTTGGCATCGGCCACCCGGGTGTCGCCAGTATGGTTTCAAATTTCGTCCTGGGTCGTGCGCCACGCGCCGAACAGGAAAAACTCGATGCCAGCATCGACTTTGCCCTCGGCGTGCTGCCGGATATCCTCGCCGGTGAATGGAACCGCGCGATGAAAAACCTGCACAGCCAGAAGGCCTGACTCTAATCCGAGGGGAAACACCATGGGATTCAATTGCGGCATCGTCGGCCTGCCTAACGTCGGCAAGTCCACCCTGTTCAACGCCCTGACCAAATCCGGTATCGCGGCCGAGAACTTCCCCTTCTGCACCATCGAGCCGAACAGCGGCATCGTGCCGATGCCGGATCCGCGTCTGGACGCTCTGGCGGCCATCGTCAATCCGAAGCGCATCCTGCCGACCACCATGGAGTTCGTCGACATCGCAGGTCTGGTGGCCGGCGCCTCGAAAGGTGAAGGCCTGGGCAACAAGTTCCTGGCCAACATCCGTGAAACCGACGCCATCGCTCACGTGGTGCGCTGCTTCGAAGACGACAACGTGATCCACGTGTCCAACAGCGTCGACCCGAAACGCGATATCGAGATCATCGACCTGGAACTGATCTTCGCTGACCTCGACAGCTGCGAGAAGCAACTGCAGAAAGTCGCGCGCAACGCCAAGGGCGGCGACAAGGATGCCGTGGTTCAGAAAGGCCTGCTGGAGCAGTTGATCGCGCACTTCACCGAAGCCAAGCCTGCGCGCAGCCTGATGAAGAACATGAGCGCTGACGAAAAGGCCGTGATCAAAGGCTTCCACCTGCTGACCACCAAACCGGTCATGTACATCGCCAACGTGGCTGAAGACGGTTTCGAGAACAACCCGCATCTGGACGTGGTCAAGGCCATCGCCGAAGAAGAAGGCGCCATGGTCGTTCCAGTCTGCAACAAGATCGAAGCGGAAATCGCCGAGCTCGACGACGGTGAAGAGAAGGACATGTTCCTCGAGGCCCTGGGCCTGGAAGAGCCTGGCCTGAACCGCGTGATCCGCGCCGGCTACGAAATGCTGCACCTGCAGACCTACTTCACCGCCGGTGTCGAAGAAGTCCGCGCCTGGACCGTCCGCGTCGGGGCCACCGCACCACAAGCGGCCGGCGTGATCCACACCGACTTCGAGAAAGGCTTCATCCGCGCTGAAGTGATCGCCTACAACGACTTCATCCAGTACAAGGGCGAAGCCGGTACCAAAGAAGCCGGTAAATGGCGTCTGGAAGGCAAGGATTACATCGTTAAAGACGGCGACGTGATGCACTTCCGCTTCAACGTGTAAGCGTTACGCCCAAGAAAAAGCCGCGTTTGATACGCGGCTTTTTTGTGCCTGCGATTTATGGCCAACAGATTCCCCCTGTAGGAGTGAGCCTGCTCGCGATAGCGGAGTGTCAGTTAAATCAACCGCAACTGACACGCCGCTATCGCGAGCAGGCTCACTCCTACAATTGGAATTGCGTGGAATCAGGCCTTCTTGGTACGCGGCAAGAAGATCGCCAACACGCCAAACAACGGCAGGAACGAACACAGAAAATACACGTACTCAATCCCGTGTACATCCGCCAGGTGCCCGAGCAGTGCCGCACCAATCCCGCCGAAGCCAAACATCAAACCAAAGAACACCCCGGCGATCATGCCGACGTTGCCCGGCACCAGTTCCTGCGCGTACACCACAATCGCCGAGAACGCCGAGGCGAGGATGAAGCCGATCAGCACGCTGAGGAGGGTGGTCCAGAACAGATCGACGTGAGGCATGAGCAGCGTGAACGGTGCCACACCGAGGATCGAAAACCAGATCACCGCCTTACGCCCGATCTTGTCGCCAATCGGCCCACCGAAAAACGTGCCCGCTGCTACGGCGCCGAGAAACAGAAACAGGTGCAACTGCGAGCTGGCGACCGACAGGTCGAACTTCTCGATCAGATAGAAGGTGAAATAGCTCGTGAGGCTGGCCATGTAGAAATACTTGGAAAACACCAACAGCCCCAGCACCACCAGCGCACTGGTCACCCTGCCCTTCGATAACCCGTGAGTCGCCGCCTGGCCGGCCTTGAGCTTGAACAGGTTGAGGTGATGGGCGTACCAGCGACTGATGCGGTACAGCACGAACAACGCGAACACCGCGAACAGGCCGAACCACGCCACATTGCCTTGACCGAACGGAATGATGATCGCCGCCGCCAGCAACGGACCGAACGCCGAACCGGCGTTACCGCCCACCTGGAAGGTCGATTGCGCCAGCCCAAAGCGTCCGCCCGAAGCCAGCCGCGCAATCCGCGAAGCCTCGGGGTGAAAGGTCGAGGAGCCAATGCCGATGAGCGCCGCCGCCAACAGAATCAATGGAAAACTGCCCACCATCGACATCATCACGATGCCAATCAGTGTGCAAATGGAGCCTACCGGCAACAGCCACGGCTTAGGATGACGATCCGTGTGATAACCGACCCACGGCTGCAGCAGCGAGGCCGTCAACTGGAAAGTGAGTGTGATCAGGCCGACCTGAGTAAAGCTCAGATCGTATTTGGCCTTGAGCATCGGGTAGATCGACGGCAGCACCGACTGAATCAGGTCGTTGATCAAATGCGCCAGCGCCACGGCGCCGATGATACGCATCACCAGTGGACTGCTTTGCGGAGCAGCGGGCGCCGAGGCAGCGGCGGTCTGAACGTTGCTGATAGCCATGAAGATTTCCGTACAGCAGATGGGCGCACGCAGGCAGGACCGCCAATGTGCCATTTTTCGGTGCGTCTGCGCCATCCTCTTAGCCAGCTAACTAACCAACTGAATAACCGAACCCTGTAGGAGCTGCCGAAGGCTGCGATCTTTTGATCTTGCTTCTAAAAACAAAGATCAAAAGATCGCAGCCTTCGGCAGCTCCTACAGAGGGAGCGCGTTGTTCTTAAAGGTGATAGCGCAACGCCATGGTCTGAATCTTGCCTTGCTTCTCCCCCGAACGCGGCGGCCTTACAAAGGTCGCCGAGAATGGGAAGTTTCGCTACAGAGCCGGCCTACAGAGCGGGCGAGAGTGAACTTTCGAGGCCTTTTAGCAGGGCACAACATCCCGGTTTGCACGACCGCGATGCACGCCATTAGTGCGTGGTGTCCAGAGGAGTCATGAGGCATGCAGGCTTTCTTGTCACCGGGGATCAAATTGCTGGGGCGGTTTGGCTTCGCGCGTAAATTCCAGCTGTTGTTTCTGTTGTTCATTCTGCCGTTGGCCGGCAGCCTGCTGATGATCGGCCAGGACTACCGCGCCAAGCTCAACCTGATTTCCGGCGAACGCGCCGGCGTGCGCCAGTTGCTCAGCCTCGACGCGCTGGACAACCTGCTCGCCGCCCAACGTGACCGTGCCGCCCGTTGGCGCGCCACCGAAACCAATCGCCAGCCGACCCCGGCCACTCTCGCCGCCATGGCTGCATTCGACGCCGTGCAACCGGCCCTCGTGCAAGCTACCAGTGATCTGGGCAATGCGCTGAGCAAGGAAGGTGCCGAAGGTGAAACCCTTGCCCGCTATCAAGCGTTGCAAACCGCACTCGGCGGTCTGGATTCGAAAAGCCTCAGCAGTGTCGGCTGGTGGCCGGACGGTTATGAGCGTTTCACCAACGCCCTCAGCGCCCTGCAAGCCTTGCGTGAGCAGATCGTCATGGACAACCGCCTGACCCTCGCGCCGTGGCTGGAAACCTACCTGCTGACGCAGATCTCCACGCAGCACGCGCCGGACCTGATCGAGCGCGTCGGCCGCCTCGCCGCCGTCGGTCAGGCTTCGGTAGTCTCGGGCCAGTTCACCCTGCAAAGCCGCCTGCAATTGCGCGATCTGCGCAGTCGCATCGGCGACGCCCGCGAGCAACTGGTGAAAACCGCCAGTTTGCTCGAAGCACGGCTGCCGAGCGACTTGCAGACCTGGGCCGGCCAATATCACGACAACCTCAAGCGCCTCGATGCCGGCCTGAAGGTGCTGGATGACGGCGTGTTCGGCGGCAGCATCACCCTCAAGCCCGAAGACTTCGAACGCAGCCTCGACGCACTGCTCGGCGATCTCGCCTCGTTGCGCCAGCAATCGCTGCTCTCGCTGGATCAGCGCCTCGACGCCTACCACGCTTCGGCGATTCGCCAGTTCATTGTGGTCGCCGCCGTGTTCGGTTGCCTGCTGCTGGCGGCTTTGTATCTGTTCGTCTGCCTGCAAGCCTCGATCCGCCGCAGCGCCAGCGGCATCACCCTGCTCGCCGAAGCCCTGCGCGACGGCAACCTCAGCCTGCAAGTGCCAGTGGTGGGCCGCGATGAGCTGGCGGCGATCAGCACCGCACTCAACGTCGCCGTGGTGCAATTGCGCACCAGCATGCTCGGGGTCGATCACGAAACCTCGCAACTGAGTCACGCCGTGCGCAGCCTCAACGATCATTCCAGCGGCGCGCTGAGTGAAGTCGAGGCGCAGCAGTTGCAGATCAGCCAGATCGCCGCCGCTGCCACGCAACTGGCCGCGACCTCGCAAGGCGTCGCGCAGAGTTGCGAACAGGCCTCCGGCAGCGCTCAACACACCCGACGCATCGCCGCCGACAGCAGCCGCGACAGTCAGCGCACCACCGCGAGCATTCAGCAGCTCAATCAACGCTTGAACGAGACCGCCGCCGCACTCGGTCGAGTCAGCGAACAGGGGCAGCAGATTCAACTGGTGGTCGACACCATTCGTGGCGTGGCCGAGCAGACCAACCTGCTGGCGCTCAACGCCGCGATCGAGGCCGCGCGCGCCGGCGAACAGGGTCGCGGTTTTGCCGTGGTCGCCGATGAAGTCCGCAGCCTGTCGCAACGCACTCAGTCATCGACCGCGCAGATCGCCGGCACGGTCGACAGCCTGCGCGCCACGGTCAACGAGGCGGTGAGCCTGATGGAAGCGGCGTGCGGCCAGGCGCAGTCGGATGCCGAGGCCGTGACCGGTCTGGGTGAGCGTCTGGGCGAGATTGCCAGCGCAGTGCAGAGCGTCACCGACACCCTGGCGCAGATCGCCACGGCGGTCGAGGAACAGGCGAGTACCGCCGATGAAGTCAGCGGCAATATCCAGCAGGTCGATCAGGCGGCTGTGCGTCTGCTTGAAGGCGCGCGGGCGGTGAATCTGGCGGCGGACACCCTGAGTCAGGGCAGCAAGGCCCTGAGCGACAACACCGCACGCTTCCGCCTCAGTTGATCAGTGCTTCGGGGAAGTCCGCTTCCAGCTCGGTCTTGAGCCACTGGATAAACCACGCCACATCCGCCGAGAGCTCGGCGGACGGCGTCAGTACCCGGTAGCTTTCGAGCTTCACCTGAGCGTCCACGGCGCGCACCAATTTGCCGGATTTGAGTTCCTCGCGAACCAGCACTTCGTTGGCCAGCGCAATGCCCTGCCCGCTCTCGGCCACCGACAGCGCGTGATCGTTGTTGACGTAGAGCATGTCGGAGTTGAGGTGAATATCCAGGTCATGAGCGGCGAACCACAGGTTCCACCATTCGCCGTCATCGACATGGATCAACTCGTGGCGGACCAGATCCGCCGGGCCGGTCACAGGCCCGATACTGGCGAGGTATTGCGGGGTGCAGATCGGAAACACGCGCGGGCAGATCAGCGCCTCACGTGAGTCGGCGTACTGCCCGTCGAGGCCGTAGACGATCCCCAGATCGGCGCTCTTGCCATCGACTTCGGTGAAGGTCGAGTTCGGCTCGATGGCGAACTTCAAACCCGGCCGCAAATGGCGCATCGCTTCGATCCGTGGCATCAACCAGCGCTTGGCAAAACCCGGCACTACCATGATCCGCAACCAGCGCTCGGCGTCCTTGGGTTGCGCCTCGTTGCCGGCCTCGATGATCAACTGCAGGGCGGCGGCGATCTTGCGGTGGTACTTCTCCCCCGCCGGTGTCAGGTTGACCCCGCGCGAAGTACGCTCGAACAGCTGAATGCCCAGCCAGTCCTCGAGCAACTTCACGTGCCGGCCAATCGCCGGCTGGGTCACGTGCAGGGCTTTCGAGGCCTCGACATAGCTGCCCAGACGGGCGGCGGCATCAAATGCACGCACCGCGTTGAGCGGCGGCAAACGGTGGTCGGGCATGATTCCTGGCACCTTTGGCTATTAAATTAACTAACACCTGCCATGTTTAAATTGAAGTTTCGCCCCGCGCAACCCCTCGCTGATAATCGAGCCACAGCAGAATAAAAAAACAGCTGGTTTCACCCCGTACGCAATCTCGATCCTGCCCAGAAAAATAATATCCATGGCCCGACTGATTGGCTGACTTGCAGCGCAATCGCAGGCGATGGGGGAATCGGAGGTAACGCATGAATGCCCTGCATTCGCTGCAAACGCTGGCGGTGTCCATCCGCTCGGTGCGCAAGGTTTACGGTGATCCAAACACCGGTCCGGTGGCGTTGAAAAACATCGACCTGGACATTCGCGACAACGAATTCTTCACCCTGCTCGGCCCGTCCGGCTGCGGCAAGACCACGCTGCTGCGGATGATCGCCGGCTTTGAATTTCCCACTCAGGGCGAAATCCTGCTCTACGGCGAAAACATCGCCGACCGCCCGCCGTTCCAGCGCCCGGTCAATACGGTGTTCCAGCATTACGCGCTGTTCCCGCACATGACCATCGCCGAGAACCTGGCCTTCGGCCTCGAATCGCAGCCGATGGGCAAAGTGCTGAACAAAGCGCAGATCGCCGAGCGCGTGCGCGAGATGCTCGCACTGGTGCAGATGGAGCGCTTCGCCAATCGCAAGCCGGCGCAGTTGTCCGGCGGCCAGCAACAACGTGTAGCGCTGGCCCGCGCCTTGGCGCCGCACCCGAAAGTCCTGCTGCTGGATGAGCCGCTGTCGGCACTCGACCTCAAGCTGCGCCAGGCCATGCGCGAAGAGCTGAAAAGCATTCAGTCCAAGACCGGCATCACCTTCATCTTCGTCACCCACGACCAGGAAGAAGCGCTGACCATGTCCGACCGCATCGCCGTGCTGTCCGAAGGCGAAGTGCAGCAGGTCGGCCGCCCGGAAGACATCTACGAACGCCCGCGCAATCGCTTCGTCGCCGACTTCATCGGCGAAACCAACTTCATCCAGGGCACGGTCACAAAAGTCGAGGATGGCATGGCCTGGTTCGCCGGGCCGGCCGGGCATCCGCTGCCGGCGCAACCGTGCAGCGACGTGGCGGTCGGCGTCAGCGTGACCTTGTCCGTACGCCCCGAGCGCCTGCACCTGGTGCCCGCCGCGACCGAGGCCGCGCTGCCATGCCGGATCGAAGCACAGATTTATCTGGGCACCGACCTGCAATATCAGGTCAGTCTCGGCGACGGTTCGCGTCTCACCGTGCGCACACCCAACAGCGTCGACCAGAACCTGCGCTTTGCCGTCGGCAGTCAGGCCGGTCTGTTGTTCGACCGTGGAAGCGCCAGCGTCCTGCACGATTGAGCCCGAGGAGTTGCCATGCACGCCTTACCGATTGCCAACACGCTGGAGCGCCGCAAGGCCTTCCAGAGTTTTCTCGGAGTCAGCCCGGCACTGGTCGCCATCGGCCTGTTTCTGTTGGTGCCGATCCTGATCGTCATCGGCTATTCGCTGATGGAAGCCAACCCCTACGGCGGGGTCAACAAAGTCTTCAGCAGCGACGCCTACACCTCGTTACTGTTCGAACGGCAAATGGACGACAGCCTCGCGTTCGCCGATTCCTACCTGATCATCGCCCTGCGTTCGGTGGGCATCGCCAGCCTGACCACGGTCATCACGTTGCTGATCGGATTTCCGGTGGCCGTTTGGCTGGCGATGCAGCCAGCGCATCGGCGTGGTTTGCTGATCTTTCTGATCACCGTGCCGTTCTGGGCCAACCTGCTGATCCGCACCTACGCGTGGATTCTGCTGCTGCGCAACACCGGGGTGATCAACAACAGTTTGCTGGGCATGGGCATCATCCATGAACCGTTGCAGTTGTTGTACACCGACGGCGCGGTGCTGCTGGGGCTGGTTTACACCTACGCGCCGTTCGTGGTGTTGCCGATCTACGCGACGCTGGAAAAGATGGATATTCGCCTGCTCGAAGCGGCTCAGGACCTGTATGCCGGGCGCGTGCGGACCTTGCGCAAAGTGGTGTTGCCGATCGCCAAACCGGGGATTCTCGCCGGCGCCATCCTCACCTTCGTGCCGTGCCTGGGCGCGATGATCGCTCCGGAACTGCTCGGCGGCGGCACACGGATGATGCTCGGCAACCTGATCTTCCGGCAGTTCAGCGATGCGCGTAACTGGCCATTCGGCGCGGCGTTGTCGCTGGTGCTGATGGCCGCGGTGATGTTGGTGCTGACCGTGTATGCCCTGCGCGCCGAGCGCCAGCGCATCGCCAAGGGAGGTGTGTAATGCTCGCGCTATTCAAACGCAAAGGGCTGGGTGTGCAGGACTTCCCCGGCTTCGGCGGCTTCAGTTTCCTGTTCTATCTGTACCTGTACGCGCCGATCGTGGTGCTGGTGGTGTTCTCGTTCAACGCCAACCAGTCGGCGACGGTGTGGACCGGTTTCAGCCTCGACTGGTATCGCGCCGCGTTCGCCAATCAGGCCTTGCGCCAAGCGGCCGGCAACAGCCTGTTGATCGCGGTCTGCGCAAGCATGATCGCAACCGCGATTGCCACCCTCGCCGCCCTCGGTACTTCGCGCGGCGCGAAATTCAAGGGCCTGCACTTGTCGATGGGCGCGATCATGCTGCCGCTGGTGCTGCCGGAAATTGTTGTCGGTGTGGCGACGCTGGCGCTGTTCTCGACCATTGGCCTGTCGCTGGGTTACGGCAACCTGATCATCGCTCATACGGTGTTCTGCATTCCGTTCGCCTACCTGCCGATCCGTGCGCGGCTGAACGACATGGACCTGTCGCTGGAACAAGCCTCCGCCGACCTCTATGCCGGCCCGTGGCGGACCTTTCGCAAGGTCACCCTGCCGCTGCTGATGCCGGGGATTTTCTCCGGGCTGATGCTGGCCTTCATCGTCTCGCTGGATAACTTCGTGATCTCGATGATGGTCTCGCAGGCCGGCACCACGACCCTGCCGATCTTCATCTTCGGCCTGTTGCGCATGGGCGTGACACCCGACGTCAACGCCGTCTCGACCCTGATCCTGGGCGTCTCGGTGCTGTTCGTCAGCCTCTCTTACCTGCTGGGCAAAAAGAACGCCTGAACCTTCCAAGAACTGTGGGGAAATCGCATGAGCAAGTGGATAAAAAGCGTCGGCACTTCGTTGTTCCTGACTGTGCCGCTGGTCATGACCGGCAGTGTTCAGGCCGCGGAAAAACTCAACGTGGTGAGCTGGAGTGGTTACTTCTCGCCGGAGATTCTCGCCAAGTTCCAGAAGCAGACCGGCATCGAAGTCACCGTCGATTCCTACGATTCCAACGAGACCCTGCTGGCCAAACTGAAACAGGGCGGCGCCGGGTATGACGTGGCGATTCCCTCGCACCAGTTCATCCCGATCCTGATCAAGGAAAACCTGCTGGAGCGCTTCGATCCGGTCAAAGAGCCCTACTACGCCAGTGTTGTGGATAACCTGAAAAAGCCGAGCTGGGATCCGGAAGGCGCGTATTCAGTGCCGTTCATCTGGGGTACCACCAGCGTCGTGCTCGACAGTGCGCGCTACAAAGGCCCGGCCGACAGCTACAAAGTTTTGTACGAGCCGCCAGCCGAGCTGCAGGGGCGAATCAACATGTTCGATTCGGTCAGCGACATGGTCGACATGGCCAGCCTTTACCTGAACATTCCGCTGTGCAGCGAAGACCCGAAACAGATGCAGCAAGTGCTGACGCTGCTCAAGGCACAAAAGCCGTTCGTGAAGACTTACAGTTCCAAGGCCGGCTCGATCCGCGAGAACCTCGCTTCGGGTGAAATCGACATGTCGATGTTCTGGGGCGGCTCGTCGATGCGCGCCCGGGAGATGAAACCGACGCTGAAATACCTGTACCCGAAAGAAGGCGTACTGGCCTGGGTCGACAACATGGTCATCCCCACCGGCAGCAAGAACCCGGCGAATGCCAAGGCGTTCATCGCCTTCCTCAGCCAGCCGGAAAACTCGGCGATGACGCAGAACTTCCTCAAGCACCAGAGCCCGATCAAAGGCGTGGAGCCGTTCCTCGATGCGGCGCTCAAGGACGCGCCGGAATTGCACATTCCCGAGGGCACCAACGTGGTGTTCAGCAAGACCTGCGGTGAAGGCGCGATCCGTCTGGCCGACCGTCTCTGGACCAACCTGATGCGTTGATCCCTGCCGCCCCGTCGAACTGGCGGGGCGTTTTTCCAGCCGTCTGAAAGGCGCCGTTGTCATGAACTCCAATAACATCAGCGAACTGGTCCTGCTGCAGGCCCATGAGCTCGCCGAACGCATCCGCCTGCGCCAGGTTTCCTGCCGGGAAGTGATGCAGACTTACCTTGCCCACATCGACCGCTTCAACCCGTTGGTGAATGCGCTGATCAGCCTGCAATCACCGGAAAGTCTGTTGGCTCAAGCCGATACGCGCGACGCCGAGCTGGCCCGTGGCGAATACCGCGGCTGGATGCATGGCCTGCCCCACGCGATCAAGGATCTGTCGTTGACCCAGGGCATCCGCACCACGCTTGGCTCGCCGTTGTTCAAGGACTTCATGCCCGAGCGCGACGGCATCATGGTCGAGCGAATCAAGGCTGCCGGCGCAACCATCATCGGCAAGACCAACACCCCGGAATTCGGCCTCGGTTCGCAGAGCTATAACCCGTTGTTTGGTGCGACCGCTTGCGCGTACGACCCGAGCAAAACCGCAGGTGGCAGCAGCGGTGGCGCGGCGGCAGCGCTGGCGATGCATCTGGTGCCGGTGGCGGATGGCAGCGACATGATGGGGTCGCTGCGTAATCCGGCGGCGTTCAACAACATCTTTGGTTTTCGACCGTCGCAGGGGCGTGTGCCGTTTGATGACAGCGCTGATCTGTTTTTCGATCAGTTGGGTTACGAAGGGCCGATGGCGCGCAGCGTGAGGGATGCGGCGCTGTTGCTGTCGGTGCAGGCCGGGGGCGATGCGCGGGCACCATTGTCGATCAGTGAGTCGGGCGAGGCATTTGCCGCGCCGCTGGAGCGTGACTTCAAAGGCACGCGGTTGGGATGGCTGGGAGACTTCAACGGTTACCTGCCGATGGAGAGCGGTGTGCTGTCGCTGTGTGAGAAGACCTTTGCCGATTTTGAGAGTCTGGGTTGTCACGTTGAGTCGGCTGAGTCTGGGTTCGCGCCTGAGCGGCTGTGGAGCAGTTGGCGGACGCTGCGTCATTGGATGGTCGCGGGGTCTTTGGGCGCGACCTACGCCGATCCACAAAAACGCGCGTTGTTGAAACCGGAAGCGATCTGGGAAGTGGAAAACGGCTTGAAGCTTTCGGCCAGTGAAGTGTTCGCCGCCTCGGTGGTGCGCAGCGATTGGTATCGGGCGATCTCGCGACTGTTCGAACGATACGATTACCTGCTGCTGCCCAGCGCCCAGGTGTTCCCGTTCGACAAGGCCCAGCCTTGGCCGACCGCTATCGAGGGCGTCAGTATGGACACCTATCATCGCTGGATGGAGGTGGTGATTCCCGGCACGTTGTCCGGTTGCCCGGTGGCGAGCGTTCAGGCCGGCTTCAATGCACAGGGGTTGCCGATGGGGTTGCAGATCATCGGCCGGCATCAGGCGGACTTCGCGGTTCTGCAACTGGCGCATGCTTATGAGCAGGCCAGCCGCTGGTTCCAACGCTGCCCTTCGCCGCTGCTCGGCTCATGATTTTGATAAACGGTTGAAAGCGTAGAAAAAATTTTTAAATTTACGCTTGACGCTTTTCCATTTCAGGGGAATAATGCGCGCCACTTGGCTACATAGCTCAGTTGGTTAGAGCATAGCATTCATAATGCTGGGGTCCGGGGTTCAAGTCCCTGTGTAGCCACCAAGTACTAAAAACGGCTTACCGAAAGGTAGGCCGTTTTTTTATGCCTGCAATAATCCCCCCTCCGGTTACCCACCTACAAAACGTCTATCTTCAGCCCTTTCGATTGGATCAGTGGGCTCGCAGTACCTCATCAGTCAGACTTTCTTACAGTTTGCACTTCGCCTTTTTTCACATAAGCAAATATCAAATTCAAGATAATGCTAACCTCACACTTCAGCCTTTATCCAATTAATACGGGCTTTTCCCAATAGAAAGTTCAAGATAATCAAAAACAATACTTGAGATAATTGTTATCATGGCCGAGTTTTTCCATCACGACCTGGCGCTACTCAATCCCTCCTTTGACTCTGACCTGGTGGATGTTTTGAGCGAACTGGAGCACCTACGTCGTCTGCGACTCGAAGGCGATACGCCGCCACAGGTGTTCCACCAACTCAAGTCACTGTTCCATGCCTTGGAAAGCCTCGGCTCCGCGCGTATTGAGGGCAACCACACAACCTTGGCGGACTACATTGAGAGCAAAGTGGAAGGGAAGGCCCACGAAACTGACCAGCTTCGTGAGGTAGCCAATATCGAGAATGCGATGGATTACATCGAGCAGATCATGGCACCGGGCGCAGAACTGACCGAACGTACGATCCGTGAGCTACACGCGATGACCGTCGACAACCTACAGCGCGAGGGCGACAAAACGCCAGGTGCATACCGCAACAGTGGCGTGCGGATTTCGCAATCCGATCATCTGCCGCCCGACTTCATCCAGATTCAGGCATACATGGAGGAGCTTGTCGAATTCGTTAACCGCAAGGACTCTCCCAAATACGACCTGATGAAGGTCGCGCTGGCTCACCATAGATTTGGATGGATACACCCGTTCGGTAATGGCAATGGCCGCGTGGTAAGACTGCTCACCTACGCGTTACTGATGAAATACGGCTTCAACGTCAATACGGGCGGTCGCGTCTTGAATCCTACGGCCGTGTTCTGCAACGACCGTGAACACTACTACTCAATGCTCGCAACAGCTGACAAGGGAACAAAGGAAGGTTTGGAGCAATGGTGTACGTATGTGTTGCAAGGCATTCGCGATGAGCTTGAAAAGGTCGACCGCCTCACCAATTATTCTTATCTCACCAAGTGCATTCTCGTCCCAGCTATCGCCTTTGCACGGGAACGCGAATGGATCACCGAAACAGAGGAACTGGTGCTCTCTGCCGCGATTAAACTGAAGATAGTGAAATCTGCGGATATAGCTGCTGTACTCCCTAAACACTCGAGCAATCAACGGACCTACTTGATCAAAAAACTGGTGGATCAGGGAATGCTTTTACCGCTTACCCCCGGAGCGAGGCAGTACACGATTGGATTTTCCAATAACTATCTGATTCGGGGAGTCATTAAGTCACTCAGAGAGCAAGGCTTCATACCTGCCCCTTTGGAAACCCCCTGAGCGCCGATCTACAACCGGCAGTATTCAAGTCCTGCTGAATTAGCCACCTGCCGGTTTGGCTGCGGAGTATCGGATACGACTGAACCAATAACGAAATCAGGTTGAAAAAGTGCCGTCGGAAACGGGCTCGATCCAGGTATGAATCGGATCACGCACCGCTAAAACAAAAAACGGCTTACCGAAAGGTAGGCCGTTTTTTTATGCTTGGAGAAAAGTACTGATTTTGTGATGGCGGGATGTATCCCCTCATCTGGTTTTCAGCCTGCCAGTGCCGCCAGCCCTTTCGCCCAGATCTGCCGAGTGCGCAGACCGACCATCGCCCGCCAGTCCGGATCCGCCGGGTAAAACTGCTCCAGCAGATTCAACTTGATCGCCCGCCCCGTCGCATCCAGTGGATCGCCATGCAGATGCAGCCAGTGGTCATCGCGCAAATAACGATGCACTTCCGGCCCCGGATAGGTTCCGCATTCGATCACGAATGGCATCAACTGCACGCCCGGTAATGCGTTGAGCAGCGCCTGCGAGGTGTAACCGGTGGCGGTCGCCGCGACACCGGTTTCACTCAAGGTCTCGGCTCCGGTGTGCAAGGTGTACAACCAGGGGCCGTAGATCGACTGCGCTTGCGCCAACGCCGGGTAGGCCGACTCGGTGATGGTCAGCAACATTGGATGGCCGTACTCGCCAGCACCGGTGTGCAGGTCGAAACACATCACGGTTTCAGCGCCCGCCAGATGCTCATCGATAATCTGCTGCAGCGTGCGATTCGACCAGCTCGGCGCGCGGCCACCATAAAACAATCCATCGGGATGGCTGTGCTGACCGCCCTCGACAATCGACATCACCGCTGGCCAGCCGTGTTCGTTGATCTGTGCATCGAGCAAAGCGTCAGCCCGCGCACGCTCCGGGCCATTCAAATCGGTGCAGGCGTAGATCTCGTGCAAAGCCGCATAAGCGCGGTTGTCCGGCAACGGCCCGGCGAAATCCTGGTGATTACGGTTGAGGTCGATATTGTCTTCGTTGACCCGCCGCAGCCACGCGGTGCCCCACGGGTTGATCAGGTGCACCATCACTACCGCGACATCCTTGGGCAGCGACCCCGGCACGAAGGTCTTCAGCCATTCGATCTGGCAGTCCGAGCCGTAATAGCCCTCGACACCGTGGGTGCCGCTGAGCGCCACCAGCCGACGTTTGGCCTGCGGATCACCGAGCACGGCGACGTCGGTGCTCAGCGGTTCACCAAAAGGGCCGCATCGCGGATGCGCGTAAGAAGTGAGCGTGGCGCCGGCGGCATGGGCGGCGACGAGAAACTGTTCGCGTTGATCGCGGTAATTGAACTCGGTAGGGAACTCGCTGTGCATATCAGTCTCTTGTTGATCTTGTAATTGTAGGAGTGAGCCTGCTCGCGATAGCGTCATCACATCCAACATCATTGCTGGCTGACCCACCGCTATCGCGAGCAGGCTCACTCCTACAAGGGGACGTGTGCGATCGGTCGATTGAGGTTGACCCTAGCGAATTTCCGGCCTGAAAAGAAAGACAAAAATGCCCACCGGTTTGCGTCGCGACCGACCGGTCGATAAAGTCCGTCAGACCTTTCATCCCACGGACGGAGAGCCCCACGTGTTTCCAGCCCTGCCCCTGAGCCGTTTTCGCCTGCCAGCCCTGACTCTGCTTGTCAGCGCCCTGACCCTCACCGCGTGCAACGCCCCGCCCTCCTCGACCTTGCCGCTGGCACCGGAAGCCGCCTCTGGCTACCGCACCGATCTGCAGACCCGTCACGCCAGTCAACACATGGCGGCGGCTGCCAATCCACTGGCCGCCGAGGCCGGGCGCGAGATGCTGCGCAAGGGTGGCTCGGCCATCGACGCGGCGATTGCGATGCAAGCAGTGCTGACACTGGTCGAACCGCAATCCTCCGGGATCGGTGGCGGTGCGATGATCGTGCTGTGGGACGGCAAACAGGTGCGCACCTACGACGGTCGCGAAACCGCACCGGCCGGCGCCACCGAGAAACTGTTCCTGCAAGCCGACGGCAAACCGATGCCGTTCCCGCAGGCGCAGATCGGCGGGCGTTCGGTCGGCACACCGGGCGTGCTGCGCGCGCTGGAGCTGGCGCATAAACAACACGGGCGCCTGCCATGGGCCACGCTGTTCGAGCCGGCGATCAAGCTCGCCGAGCAAGGCTTTGCGATTTCGCCGCGCCTGCATTCATTGCTGGAATCCGATCCGGTGATCCGTCAATCGCCGGACATGGCTGCGTACTTCCTCAACAGCGACGGCAGCGTCAAAGCCGTGGGCACCCGCCTGCAGAACCCGGCACTCGCTGCCGTGCTCAAGCGCATCGCCCACGAAGGCCCGGACGCGCTGTACAAAGGCCCGATCGCCGAAGAGATCGTCGCCAAGGTGCAAGGCCATGCCAATCCGGGCAGCCTGTCGCTGAATGATCTTCAGCGCTATCAGGCCAAGGAACGCGCACCGCTGTGCACCGACTACAAACGCTGGCAGGTCTGCGGCATGCCGCCACCGTCATCGGGCGGGATCGCCGTGGCGCAGATTCTCGGCACCCTGCAAGCGCTGGAAACCCGCGACCCGCGCCTGTCGCTGACCCCGCTCAAACCGGTGAAAACCGACAAACCGGCCGGCATCGAGCCGGCACCGCAAGCCGTGCACTTGATCGCCGAAGCCGAACGCCTGGCCTACGCTGACCGTGCGCAATACGTCGCCGATACCGATTTCGTCCCGGTGCCGGTCAAGGGCCTGGTCGACCCGGGTTACCTCGCCAGCCGCGCCAGCCTGATCGGCGAACGCAGCATGGGCAGCGCCAAACCGGGCACCCCGCCAGGCGTGCAAGTGGCCTACGCGCCGGATCGCTCACCGCTGCGCATCTCCACCTCGCAAGTGGTGGCGGTGGATGACAGGGGTGGCGCGGTGTCGATGACTACCACCATCGAAGCGGCGTTCGGCTCGCACCTGATGGTTCAGGGCTTTTTGCTGAACAACCAGATGACCGACTTCTCGTTCATCCCCGAAGAGAACGGGCAGAAAGTTGCCAACCGCGTCGAACCCGGCAAACGTCCACGTTCGTCGATGGCGCCCACCCTGATCTTCGATCGCAACAGTGGCGAATTCCTCGCCAGCGTCGGCTCGCCGGGCGGCTCGCAGATCATCGAGTACGTGGCCAAGACCACCGTCGGCCTGCTCGACTGGAACCTCGACCCGCAAAGCGCCATCAGCCTGCCCAACTTCGGCAGCCGCAACGGCCCGACCGAACTGGAACAAGGCCAGTTCAGCCCGGCGCTGATTCAGGCGCTGAAAGACAAAGGGCATGCTGTGAATGAAATCGACATGACCAGCGGCACCCAGGCCATCGTGCGGGTCAAGGATGCGCAGGGCAAAGCGTCGTTGGAGGGGGGGGCGGATCCGCGACGTGAAGGGGAAGCGTTGGGGGATTGAAGCCAGGATGCAAACAAAAAAGGCTTACCGCGAGGTAAGCCTTTTTTCATGCAACGGGTTTAACGCGCAAGATCACCCGGCTCAGCGATTAGCCACCAGATGCGCCCCAAACAGCAAATAACAACCACCGGCCAAACGATCCAGCCATTGCCGCGAGCGCTCGTAGACGCCCGCGATCCGCCGACTGGCAAAGAACAGCGCCACGCTGCAATACCAACTGAACGACAGCGTCGCCATGGTCAGCACCGCCAGCGCCAGCAACAGCGGCGGCACATGGGCCGGCATGGCGGTGGCGAAAATGGTGGCAACAAACAGTGCGGATTTTGGGTTGGTCATGTTGCCCAGAAAGCCTCGCCCATAAGCACCGAGCAGGGTTTGCTGCGATTCATCCAGCGTACCGGCGACAATCGGCGCCTTACGCTTGAACTGCTTGAGCCCGAGATAGATCAGGTAGCAGCCGCCGGCAATCTTGAAACTCAGGTACAGCGTCGGCGCCGCGCTGAACAATGACTGGATGCCCAGGCCGCCAGCCAGCCCCCACAGCACGGTCCCGCTGGCGACACCGAGTGCCGCGACCACGCCATGGCGGCGCGAGCGGCTGACAGCCAGTTGGGCGATGTTGAAGAAGTTCGGACCGGGCGTGACCACCGCGACCGTCCACAGCAGCGCCAGCGACAGCAACGGGGCGAGATAGCTCGCAGTAGAAAGGTCCATGGGGCAGCGCCTGATCGGTTCGACAATGCCCCACACCTTGCTCCATTCGGCGCCGGTTTTCCATCAGATGAATGTCACAACGGCAGGGTTTTACCGTCCACCGCATCGCCAATCGTCAGGAAATGCCCGCCCGCCACATGGTGCAAAGTGCGCAAACCGTCATGCCCGTCGAAGTGCCAGCGCCCGTCACTGAATACGCGTTCATCGGCCTGGGCGGCGATGACTTCGGCGAGGAACAGGTCGTACTGCTCGTGATTGCGCGGCTCCGGCAGCAAGCGGCATTCGAGCCAGGCGACGCAGCCGTCAAGCAGCGGCGCTTCGACTTGTTCACCGGCAAAGGTCTGCAAGCCGTAAGCCTGAAACTTGTCTTGCCCTTGGGTTTGGCTGATTTCCAGGCCCGACGTGTTGCCGACGGTTTGCACAATGTCAGCCTGATTGACGCACGGCACGTTGAGCACAAAGGTGCCGGACGCTTCGAGCAGCTGCCGGGTCCAGGTGGACTTATCGAGGACCACGGCGACTTTCGGTGGTTCGAAATCCAGCGGCATCGCCCAGGCGGCAGCCATGATGTTGCGCTGGCCGTCATGGGCGGCGCTGACCAGCACGGTCGGCCCGTGATTGAGCAGACGGTAGGCTTTGTTCAAGGGAACCGGGCGGCGGTGGGAATCGCTCATGGGGATCTGCTCCGGGGGAAAAGGAGCCGATTGTAGCGTCAGCACCGAAAGATCTGCTGGTGAAAAAAACTGTAGGAGCTGCGGTACGCTGCGATCTTTTGATTCTGTTTGTGATGCTTGAAATCAAACCAGAATCAAAAGATCGCAGCCTCGTTTCACTCGACAGCTCCTACAGGGATCGGCGTGCAGGTCAGTGGGAAAGTTGATTGGCAAACTGCCCGACCGCATCCACCACTTTCTGCGCGCCGTCCTGAATCTCGACGATCACCGTGCCCGCCTCCGCCGCCAGCGCCAGGCCTTGTTCGGCCTGCAGCTTGCCGTCGGTCATCAGGGCCACGGCGTTGCGCGCCATTTCCTGGTTCTGCCGCACCACGCCGACGATCTCTTCGGTCGCCTGGCTGGTGCGCGAGGCCAGTTGTCGCACTTCGTCGGCCACCACCGCAAAGCCTCGGCCCTGCTCGCCGGCGCGGGCCGCCTCAATGGCAGCGTTGAGTGCCAGCAGATTGGTCTGCTCGGCAATACCGCTGATGGTCTTGACGATAGTGCCGATCACCTGCGACTGCTCGTTCAGTGCCTCGATGCCCTCACCCGCAGCCTGCATGTGTCGCGACAGATCACGCATCACATTCACCGCCTCGGTGACCACGGTGGTGCCACGTTGCGCGGTGCTGTCGGTTTGTTGCGAAGTGCTGTAGGCAATGCTGGCCGCGTCGGCAACCGCTTGTTCGCGGTTGACCTGCTCAGTGATCACCGTGGCGAACTTCACCACTTTGTACAGTTTGTTGTTGGCATCGACCACCGGGTTGTAGGACGCCTCCAGCCAGACCACGCGGCCGTGGCTGTCGACACGCTTGAAGCGCTCGGCCACAAACTCGCCATTGTTCAGACGACGCCAGAAGTTCTGATACTCGGCGCTGTTGTACTCCTCCGGCGTGCAGAACATCCGGTGATGCTTGCCCTTGATCTGCGCCAGGCTGTAACCCATGCCGCTGAGGAAGCGCTCGTTGGCATTCAACACATTGCCGTTGAGGTCGAACTCGATCACTGCGGTGGAGCGTACCAGCGCGCCGATCAGGTTTTCGTGCTCGCGGGAGGCTTCGATGGTGCGGGTCAGGTCACTGGAGAAAATCGAGAAATGCTTGATCCGGCCGTCCGAAGAACGCACCGGCTGCACGATGGAGCGCAGCCACGCCTCTTCGCCATTACCGCGCAGCAGACGTACGGCACCGGCGAAATGCTCGCCACGGGTCAGCGCAGATTTGAAACGATGGTGAAACTCATCAGCCTTCACATGCGCCGGGACGATGTCTTCGATGGCGCGCCCCACCAGGTCCGGGCTTTTGTAGAGCATCTCGGCGAGAAAGTTCTGATTGACCGACTGAATCCGGCCATCGGGCTCCAGAGTCAGCACCAGCATCTCGCTTTCCAGGCTTTCCTTGACTTGCAGCAGACTGGACAGTTCTTCACGAAGAGCGGCCAGCTCTTGCTTGAGGCGTTTGTTGAACATGGGAAGGTACCGATGGCTGGGTAGAAAGCGGGATGCAGCCTAACCATCGGCCTTGAAAATCTTTTCTGAAGAGCGCTTGCGACCCGTCGGTCAAAAATAGTTCAAGCGCATGCGGTCAGGCAGCCCCGGCCACCTGACACGGCCCCGTGCGCGGCATGCGCGAGCCAAAGTACGCCGCACTCAACAGCCCCACCACGCCCATCACCGCACAGAACATCACGCAGATCCATGGGCTCCACGGCATCAGACCGATCAACAACAGCGGTGTGATACTTGCCCACGCGGCGTAGGCAATGTTGTAGGTGAAGGAAATACCCGACACCCGGATACGCGCCGGGAACAACCCGACCATCACTGACGGCACCGCGCCCACAACGCCGCAAGCGAGACCGGCCACGGCATACGCCAGCCCCACCCAGTTGCCGCCCGTGATCAAACAGCTGTAAAGCACGCCGATGCCCAAGGGCAACAACAGGCTATAGAGCATGACCGTGCGCCAGGCACCGAGGCGATCGACCAGCAACCCGGCAATCACACAGCCGATGTTGAGAAAGACGATGCCCAGGGCGCTCAGGGCAAAGGTGTGGCTGGCGGTCATGCCAAAGGTTTTCTGCATCATGGTCGGAGTGATCACCACGAACACCACCACCGCCGAGGTCAGCACACAGGTCAGCAGCATCGCCGGTAACATCGCCAGTCGATGCTCACGCAGCACGGTGCGCAGCGGCAGTTCGACCCGCGCTTCGCGCTGCGCCTCCATGGCCATGAACACCGGGGTTTCGCTCAACCAGCGCCGCAGGTACACGCCGATCACGCCGAACACACCACCGAGCAGGAACGGGTAACGCCAGGCGTAATCGAGGATTTCCGCCGGGGTGAACACCTGGGCGAGAAAGGTCGCGGTCAGCGCGCCGATCAAGTAACCGAAGGTCAGGCCCGCCTGCAAAAAGCCCAAGGCATAACCGCGATGGCCGGTTGGCGCGTGCTCGGCGACGAACACCCAGGCGCTCGGCACTTCGCCACCGACCGCCGCGCCTTGCAGGATGCGCAGCGCCAGCAACAGCAGCGGTGCGAAGTAACCGATCTGGGCATACGTCGGCATGATCCCGATCAGCAGGCACGGCAGCGCCATCATCAGGATGCTCAGGCTGAAGACCTTTTTGCGGCCCAGGCGATCGGCGAAATGCGCCATCAGGATCCCGCCCAGAGGTCGCGCCAGATAGCCGGTGACGAAGATCCCGAAACTTTGCAGCAGACGCAGCCATTCGGGCATTTCCGGCGGGAAGAACAACTGGCTGAGGGTCAGGGCGAAGAACACGAAGATGATGAAATCGTAGATCTCCAGCGCCCCACCAAGGGCCGCGAGGCCGAGGGTCTTGTAGTCGGAACGGCTGAACGGCGCCGGTCGGGCTGTGGATTGGGCAGTCATGGCAAAGAACTCTGGCAGGCAAAAACCAAGGCGCCCATGGTCTACGCAAATCCACCTGGGGACAACCCGTAAGACCATAGTCCCGGTTTTGCAAAACCTGCTCACAAAGCACTGGCAGTTGATTTACTGTTAATGCCTGTCCAGCAGGACACACCTGAATCGGTTTTCACCTCTGTGGCGAGGGAGCTTGCTCCCGCTGGGTCGCGAAGCGGCCCCCTCTGCTCCTTAAAGGAAGGGGACTGCTACGCAGTCCAGCGGGAGCAAGCTCCCTCGCCACAGATTGATCTGACCGACACAATTGGCGGCTCCTGCGGACCACAATAACCATAAAAATCCGAGGTACTCTCTGTGGCCGTTGATATCGAAGATAGCCGCTCCGCACGCTTTGCCCTGCGCTGTTCAAGCTTTGCCGAACGCTGGTTTCCCGACTCCTGGGTGTTCGCCGCGCTGGCAGTCATCATTGTCGCGCTGGCCACCCTGGCCATGGGCGCCAAACCCACCGATGCCGCGATGGCGTTCGGTGACGGGTTCTGGAGCCTGATTCCGTTCACCATGCAAATGGCCTTCGTGGTGATTGGCGGGTACGTGGTCGCCAGCTCGCCGCCGGCGGTCAAGCTGATCGACAAACTGGCGCGCATTCCGAAAAACGGCCGCTCCGCCGTGGCCTGGGTGGCGCTGATCTCGATGGTCGCCTCCCTGTTGAACTGGGGCCTGTCGCTGGTATTCGGCGGTTTGCTGGTACGCGCCCTCGCCCGCCGCACCGATCTGAAAATGGATTACCGCGCGGCCGGTGCGGCAGCGTACCTGGGTCTGGGCGCAGTCTGGGCGCTAGGCCTGTCGTCATCGGCGGCGCAATTGCAGGCCAACCCGGCCAGCCTGCCGCCGTCGATCCTGTCGATCACCGGGGTGATTCCGTTTACGCAAACCATCTTCCTCTGGCAGTCCGGCGCCATGTTGCTGGCGCTGATCGTGATTTCGATCATCGTCGCCTACGCCACTGCTCCCGGCCCGAACTCTGCGCGTGACGCCAGGGATTGCGGCATCGACCCGGCCTTCAACCTGCCGCCGCTGCAGCCGCGTACCCGGCCCGGCGAATGGCTGGAGCACAGTCCGCTGCTGATCATTTTGCTGGTGCTGCTGGCAGCCGGCTGGCTGTTCCACGAGTTCTCGACCAAACCGGCGATCACCGCGATTTCCGGGCTCAACACTTACAACTTCCTGTTCATCATGCTCGGCGCCCTGCTGCACTGGCGTCCGCGCAGCTTCCTCGATGCGGTGGCCCGTGCGGTGCCGACCACCACCGGCGTGCTGATCCAGTTTCCGCTGTACGGCTCGATTGCCGCGCTGCTGACCACGGTCAAAGGCGCCGATGCACAGACTCTGGCGCATCACATCTCGACCTTCTTCGTCAGCATCGCATCTCACGACACCTATGCGCTGTTGATGGGTGTGTACTCGGCGATTCTCGGTTTCTTCATCCCGTCCGGCGGCGGCAAGTGGATCATCGAAGCGCCGTACGTGATGCAAGTCGCCAATGACCTGCAATATCACCTCGGCTGGGCGGTGCAGATCTACAACGCCGCCGAAGCGCTGCCGAACCTGATCAACCCGTTCTACATGCTGCCGCTGCTGGGCGTGCTTGGCCTTAAGGCACGGGACTTGATTGGTTTCTCGTTTGTGCAGTTGCTGGTGCATACACCGTTGGTGCTGCTGTTGCTGTGGGTGCTGGGGACGACGCTGGCGTATACACCGCCCGTCATTCCCTGAGTCCAGCAGGACGCGGCCAGATGGCTGGCGGGAGGATTCCGACAACGTGCAAATCCTCTTCTTACGAAAGCTGTTGCACTGTCCCACGCGCCACGTGGGACGGTGCTGACTTTTCCTGATCGTGTCTTCGTTTAGCTTGTCCGGGACCAAAAACCTGTCCAAGGAAGAACCGATGACACCGATATCCAAAACGCTTGAAGAACTGATCCGTGAAATTTATCAGGACGGCAGCGTCTCCGTAGTCGAGTACAACACGCTGCGAGACGATGCCGACCGACGCATGGACGCGGTCATCCGAGAATTTGGCCAACACAACAACCTGACGGCTTTCCAGAAAGCGATGGATGTTGCAATGCAATTGCTGCAGACCGCGGTCATTGATGCCAAGAAAGCCAGGTTGACTGACACCGGCGAAGCCATTGTCAAAGATGCGGTCACCGCACAAGTCGAATACTTGCGAGCAGGCAGCCAGCTTGCACTACGCCTTTTGTAATCGAGTGAAAACCTGGGGGAGCCGACCTGATCGCTCCCGCATTGTTTCGCTGTCGCCTCAAATCGTCACCCAACCGTCACATTCCCTTGTTAGCGTCCGCCCGAAATAAATTGAAACAATTAAGCAGAGCGGGCTGACAGATGAAAGACGAAACAGACGGCACAGACGCACCTGAATCCGACAACCCCACCGACACCAGTCGCCGCCGCTTTCTCGGCGGTGTCGCGGTGCTCGGTGTGGGGGCGACCCTGGCCGGTTGTGGCAACGCTGGCGATCAACCGGGCAAACCGGCCGAGCGCCCGCTGACCCCGGCCGAGCTGGACAAGGTCCTGCGTGACCAGGTGAAAACCGTGGTGGTGATCTACGCCGAGAACCGCAGCTTCAACAACCTGTTCGGTGATTTCCCCGGCGTCGAGAAGCCGCTGTCAGCCCTCACGCCTGCCGATTACCAGCAACGTGACCGCGATGGCAGCGTGCTGCAGACCTTGCCGCCCGTCTGGGGCGGTGTGCTGCAGATCGGCCCGCAAACCCTCGATGGTGTGACTTACCCCAACGCCACGCAGTTTCAGGAACACCTGCCCAACGCGCCGTTCGCCCTCAAAGGTCCGAATGGCGAAGACCTGCCGTTCGGCCTGGTCACCCGCGACCTGTGGCATGTGTTCTATCAGAACCAGATGCAGATCAATGGCGGCAAGAATGACGGTTTCGTCGCGTGGGCCGACTCTGGTGGTCTGACCATGGGCCATTACGCCCAGAGCCGCTATTCCCTGCGTCTGTGGGATGTCGCGCAGGAATTCGTGCTGTGCGACAACTTCTTCCAGGGGGCCTTTGGTGGTTCCTTCCTCAATCACCAATACCTGATCAGCGCCACCGCGCCGTTCTATCCGGACGCGGCCAATTCGGTGGCCAAGAGTCAGATCGCCGCGCTGCAAAGCACTGACCCGGCCGATCCGCGCCTCAAACCGCTGGAACAATCGCCGGCCAGCGCCATGAGCGGCCCGCCGCAGTTCGGCCCGAGTGCGCTGACCCCGGATGGCTTTGGCGTGAATACCCTCGCCCCGCCGTACTGGCCGACGTGGATTCGCGACCCGGAGCGCCCGGAGTATTCAAAAGCCGATCTGCCCAACGTGCTGGTGCCGCAGACCCACGAACACATCGGCGACAAGCTGTCGAAGAAGAACGTCGACTGGGCCTGGTACGCCGGGGCGTGGCAAGCGACGCTCGAGCAGTACAAGGACTCGGGGGGCATTCCGAAGATCCCCAATTTTCAATATCACCACCAGCCGTTCAACTACTTCAAACAGCAAGGCCCGGAGAACCCGCAAGAGCGCAGCAGACGCCTGCGTGACGCCGGCCTGGGGGATGAGTCGAGCACCAACAGATTCTTCGCCGATGCCGAGGCCGGCACGTTGCCCGCGGTGAGTTTCTACAAGCCCCAAGGCAACCTGAACATGCACGCCGGTTATGCCGACGTGGCCTCCGGTGATCGGCACATCGTCCGCGCGCTGAAGGTGCTGCGCGAAAGCCCGCAGTGGAAAAACATGGTGGTGATCGTCACCGTCGATGAAAACGGCGGCTGGTGGGACCACGTTGCGCCCCCCAAGGGTGATCGCTGGGGCCCGGGTTCGCGGGTGCCGACGCTGGTGGTATCGCCGTTCGCCCGCAAAGGCACAGTGGATCACACGGTCTATGACACGGCGTCGATCCTGCGCCTGATCACCCGGGTGTTCCAGCTCGAAACCCTCGATGGCCTCAAGCAGCGAGATGAAGCGATGATCGCCCGCGGCCAGAAACCCATGGGCGACTTGACCAACGCCCTGCATTTTCAGGCCTGAAACCGAGTCCTGTGAGCTGACGCAAAAATCCGTGAATGACGGCTTCTCTGCGCAACACAGCTGATCCACTATGAAGCGCCCCGGAACCCCGGGGAGCCGACGCTGAAAAGGATCTGAGCATGTTCAAACTCACAGGACTTACCCCCACCGCCCTGGCCCTCGCCGCACTCACACTGAGCGCGGCCGCCCACGCCGATGTCGACCTGAAACTGGGCAGTACCGAGCGCGTCACCCGGCTCTTCGCCTACCCCAACAACTGCAGCGTGATCTGCTATCGCAACTGGTCGCTGGAGCAGACCGTCGCTCACTACCTGAGCCAAAGCGTGCAACGCGACGGCTATGCCAATGCCAAAGTGCTGGTGAAAAACGACAACGGGCAGATTTACGTCGAAATCAGCGGCGTACCGCAAGGCTACGACAAGCCGCTGTCGGCGCTGCTCGACGCTGGCGATCTGGCCTACAACGGCGCCAGCAAGCTCAACGCCGATGGCAAATGGGCTTATAGCTGGTATCTGTTCCTGCCGCTGGGCATGGCCCTGGAAAACCGCAAGAGCGTCGAGCTGCTGCACTTCCCGCCAGATTATTCGCTGACCCAGGCTCAGGATTATCTGCGCTCGAACACCACCGATCGCTGGGCCACACTGCTGACCGACAACGGTATCCCGGCGGACCAGACCCCGGCCTATCAGACCATCATCGACATCGCGCCAATCGCCGCGCCGTCCAACGCCGG
Organism: Pseudomonas serboccidentalis; assembly: GCF_028830055.1. Taxonomy (NCBI): domain Bacteria; kingdom Pseudomonadati; phylum Pseudomonadota; class Gammaproteobacteria; order Pseudomonadales; family Pseudomonadaceae; genus Pseudomonas; species Pseudomonas serboccidentalis. The sequence continues at coordinate 5,747,948 of NZ_CP101655.1, forward strand.
CAGTGACCTGGAAGGGGTCTACGACTACTTCAAGGACTACCAGACCACACTGGTCAAGCAGTTCAGCCAGACCAGCGCCGGCACTACCCTGCCAATGGTCGCGTTCGGCGCGCCGGTGCGTAACTGGATCAAGCAGCAATACGGGCCGACCGTGGGCGTCCTGGGTCTGGCGACCATCAGCCCGAGCGCCGGGGTGAATGTGCCGGTACTGGGTTCAAACCACCCAAGCTACATCTGGTACGCCGCCGACCCGGCGAGCTACGACGGCGATCAAGCCAAGGCTGATGCTGCGGGTTTGAAAGTCATGGGGCAGGACTTGAGCGCGGCCTGCTGGCAGGCGGGGATGGGCAGCAAACCGGGTACCGACCCGAAAACCCTGCTCGACAGCTGCACGCAGACCTGGCAAGTGACGCAAAAGACCAAGACTTGCGAGCTGTTCTACACCTCGATCCGCAACCTGACCCCGACTGACGCTGCCGCCAAGTGCTCAACCACGCCAATCAAGGCACAGTTGCAACAGCTCAAGGGCGATCTGCCGGCCACTGCGGTACCCGCGCCGCACCTCTGATCGGCTGAAAAGGCTTCCCGTGTCAGTCAATGCTGACGCGGGGAGCAGCGAATTTCGCCTGTCAGATCTGACAGTAGACGGTGAGCGTTTTTCAGGAAATGATTGGATCCAAACAAGCGCGGCGCAACGCTGACAGGACGTCAGCGCCACGCGAGTCGCAACTTTTGCCGACAGGGACCGTTATGAACAATCGCGCACAGCCGCACCACATTCCCCCTGATACGCCAGGCATCTACCCGTTCGTCGGGTTGCCGGTGCGCCTCGGGTTTCCTTCTACAGTCGATTTCGAAATCATTCAGGATGAACAGGGCCGCGCGGCAGTGATGGCTCGCCGGGATTTCTTGCGCATCACCCGGATGTGTCGAATTTCCGGGCAATTGCTCCCCTATCGCTGTCGCCAGACCCGCCAGCTACTGACCGGCATCCATATCTACGACCCGCGCTTTTGCGGACTGCTCGAACATGCCTGCGATCCGAACGTGTTTCTGGATATGAGCGAATTGTGGCTGTGGGCGCTGCGCGATATTCGCCCGGGTGAACGCCTGACCATCGACTTTGCCGCCACCGAAGACCGCCTGTTGCACCAGTTTGCCTGCACCTGCGGCGGGCCGCGCTGCCGAGGGTGGATCACCGGTTACGATGACCCCCCCTCTATCGAGGGCCAGCACTTCTTGCAGCGCTGGCGGCACGCGCACTGATCGGGCTTACAACGCCCCGACCGGGCGCAAGCGGTATTGCGGCGGCAGTTGCTCGAAACCGCTGATGGTGGTGTTCAGGCTTTTCCAGCGACCATCCTTGATGCCGTAGATGCAGCCGTGAATCGACAGGCTCTGCCCACGATGCCAGGCGTTCTGGATGATGCTGGTGTGGGCGACGTTGGCCACTTGCTGGACAACGTTGAGTTCGCACAGCCGGTCGACCTGTTCTTCTTCGGTCGGCAGCTTGGCCAGCTCTTCACGTTTTTCGTAATACAGATCGCGGATCGAACGCAGCCAGCCGTCGATCAGACCAAACTGCCGATCCTGCATCGACGCCCGCACACCGCCGCAACCGTAGTGGCCGGTAACAAGGATATGTTTGACCTTGAGCACGTCGACCGCGTACTGGATCACCGACAGGCAATTGAGGTCGGTGTGCAGCACCACGTTGGCGACGTTACGGTGTACGAACAGATCACCCGGCAGCATGCCGACAATCTCGTTGGCCGGTACCCGTGCGTCGGAGCAGCCGATCCACAGGTATTCAGGGGTTTGCTGGCGCGCCAGCTTGGCGAAGAAATCCGGGTCTTCCTTGGTAATCGCGTCAGCCCAACGCTCGTTGTTATCAATCAGGTCTTGTAAGTCGTGCATGGTGTAAGGCCTCAAGAAAGATGCGCTGGTATGACAGACGACCGCCCGTCGGGGTCACGCAAGAACTGCAGGTGTTTTCTTTGGAATTCTCGAGTGCCCGGTGAGTCCACTCAGTAAGGCCCACAGTATGAGGAATTGCCATGACTGATTCACGACGTCCGTACGATGCGGTGCAACCCGAACCCATCGATGATAACGAAGACCGCATGGGCTCGGTGCATGAGCTGGATTTCGATGAAGACGAACCCAGCGCAAAAATCGGTGATGAAATCCCGGAACGTGAACGCGAGCAGTTGATGCCGAACGAGCGGGTGCGTGAGGCAGGCTTTACCGGTGCCTCAACCAGCGATCACGAACCGACTGACGATGATATGAGCCCGGAAACGCTGATTCATGAAGATGGTGCCCGGGACGCCGAAGAGGCTGGCGAAGGCAATCAGGCGGATTGGGATTTGAGCATTGTCGACGAGGATGACATCGGCGGCGGCAATGGCCTGGATGAGGCAGAGCTGGCGCGGCGCGATCCGCTGGATGGCAATCGCTGATCACCCGCCATCATACGATCCCCGTAGGAGCTGCCGCAGGCTGCGATCTTTTGACTTTGTTTTTTAGCTCAAGATCAAAAGATCGCAGCCTTCGGCAGCTCCGACAGTATTCAATCAACCAGGGTACAAGCCATGACCACGGCGTCTTCACGCCCGCCCACCGCCGGATAATAATCCCGACGCCGGCCAATCTCGTTGAAGCCATAGCGCTCATACAGCTTGAACGCCGCGGTATTGCTGTCGCGCACTTCCAGGAAACACTCCCGAGCCTCAGCCGCATACGCCCGCGACATCAGATGCTCGAGCAGCGTCAGCCCCAGCCCGCGCCCCTGATTCTCCGGTTTGACCGTGATGTTCAGCAGGTGCGCCTCATCCAGAATGATCTGCACCACCCCGTGACCGACCTGCTGCTGGCCTTCGAACATCAGCCAGATCTGGTACTTGCCCAGCCCGTCGAGAAAAATCCCACGGGTCCAGGGATGGCTGTACGCCGCGTATTCAATCTTCAATACCGCGTCCAGGTCCGCCTCGGTCATCGGGCGGAACGATACAGCTTCACTCATTCGATTCTTTCCAGCGCGCCATCAGCCGACGCATGGCTTGCCACACAGCGGCCTTGCGCTGTGGCTCTTCCATTAACAATTCCAGACCCGGAATGGCCCAGGCCAGGCCCAGGCCTTCGATCTGCAATTCACTGTTGAACGCTTCGGCATCCGCTTCACCGGCAAACCGCACCGCCGGCAGGCCGATCAGCCACAGGCAGGCGCATGGCGCCGCTTCCATTTGCACCGAGAGGAACCCCTGCACAAAATCACGGGCTGCTTCCGGGCCCTGGTCCATGGTGCCGCGATTCAGCCACGGCCAGCGCACCGGCTCGCCGACGATCTGCGGCGCATCCGGCAGACCGGCGGCGCGCAGCATATCTTTAAGCAGCAGATAGGCCGGATCGCGGCTCTGGAACGCTTCGCCTGTGGGTAACTCCACCAACAGTAAACAAGTCCCGGCGCGCAGCAATTGCAGGGCGAAACGCGGTGGCGGTACAGGCGCGGGTTTGGCGACGACCGGCGCCTCTTCGACCTCTTCCACCGGTTTGGCACCATTGCGCGTACTGGCGAGCGACGGGCGCGGCACTTCGATTTTCGGCCGTTCTACCGGACGGGCGGCAGGTTGCACCGCCGCTTCGGCCTGCACAACCGGCAACACCGCGACCTCTGGCTCAGGCTCGGGCATGTCCAGCAGCTCGGGCCGCGACGGCGCGGCAAAAGGCAATTCGGTGCGCGGCAGCCAGTTGACCACCTGCATGGCGTTCAAATAGGCGCGGCGGCGGGACTCGATAAGCAAAGGTCGGCCACTTGTGGATAACTGAAAGTGCGCCGATTCTACCGCCCTTCGCTCAAGATCGCTTGCTGTTGATCGATAGTCTTGAGCAATGCTCTGCCTCAGAAAATGCGACAGCCCGTCCCGAGAGTGAATCGCATCGTTCCTGATGCAGTACAATCGCGGCTTTTAATCGCCAACCAGCCGGCCATTCCGATGATCGAACCCAAGCGCGTCTTGCGCGCCCTCGCTGAACACTGGGCACTTCTGGAGCCACTGTGCGAGCACTTCGACCAAGGCACCCTGAGCCTCAACGAACTGCGCACGCAACTGGCCGCCCAACAACTGGACAGCACGCCGCAGGACATCACCAGCCTGCTCGACGTGTGGATTCGCCTCGACATTCTGGTGCCCGTGGCGAAAAGCCCGAACCGTTTCGAGCTCAACGCGCAGATCCACGACTTCCTCGCCTACTTGCGCCGTGAGCACCGTCTGGGCCTGTGCCTGGAGATCGAAGCCTACCTGCGTCACCTCGAACGTCTGGCCGGTTACATCCAGGACGCGTTCGACATCCGCGATGGCAACGACCTCGCCCGCCAGCTGCGTTTGCTCGACATGCGCGTGCGTGACGTGCTGAAAAAGCTCGACAACGACGAGCAGGCGCTGGTGGCCGTGGCCGAACGGGCCAAGACCAGCGACCGGCAGATCCCGCTGCGTCAGCGTTACGCCGAAGTCCTGGCGACCTGGGACGAATACGTCGAGCCGATGATCGATCTGGTGAACGCCGACGGTGCCTTCGAACAAGGCGTGCGCAAGGTCGAAACCGTGCTGCTGAAGATGCTCAGCGAACAGCAGCGCCTCGGCCACCTGGTTGATGACGACATGCTGCTGCGCACCCACGCGCGCATCCTCGAAATGCAGACCAGCGCCCAGCTGACCCTGCGCCACGCCCGCGAACTGCTGCTGCCGCTGCGTGAAGAAGCGCGCCGACACAACGCCGTGACCCGGGGTGCCGCACTGGCGCTGGCGGCGATTCGCCGTAAAGGCATCGATGCCGTGCCGCAAGCGGCGATGCCGCTGTTCACCCGGCCGCAAAGCACTTTCCTCGGCAGCGCCAGTCAGGTCGAAGCCTACGTCTATGCCCTGGCGCGTTTCGAGCCGAAACCGGCGCGTTTCCCCAAGGCGCACAAGACGCAAAAATCCGGCGAAGCCCCACGTGCGCCGCGCACCGTGCGCGAAATGGTCGAGCGTTGCGAAGAGTCCCTGCCAATGCCGGATCTGATGACCTGGCTGCTGGAGCAGGAACCGGACGGCGCCACCGACGAATTGCTGTACTGGTTCTCGCGCCTGTCGCGGGAAAAACGCTTCACGCGCGAGCGTCTGGAACGCCGCGAATACCACACTCACGAGCACCAGGTCAGCCTGCGCTCCTTCGCCCTGCTCTCGGCCCGCGACCCTGCCGCCGCCGAGGATTCTGCGAGCATCCCAAATGCATCTTGATCTATCCGAACTGTCCCAACTGGCGCCGATCTTCCGCGAGCTGTTCAAGGGCTATCACGTCAGCCGCCGCGACCCGGAACTGTACGCGCAACTGTCGAACTTCCAGGATCAATACCGCACGCTGTTCAAGGCGCTGGGGTTCGAACTGGTCTGCGATACCCGTGGTTTCTACTACTTCGTACCGGACATGGCTGCCGCTGCGGTGAACAAGACGGCCCAGCGTCTGGCGCTGTTCACCTTCATCCTCGTCGAGCACCTGGCCGATCAGGGCCGTGACCCGATCGCCGTGCTCGACGGTGGCAGCCTCGGCCGTGAAGAACTGCCGTCGTTGCTGGATAAATACCGCGACCTGTTCATCCAGGCCGAAGTGCAGACCGTTGAAGAGCTGGAAGAAAAAATCATGCGCCGCATGACCCAGCTCGGTTTCGCCGGTGAAGAAAACGGCGTGTACCGCTTCCTGCCGCCGATGCACCGCTTCCTCGACGTGTGCCTGTCGGTGCAGCAGGACCGCGATCTGGCGGCCAGCGTGCACAGCGTTCTGCCGCTGCCAGCACCGGTGCTGATCGACGAAGAAGCCGAAGCCAAATTCCTCGAAACCGATGATCCGCTCGACTTGAGTGAATTTGCGGAAGAAAGCGAAGAAGACGCACTGGCTCGCGCCATTGCCGAAGAACAGGAGTCCGACGCATGAGCCAGGAACGCTACGGCATCCGCCGCTTTGCCCTTTTGAACACCGCCGGTTACAGCCTCGGCCTGTTCCCGCTGGAAGAACCGCTGTCGGTCTACGGCGCGAACAACCTCGGTAAATCGGCGTCGATCAACGCCTTGCAGTTCCCGATTCTGGCGCGCATGTCGGACATGAGTTTCGGCAAGTACAGCCTGGAACAATCGCGGCGTTTCTACTTCGCCTCCGACACCAGCTACATCCTCGTCGAAGTGAACCTGCCGCACGGCCCGCACGTGATTGGTGTGGTCGGTCGCGGCCCGGGCGGTGGTTTCGGTCACCAGTTCTTTGCCTACGCCGGCAAGCTCGATCTGGCGCACTACCAGAAAAACGACACCTGCCTGCGCCAGAAGGAGCTGTTCAGCAACCTTGAGAAAGAAGGCCTGAAAGCCTACGAACTCAAGCCGGACGAACTGCGCCGCCTGTTGGTTGGCGGTCACACGTCGATCCCGTTGGACTTGACTCTGATCCCACTGCGCTCCACCAGCGAGCAGAGCCTGAAGACCTTCCGCGCGCTGTTCATCAACCTGCTGCACATGCGCGAAATCACTGCAGCCAAGTTGAAGCAGTTGTTCCTCGATGCGTTCGAGCACAGCCTGCGTTCCGGCAGCGTCGACTACATCGCCGCGTGCGAAGAAGCCTTCCGTGATGTGCGCCGGATGGAGCAGGACTACAACTCGCTGGTCGCGGCCGGCCCTTTGGTTGAGGCCTTGGCCAATGGCGTGAAACAGCGTGACGTGCTGCGCGGCAAACTGCATCGCCTGTCGCCGCTGCTCGATTCGTTGCTCGGTACCTGGTCGGATTACGCCACGGCGCGCAAGGAAGAGCTGACCATTCAGGCCGAACACTACCGTCGCGAGCAGGACGATCTGCAAAACGATCAGCGTGGTGGTACTCAGGAACTGATGCGTCTGGAGCGGGAAATCTCCGGCATCCAGCGCTGGCTCGGTGAGCTGTCGGTGCTGAAGAACCGCTTCGCGCTGGTCGATGACGTCAAAGTGCTGGAGCAACAATTGCTCGCGGCCAAGGACGCTCACGACGAACTGGCCGGTGCGCTGGCACAGTCCCGTCAGTTCAGCGCCGAGGATCTGGAAGAGCGTCTGCGCGATCTGGAAAAACGCCTGAAGTCGGTGAAACAGCAACTCGATCACGCCGACAACAACAGCTACGCCCGTCTGCGCGAAGAGTTCTCGCAGCAGGACGTCGAGCGCCTGATGCGCCTGTTCAACAGTGCGCTGTTCAGCCTGCCGCTGGGTGAACATGGCATCACGCTCGACGAAGATGGTGAGTGGGTCAAATCGGTCGAGCTGATCCTCGATGGCTTCAAGGGCGAGCGTTTCGAAGTGCCTGGTCTGTCGATCGACATCTCGCACATCGAGCCGCCGGCCCTGCAAGCGCTGGCTGACCGCGCCGCACTGCGCGACCAGAAAGAGCGTCTGGAAAAAGAACTCAAGCAACTCAAGACCCAGCAAGCCGTGGCCGCCGACCGCGCCGCGAGCAAGACCCAGACCGAAGCGCTGTACCAGCAAGTGCTGGACGCGCAGAAAGCACTGGAAGACTTCCGTCGCACCCAGACCCTGAGTGCCGAAGAAGGCGACAAGCTTGAGCAACTGGCGCAGATGGAAGCGGCGCAGGACGAACTCAAACGCTCCAGCGATGCGTTCACCGAGCGCGTCCAGCAACTGTCGGCCAAGCTGCAACTGGTCGGCCGGCAGATCGCCGACATGGAAGCCAAGCAACGCACCCTCGACGACGCGCTGCGCCGTCGTCAGTTGCTGCCGGCGGACCTGCCGTTCGGCACGCCGTTCATGGATCCAGTCGACGACTCGATGGACAACCTGCTGCCGCTGCTCAACGACTATCAGGACAGCTGGCAAGGCCTGCTGCGCGCTGACGGGCAGATCGAAGCGCTGTACGCGCAAGTGCGTCTGAAAGGCGTGGCCAAGTTCGACAGCGAAGACGACATGGAGCGCCGTCTGTCGTTGCTGATCAACGCTTACGCGCACCGTACCGATGAAGCCCTGACGCTGGGCAAGGCCCGTCGTGCGGCGGTCACCGACATCGCCCGGACCCTGCGCAACATCCGCAGCGACTACGACAGCCTCGAGCATCAACTGGCGCTGTTCAACCGTGAGATCAACAAGCGTCAGGTGTCCAACCTGCAGAGCTTCCGCATCGTCCTGGCGCCGAACAAGGAAGCGCTCAAGCACATCGACCAGATCATCCACAGCGCCGGTCAGTACGAAGAAGGCGAAACCCTGTCGGTGTTCGATCTGAGCCAGAGCGCCGAGCAGGACAACAAGAACGAAGAGGCCAAGGAATACCTGGCACGGCTGGTGGCGGCGAACCACAACCAGCTCGGTCTCAAGGACTTGTTCGAACTGGCGTTCGAGATCACCAAGGTCAACGGCCAGCCGGTGATCCACACCGACATCGACGGCGCGGCGTCCAACGGCACCACCATGACCATCAAGGCGCTGACCAACATGTACTTGTTGCTGCACTTGATGGACCGTGACCTGGCCGGTCGCGTGCGTCTGCCGTACTACCTGGACGAGGCGGCGGACATCGACGAGAAGAACCAGGCCGCCCTGCTGGAAACCAGCCTGCAACTGGGCTTCGTGCCGATTCTGGCGAGTGTGAAGCCGCAGGTCTGCGCCAGTGTCGCCATCGACCTGGAAGGCGGCAGCGGCCCGGCGGGCATCTACATCGACGAGGCGGACTGGAAGTACATCCGTCGCCATGATGCAGTGAAAGCCACCGTCAATGTTGAAGCGGATGAACCGGAGCTGGATGAGGTTTGATCGGCATTAACTGAAGGCAAAAAAAGGGCCGCGATCTGATGGGATCGCGGCCCTTTTTTATAGCTTGGGGGTTTGTGTTGATTTTGCGGGCCCTATCGCGAGCAGGCTCACTCCTACAGTTGGAAGGCGTTCCCTTGTAGGAGTGAGCCTGCTCGCGATGGCGTCCTTACAGACGCCGCAAGGTTACTTACCAAGAGAAATCTTCGGCGCCCAGGTCAGCCACTCATCCTCGAACTTGTCGAACAGTGGGAACGTCTGCTCCGCACGCGCCGGGTTACCCATTCGCTCACCGTCCGGCGTGGCGAAGGCGATACCGCCCTGGATCACGGTTTCCAGCGACTCCGTGCGTACCGTCATGCCCTTGAACAGCCCGATGTCGAAACCGACACCACTGGTATTCCAGAACCGGCTACCGCTGCGCACCAGCGGCGCGTATTTCGGCTCGATCAAAATGTGCACCAACACACGATCAGCGGTCTGGCCCAGCTCATAACCCGTGACCTTGCCCACGGTAATTTCGCGGTAGGTCACCGGCACACCGGGTTTCAGCGAACCGCGGCGGGCGGCGCTCAATACCAGACTCAAACCGGCCTCCTGCTTGACCTCCTCCGGCGGATTGGCCAGCGCGACGAAGTTCTTCTGCGGGCCGAGGTTCTTCGCCGCTGGCTGCACTTCCAGGTATTGCCCGGTGACCAGGGTTTCCAGGTTCTGGGTTTTGATCAACCCCAACTCAGGCTTGACCACCCAGAACTGACTGCCGACCCGGGCGATCTTCTCCGGTACCTCAGTGATCCGTGCGGTGATCATCACCGATTGCAGATCGTCGGTCAGATCGACGTCTTCAATCTTGCCGACATCCAGCCCTTTGAAACGAATCGGCGTACCCGGGCGCAAACCATCGGCGCGGTCGACCTTGATCGTCACCAGCGTGCCTTTCTGGTTGGCCTCGTCATGGTTGGCGAACAAGCGGAAGCGCGGGATCCGCTTTTGCAACGGCGCCTTGGCTTGCGGTGTTTCGAAAGCGATACCGCCGGCCATCAGCGTTTGCAGTGACTCGCTTTTCACTTGAATACCGCCGGTCAAACCACCGGTGAGGGTGATACCGCTGACGTTCCAGAAGCGGGTCGACGCGTTGACCAGGTTTTCGTATTCCTTCTCGATGTGGACACCGATCACCAGTTGTTTTTTGGTTCTGGAGAACTGGTAGCTCTGTACCGAACCGACCTTGACCTGTTTGTACAGAATCGGGCTGCCGACTTCGATCGAACCCAGAACGTCGGTGAACAACACCAGGTGCAGACCTGGGGCGCGCAGATCCAGTGGCGGGGCTTTTGGCCGGGCCTCGAATTCGCGTTTCGGGGCTGCGCCTTTGTCGCCCGGGCGCACGGCGATGTAGTTACCTTTCACCAGCGCTTCGAGTCCGGTGATACCAGCCAGGGAGATCGATGGTTTGACCACCCAGAACTGTGTGCCGTCGACCAGATAGTCTTCGGCCAGCGGGTCAAGGGTAAGCTCGGCGGTGGCGCTGTTCAGGTCCGGATCGATTTTCAACGCTTTCAGGTTACCCACCTGAATGCCCTTGTACATCACCGGTGTACGGCCGGCCTGCAGGCCTTCGAAGTCGCTGAGTTTGACCTTCACTCGAATGCCGGCAGCGGCCGCGTCAAAGTCTTCATACAGACGGAACGGCAGGCTTGGATCAGTCGGCGGACTGTCTTTACGGTTCTCCGGTGTCGCAAAAGCGATACCGCCGGCAACGATGCTCGCCAGGGATTCGCTGCGCACTTTCACGCCGGACAGGTTGGCGTCGATGCTGATGCCGCTGGCATTCCAGAAACGCGTGTGTTTGCGCACCAGTTTGGCGTAGGTCGGCTCGATGAACACTTTGAGTTCAACAGTGCTCTGGTCTTCGGAAAGCACGTAGCTTTTGATCTGACCAACCTTGATCTGCTTGTAGAACACCGGGCTGCCACGGTTCAGCGAGCCGAGGCGATCCGCCTTGATGGTCAGGTGCAGGCCAGGCTTGGAGTCCGACAGCGGCGGCTCTTCGGCCAGCGCCTTGAACTTGCGGGTCGGCTCGCCTTCGCCGGGACTGATGGCCACGTAATTACCCGAAACCAACGTTTCCAGACCGGTGATACCGGCCAGGGTCACGCTCGGTTTCACCAGCCAGAAACGGGTGCTGGTCTTGAGGTATTGCTCGACGTCCTTGTTCATTTCGACGGTGGCGATCACGCCTTTGGAGTTGCCTTCGTCGTCAAGCTTCAGGGTCTTCACCTTACCGACCGACATGCCCTTGTACATGACCTCGGTCTTGTTGGCCTGGATGCCTTCACCGCTTTCGAAACGCACCTGAATCTCGATGCCGGTTTCGTTATAGGCACGCCAGCCGAGCCAGCCACCGATGATCAGGGCAATCAGGGGCAGTACCCAAATCGCAGACCAGTTGGAAGCCGGTCGGGTTTTCGCTACGGGCAAATCAGTCATGGTCGTCGTCCGACTCCGTGTTATCCCAAATCAGTCGGGGATCGAAAGTTACTGCGGCAAGCATCGTCAGAATCACCACACTGGCGAAGGCGATGGCGCCGAGGTTGGCTTCGACACTGGCAAGCCGGCCGAAGTTGACGACCGCCACCAGAATGGCGATCACAAAGATATCGAGCATCGACCAGCGGCCGATGAACTCAATGAAGCGGTACATCCAGATTCGCTGGCGTGCAGACAATGGCTGGCGTCGCTGTACCGAAAACAACAGCAACGCGATGCCCACCAGTTTGAAGGTCGGCACCAGAATACTGGCGATGAACACCACAGCGGCAATCGGGATCATGCCGTGCTGCACCAATTGGATCACCCCGGACATGATCGTGCTCGGGTCACCCTGTCCCAACGAGCTGACGGTCATGATCGGCAACACGTTGGCCGGAATGTAGATAATCGCCGCAGTGATCAGCAGTGCCCAGGTTCGAGCCAGGCTGTTCGGCCGGCGAGCATGGACCAGCGCACCGCAACGGGTGCAGGTTTGTTCGTCGGTGTCCGCGTTCTGCCTGTTCAACTCGTGGCATTCGGTACAGATCAGAATGCCCGCATCAATCGCCCGCATGAGGGTCTTCTCCTGATAGCGCCTGCCAGATCTGATGCGGTGACATCACCACTTCCAGCCAGACCTGGACCAACAACAAGCCGACGAAACATGCCAGACCGAAACCAACGGTGATAGCTGCCATATCTGCCAGTTTGACGATCGCCACCAATACGCCCATGAGGTAGACCTCAAGCATTCCCCAGTCTTTGAGGTGGTGATAAATGCGATACAGCAGCAAACCGTAGCTACGCCCGATGTTGAAACGGATCGTCAGCAATACGAATAACTGGCAGAGCAATTTGAGTAACGGAATCGCCATGCTGCAAAGAAACACAACGACGGAAACACCGCGCATGTCGGTATTGAACAGTCCAACCACACCGCTCCAGACAGTGTCTTGCGACGACTGCCCGAGTACATTGAGCTGCATGATGGGTAAAAAGTTCGCCGGCACGAACAACAGCAATGCTGCGATAACCAGAGCAAGGCTGCGCTGCACTACGTTATGGCGGTGGGCATACAACTCGTAACCGCAGCGTGGACACAAGGCTTTCTCGCCGTGAGCAAGCTTGGGCTTGCGCATCAACAAGTCGCACTCGTGACAGGCCACCAAGTCTTCCAGCGGTAAATCTGACAGCCCGGGGGCGTCAACCGACTCTGACATAAAGGCTCTGGCTCCGAAAAAGATGGGGCTATTCTAGTGTTCTGATTCGAAAATAACTGTGCAAAATTGTTCGCAGGCTAAGTAAAAAAAGTTTCCTGCG
>NZ_CP101655.1:5760703-5849715 GCF_028830055.1 Pseudomonas serboccidentalis
GAGCTTTTAGTCCCGCCCACCCCTTCAAGTCTAAACATACAAGCGAGCCTGCTGGCGATGAGACCTGATATCGCAACGCAGACTCAGAAGCTTACTTCTGCGTCCCGTCATCATGCTGCAGATTGGCCTGGGTCAGGTTGCTCCCCGCCGGCACACTGCGGGTCAGCCAGACATTGCCGCCGATGGTCGAGCCCTGGCCGATGGTGATCCGCCCGAGAATCGTCGCCCCGGCGTAGATCACCACGTCATCCTCGACAATCGGATGCCGAGGATGCCCCTTCTGCAACTGTCCGTCCTCGTCCGCCGGGAAGCGCTTGGCGCCGAGTGTCACGGTCTGATAGATCCGTACACGCTCGCCGATGATCGTGGTTTCGCCGATCACCACACCCGTGCCGTGGTCGATGAAGAAGCTGCGGCCGATCTGCGCGCCCGGGTGAATATCGATGCCCGTCGCCGAGTGCGCGATTTCCGCACTGATCCGCGCCAGCAACGGCAGCCCGGCGCGATACAAATGATGCGCCAGACGGTGGTGGATCACCGCCAGAATCCCCGGATAGCACAACAGCACTTCATCGACACTGCGCGCCGCCGGGTCGCCGTGATAGGCCGCCAGCACGTCGGTGTCGAGCAAGCTGCGCAGGCCCGGCAAGGCCAGGGCGAAGTCCTGAATAATGCGAATCGCCTGTTTCTCGACATCGCTGTCGTCCTGAGCGCTGTGCCGGGCGACATAGCGCAGCTCAAGCCTGGCTTGCGCCAGCAAGGCATTCAGCGCCGTGTCGAGGGTGTGACCGACATAGAAGTCTTCACTCTCCTCACGCAGATCCACCGGCCCCAGACGCATCGGGAACAACGCGCCACACAAGGCCTCGAGAATCTCCGCCATCGCCGCGCGGGATGGCAACTCGCGGCCACCCTGCTCGCCGGTGGCCCGGCCATTCTGTGCACGCCACTGATCCCGCGCACTGCGCAGTTGGCTGACGATGGTCTGCAGTTGCCAATGGCTGGAACGCTCGCTCACGGTAAAGACTCCTCACGGGCGGCCGGACGGTCTGGCCGCGTTAACGGCGACTACTTTACGGCATGCCCGCGACGGCGAATTAAGAACCGATAGTGCTGGCCTAAGCACATTTGGCTATAAGCGATTGCCGGTTGCCCCGGTAAAACCGCGTGCCTATAGTCCTTTCATCTTTCTCCGCCAGTACGGGCTCATGATCAAACAACAGCTGGAACGCTTTAACCGTCTCGATCTGCTCGGACAACCCACGCCTCTGGAAAAACTCGAACGCCTGTCCGCCTGGCTGGGTCGCGACGTGTACATCAAGCGCGATGACCTGACACCGCTGGCCATGGGCGGCAACAAACTGCGCAAACTCGAATACCTCGCCGCCGATGCCCTCGCCCAGGGCGCCGACACGCTGATCACCGCAGGCGCCCTGCAATCGAACCACGTGCGCCAGACCGCCGCGCTGGCCGCCAAATTGGGCCTGGGTTGCGTGGCCCTGCTGGAAAATCCGCTGGGCACCGACGATAGCGATTACACCGGCAACGGCAATCGCCTGCTGCTGGACCTGTTCGACACCAAGGTCGAACGGGTCGACAACCTCGATAATGCCGACGAACAACTGGCCGCCCTCGCCGTGCGTCTGCGCAGCAATGGCAAAAAACCCTATCTGGTGCCGATCGGTGGCTCCAATGCACTGGGTGCGTTGGGCTACGTGCGCGCCGGCCTGGAACTGGCCGAACAGATCAAGGACACCGGCCTCGATTTCGCCGCCGTGGTGCTGGCCTCGGGCAGCGCCGGGACCCACAGCGGTCTGGCGCTGGCATTGAGCGAAGCCTTGCCACAACTGCCGGTGATCGGCGTGACCGTTTCGCGCAGCGAAGAAGATCAGCGCCCGAAAGTGCAGGGTCTGGCCGAACGCACGGCGGATCTGCTGGGCGTGAAATTGCCGGAGCACTTCAAGGTCGAGTTGTGGGACGAATACTTCGGCCCGCGGTATGGCGAGCCGAATGCCGGGACCCTGGCGGCGGTGAAGCTGTTGGCGAGTCAGGACGCGGTGCTGCTCGATCCGGTGTACACCGGCAAGGCCATGGCCGGTTTGCTCGACGGCATCGGGCGTCAGCGCTTCGACGATGGCCCGATCATTTTCCTGCATACCGGCGGGGCCCCGGCGTTGTTTGCCTATAGGGATTTTCTGTAACCGGAAGATCAAAAGATCGCAGCCTGCGGCAACTCCTACAGGAGTACGCATTCCAAATGTAGGAGCTGCCGCAGGCTGCGATCTTTTTCGCGAACAACACATATTCCACAAAGGAATATCATTTCAAATATTAAGTATTTTCAAGTCTAACGCAGACATCTTATAGTCTCGCCGCAGGCGAATTTCGCGCAAGACGCATAAGCTGCTTTAGGGCACGATAACGCAGTCGTTCAAATCCCGAATTCGCCAACTTTCCTTAAGCGTCTTCCATAAGAAAACACAGGGGCTTGTCATGAATTTTTCCGCACTACGTCGCAATCTGCTGGTAGGTTCGCTGGGCCTTGCACTGAGCGCCGGCCTGATCGGCCAGGCAACTGCCGGTGAACAGCTGAAGCAGATCAAGGACAAAGGCGTTATCAACGTCGGCCTGGAAGGCACTTACCCACCGTTCAGCTTCGTTGACGAGAACGGCAAACTCTCCGGTTTCGAGGTCGAACTCTCCGAAGCGCTGGCGCAGAAGCTGGGTGTCAAAGCCAAGGTTCAACCCACCAAGTGGGACGGCATCCTCGCCGCGCTGGAATCCAAGCGCCTGGACGTCGTGGTCAACCAGGTGACCATCTCCGACGAGCGCAAAAAGAAGTATGACTTCTCCGAGCCCTACACCGTTTCCGGGATTCAGGCGCTGGTGCTGAAGAGCAAGGAAGCCGCGCTGAACATCAAGACCGCTGCCGACCTGTCCGGCAAGAAGGTCGGTGTCGGCCTGGGCACCAACTACGAACAGTGGGTCCGCGCCAATGTGCCGGGCGCTGACGTGCGCACCTACGACGATGATCCGACCAAGTTCGCCGACCTGAACAATGGTCGCACCGACGCCATCCTGATCGACCGTCTGGCCGCGCTGGAATACGCCAAAAAAGCTCCGAAAACCGTAGCCGCTGGTGAAGCCTTCTCCCGTCAGGAGTCCGGCATTGCCCTGCGTAAAGGCGAACCGGAGCTGCTGGCTGCGGTGAACAAGGCCCTCGACGAACTGCGTGCCGACGGTACCCTTGAGAAGCTGTCCAAGAAATACTTCAACGCTGACGTCACTAAATAATGGAAGAAGCTTTCCAACTCGCACTCGACTCCGCGCCCTTCCTGCTCAAGGGCGCGTACTTCACGGTGATCCTCAGTCTCGGCGGCATGTTCTTCGGCTTGCTGCTGGGCTTTGGGCTGGCGTTGATGCGCCTGTCGCGCTTCAAATCGGTCAGTTGGCTTGCCCGGATCTACGTGTCGTTCTTTCGCGGCACGCCGTTGCTGGTGCAGCTGTTCGTGATCTATTACGGCTTGCCGCAATTGGGTCTGGAACTCGATCCGCTGCCAGCGGCCCTGATCGGCTTCTCGCTGAACATGGCCGCTTACGCCTGTGAAATCCTGCGTGCCGCGATCGGTTCGATCGAACGGGGTCAGTGGGAAGCCGCTGCGAGCATCGGCATGACCCGCGCGCAGACCCTGCGCCGGGCCATCCTGCCGCAGGCCATGCGCACGGCGTTGCCGCCGCTGGGCAACAGCTTCATTTCGCTGGTCAAGGACACGGCACTGGCCGCCACCATTCAGGTGCCGGAACTGTTCCGTCAGGCACAGCTGATTACCGCCCGGACTTTCGAAGTCTTCACCATGTATCTTGCCGCCGCGCTGATCTACTGGATTCTGGCCACGGTGCTGTCGCACCTGCAGAACAAGTTGGAAGAGCGGGTCAATCGGCACGACCAGGAGTCCTGACCCCATGATTGTCGTGGAAAAACTGACAAAGCAGTTCAAGGGTCAAGAGGTGCTCAAAGGCATCGATCTTGAGGTGAAAGAAGGCGAGGTCGTGGCCATCATCGGCCCCAGCGGTTCGGGCAAGACCACGTTCCTGCGCTGCCTGAATTTCCTTGAGCAACCCACCAGCGGCCGGATCAAGGTCGGCGATATCGAAATCGATACCAGCCGCCCGTTGAGCCAGCAGCAAAGCCTGGTGCGCAACCTGCGCCAGCACGTGGGTTTCGTGTTCCAGAACTTCAACCTGTTCCCCCATCGTACCGCGCTGGAAAACGTCATCGAAGGGCCGATCGTGGTCAAGAAGATGCCGCGCGAACAAGCCACCGCCTTGGGCATGAAACTGTTGGCCAAAGTCGGTCTGGCAGGCAAGGAGGACGCTTATCCGCGTCGCCTGTCCGGCGGTCAGCAACAGCGCGTGGCGATTGCCCGGGCGCTGGCGATGGAGCCGGAAGTGATCCTGTTCGACGAGCCGACCTCGGCCCTCGACCCGGAACTGGTCGGCGAAGTACTGGCGACCATTCGCGGCCTCGCTGAAGAAAAGCGCACCATGGTCATCGTCACCCACGAAATGGGTTTTGCCCGCGACGTGGCCAACCGGGTGGTGTTTTTCGACAAAGGCGTGATCGTCGAGCAAGGTGAAGCCAAGGCGTTGTTTGCCAACCCGAAAGAACAACGCACCAAACAGTTTCTCAGCAAGTTTCTGAATCACGCCTGAGCAACTTGATGCAAACCATTAACTTCCATGGATGGAAGTTATCTTCATCTCTCCCGCCAAAACATTAAAACCTTTCAAACAACTACATCTATGTTCTGCAACAGATAAGAACAATCTGCGACGTACCTGTGCATGTGGATAAAGGTTTAAACCGGCTTGCCCGAAAACAGCTGAAAATCCGTAAAAACCGTAGTTCCGTTCGCCAAAACAGCTAGGCAGCCCGCCTTGCCAGCGTAGGAAGTTTCTGATTAGCTCGTAATTTACGGATTAACTAATCCGGACCATTGACACTCTTTCGCGCACCCTCTTATCTAGTCGCCAACCGGCACCAATTAGTTGAATCATTCCGTACTCAACCAGAACAAAAGTTCACAGTTGTATTACCGATTCATCACGCCTTTTGTTTTTTCAAGAAACGGAATTCGCTGCAAGACTTCAAGGAGAGAACCCGATGACCCGCACTTCGCCTACCCCCGAACTGGCAGCGCCGAACCTGGCATCCGCGCAAAAAAACGCCATCAACCTGGCCGCCGCCGCTCATCTGCTGATCGATGTCCTGCCCTACCCCGGCATGGACGTCGGTGACCTGATCGAACTGTTCTGGAACAACTGCTACGTCGCCTCCCGGGTATTGACCAGCGAAGACCTCGGCGCCTCGGTCAGTCTGCGGGTTCCGGAAAGTTTCATTGCCAGTGGCACCGCACGCATCCACTACCGGATCATGCAGGTCGGTCAGGGCCCGGCGCTGTCGGCGGCAACCCGGGTGCAGGTCAAACTCGACTGCCCCGGTGGTCAGCCTTCGACGTTGTGCGGTGACGAGAATCAGCAACTGGCGCCGGTCACGCTGCCCGACACCATCCGCCGCCAGGGGGTGAACCCCAATCAGATCAAACGCGGCGTCCCGCTGACCATCGAGCCCTACCTGAACATGGCCGAGGACGACGAAATCACCTTGCGCTGGGGCGATGTACGAATGGACCTGCCCAGGATCAGCGCAGCGGATGTCGGGCAGCCAATCCATGTCTGGGTACCCCCGGCGATCATCGTCGAGGGCGGTGAAGACCTGCGTCTGGACGTGACGTATTGCGTGCTCGACTGGGTCGGCAACAACTCTCGCTGGGCACCGCCACGGACATTGAAGATTGGCTGCGTGAATCCTTATTTGAAGGTGCCACTGCGCCAAGAGCTAAAGGCCGCTGAATCCCGCAAGAAAGAACTCTGAACCTTTGTGGCGAGGGAGCTTGTCGAATCGTCGCACCCACAATCGTTAACCAAAACGACCACGCAACCTTCTATGCATATTCCTAAAAGTTAGTTTATTTAATATTTATACACGCTTAGGGTATATGAACCGGACCACCGGACATTCTTTCGTTCGCCGCACTTTTGCGGCGTTTTTCATGAGATGTGAGGTAGGTAGTATGGTCCGGAACACAATCACCCCAGTGCAGATCGCCAGGGCATTGCGTGCAGCCAAGGAGCGGCACTGATGTCCAGTCTGGCAGACGCAAACGTCCAGTCTGATCTGGACATCGCCCCACTGTTGTTGCCCGCGCAGGTCTTGCGCAACGACGCCCAAGCCATCGAGGCCGCCCATGAGCTGGCGCAAGTCGCTCGCGTGCAGGCCGCCAAGCGCGACCGCCAGCGCAAGCTGCCGTGGGCGGAAATCGAACAGTTCACCCGCAGCGGCCTGGGCAGCATTGCCATCCCGCGTGAGTACGGCGGCCCGCAGGTTTCGTTCGTTACCCTGGCCGAAGTGTTCGCGATCATTTCCGCGGCCGATCCGGCCCTGGGGCAGATCCCGCAAAACCAGTTCGGCATCATCAATCTGGTGCTCGGCAGCGCCACTGAAGCGCAGAAAAAGCAGCTGTTCCAGAGCGTTCTGGAAGGCTGGCGTATCGGCAATGCCGGCCCGGAGCGCGGCACCAAAAACACCCTGGAATTGAAAGCGCGAATCACCGCCGACGGTGATGATTACGTGATCAACGGCCAGAAGTTCTACTCCACCGGCGCGCTGTTCGCGCACTGGGTTGCCGTCAAGGCACTCAACGACGACGGCAAGCAAGTGCTGGCCTTCGTCCGTCGAGGCACTCCGGGGCTGCGCATTGTTGATGATTGGTCGGGCTTCGGTCAGCGCACCACCGCCAGCGGCACGATTGTGCTGAACAACGTGCGCGTCGAATCGAGCCTGGTGGTCGACAACTGGAAGATCAACGAGAAGCCCAATACTCAAGGTGCGGTGTCGCAGCTGATTCAGGCGGCCATCGACGCCGGAATAGCCCGTGGCGCCATCGACGATGCCATCGAGTTCGTCAAAACCCGTGCCCGGCCCTGGATCGACGCCAAGGTCGAACGCGCCAGCGATGACCTCTACGTGATCGCCGACATCGGCAGACTGAAAATCGAACTGCACGCCGCCGAAGCGCTGCTGCGCAAGGCCGGGCAAGTGCTCGATCAGGTACACGCCGCGCCGCTTACCGCCGAGTCCGCGGCCCGCGCTTCGATTGCCGTGGCCGAAGCCAAAGTGCTGACCACCGAGATCTCGCTGCTGGCCAGCGAAAAACTTTTCGAACTGGCCGGCAGCCGCGCCACCCTCGCCGAATTCAACCTCGACCGGCACTGGCGTAACGCCCGGGTGCACACCCTGCACGACCCGGTGCGCTGGAAATATCACGCGGTTGGCGCTTATCGCCTCAACGGCACGTTGCCGGCTCGCCACTCCTGGATCTGACCGCACACGTTCTCAAGAGCCTTGGAGAAACCTATGACTTTTTCCCATCCCGTCGCGGTCATCACCAGCGATGAGCAAGCCCTGATCGTCGCCAGCGACCTGGCCGAAGATTTCAAACGCGACAGCGCGGTGCGCGATCGTGAACGGCGCCTGCCGCTGCCCGAACTCGATGTGTTTTCCCGCTCCGGCCTGTGGGGCATCAGCGTCCCCAGGGAATACGGCGGTGCCGGTGTGTCCAACGTAACCCTGGCCAAAGTCATCGCCCTGATCGCTCAGGCCGACGGCTCCCTCGGGCAGATTCCGCAGAACCATTTCTATGCCCTCGAAGTGCTGCGGGTGAACGGCAGCCACGAACAGAAACAACGCCTGTACGCCGAGGTGCTGGGCGGCCAGCGCTTCGGCAACGCACTGGCGGAACTGGGTACCAAAACCGCCCACGATCGTGTCACCAGCCTCAAGCGCGACGGAGACGGCTATCGCATCAACGGTCGCAAGTTCTATGCGACCGGCGCGATCTACGCGCAGCGCATCCCGACGTCGGTGGTCGATGAAAACGGCGTGCAGCAACTGGCGTTCGTCCCGCGCGACAGCCAAGGCCTGACGGTGATCGACGACTGGAGCGGCTTCGGCCAGCGCACCACCGGCAGCGGCTCGGTGGTGTTCGAGGACGTGTACGTTGCCGCCGAAGACGTGATCCCGTTCCAGAGTGCCTTCGAGCGTCCGACCACGGTCGGCCCGCTGGCGCAGATTCTTCACGCGGCCATCGACACCGGCATTGCCCGCGCCGCGTATGAAGACGCGCTGCACTTTGTGCGCAGCAAGACGCGTCCGTGGATCGATTCGGGTAACGACAAAGCCACTGAAGACCCGCTGACCCTGAAGAGCTTCGGCCACTTGAGCATTCGCCTGCACGCCACCGAAGCGCTGCTCGAACGCGCCGGTGAATTCCTCGACGCAGCGCAAGCCGAGCTGAATGCCGAGACCGTCGCCGCCGCCTCGATTGCCGTTGCCGAAGCGCGGGCGATCAGCACCGAGATTTCCCTGGCCGCCGGCAGCACGCTGTTCGAACTGGCCGGCAGCCAGGCGACCCTGATCGAACACGGCCTCGACCGCCACTGGCGCAACGCCCGGGTGCACACCCTGCACGACCCGGTGCGCTGGAAATATCACGCGGTGGGCAACTACTACCTCAATGATGAAAACCCTCCGCTGCGAGGGACGATCTGATGAGCGCTGCGAAAAAGAAGATCCTGCTCAACGCGTTCAACATGAACTGCATCGGCCACATCAACCACGGCTTGTGGACGCATCCGCGCGATACCTCGACGCGCTACAACACCATTGAGTACTGGACCGAACTGGCGCAGTTGCTCGAGCGCGGGCTGTTCGACGGACTGTTCATCGCCGACATCGTCGGCGTGTACGACGTTTACCAGAACTCAGTGGATGTCACGCTCAGAGAGTCGATCCAGCTGCCGGTCAATGACCCGCTGCTGCTGGTGTCGGCCATGGCTGCGGTGACAAAAAACCTCGGCTTCGGCCTGACCGCCAACCTCACTTACGAACCGCCGTATCTGTTCGCCCGGCGCATGTCCACGCTCGATCATCTAAGCCGTGGTCGCGTGGGTTGGAACATCGTCACCGGTTACCTCGACAGCGCCGCCAAGGCCATGGGCCTGAGCGAGCAGGTCGAGCATGACCGTCGCTACGATCAGGCCGACGAGTACCTGGAAGTGCTCTACAAACTCTGGGAAGGCAGTTGGGAAAACGGCGCGGTGCTCAATGACCGTGCGCAGCGGATCTACGCGCAACCGGAGAAAGTGCACAAGGTCGAGCACAAGGGCGAGTTCTACCAGGTCGAGGGTTACCACCTCTGCGAGCCGTCACCGCAGCGTACGCCGGTGCTGTTCCAGGCCGGCAGTTCCGATCGCGGCCTGCTGTTCGCCGGGCGTCACGCCGAGTGCGTGTTCATCAGCGGCCAGAACAAACCGTCGACCAGGGTGCAAGTGGACAAGGTCCGCGCCAGCGCCGTCGAGGCCGGGCGCAACCGCGAAGACATCAAGGTGTTCATGGGCCTCAACGTGATTGTCGGCGAGACCGAAGAAGCCGCTTGGGCCAAGCACGCCGAGTACCTGAGCTACGCCAGTGCCGAGGCTGGTGTGGCGCACTTTTCGGCTTCCACCGGCATCGATTTTTCCCAGTACGAAATCGACGAGCCGATCCAGTACGTGAAAAGCAACGCCATCCAGTCCGCCACCAAAAACCTGCAAAACAACGACTGGACCCGGCGCAAATTGCTCGACCAGCACGCCCTCGGCGGCCGCTACATCACCGTGGTCGGCTCGCCCGAGCAAGTGGCAGACGAGCTGGAGTCGTGGATCGCCGAAACCGGTCTGGACGGCTTCAACCTGACCCGCATCGTCACCCCGGAAAGCTATGTCGATTTCATTGAACTGGTGATCCCCGAGCTGCAACGACGTGGGTCGTACAAGACCACGTATGACAGTGGCAGCTTGCGCGAGAAGCTGTTTCACGGGGCGGCGCAACTCCCCGAGCAACACACCGCTGCTGCGTACCGGCATTAAAAGCTTCGCGAGCAAGCTCGCTCCTACAGGGGAAACGCATTCCAAATGTAGGAGTGAGCCTGCTCGCGATGAGGCCCGACCAGACTCCACAAACTTCATGCACTGACTGGAAAAAACACCATGACCCAGAAATTCCTGACCCACCCAGTCAAAGCACTGGCCCTGGCCTTCGGCCTGTTCAGCTCGGCGGTATTCGCCGCCGATGCTCCACTGAAAATCGGCACCACCGCCGCCTTCGCCATTCCGCTGGAAGCCGCCGTCGAAGAGGCCTCCAAACAAGGCCTGAAAGTCGAGCTGGTGGAGTTCACCGACTGGATCGCGCCCAACGTCAGCCTCGCCGCCGGCGACATCGACGTGAACTACTTCCAGCACATCCCGTTCCTCGAAAACGCCAAGGCCGCCTCCGGTTTTGATCTGGTGCCATTTGCCCCGGGGATCATCAACAACGTCGGCCTCTACTCGAAGAAATACAAAAGCTTCGACGAGTTGCCCGAGGGCGCCAGCGTCGCCATCGCCAACGACCCGATCAACAGCGGGCGCGGTCTGCAACTGCTGGCCAAGGCGGGGCTGATCACGCTCAAACCGGGCGTCGGCTACAAGGCCACCGAAGACGACATCGTCGCCAACCCGAAGAAGATCAAAATCCTGCAAGTGGAAGCCGTGCAACTGGTGCGCGCCTATGACGACGCCGATCTGGTCCAGGGCTACCCGGCCTACATCCGTCTGGCGAAGACCTTCGATGCCGGTTCCGCCTTGCTGTTCGATGGCCTCGACCACAAGGAATACGTGATCCAGTTCGTGATCCAGCCGAAAAGCAAAGACGATCCGCGCCTGATCAAGTTCGTCGACATCTACCAGCACTCGCCGGCCGTGCGTGCCGCGCTGGATAAGGCCCACGGCAAGCTGTACCAGGCCGGTTGGGAAAGCTGAGGATGACGGCCGCGATCCAACGGCGACTGGAGATTCCAGAGCCCAAAAATGCTGAAAAAACCGAACTGCACCCCGAGCTGAATCGTGCCCACATCCGCTTCATCGGCCTGGGTAAAACCTACGATGGCCGGCAAGGTCCGGTCGCGGCCCTGCAAGGCATCGATCTGGCGATCCAGCGCGGCGAGGTGTTCGGCATCATCGGCCGCAGTGGCGCCGGCAAGTCGTCGCTGATCCGTACGATCAACCGTCTGGAGCAACCGACGTCGGGCCGGGTGCTGATCGATCAGGTCGACATCGGCGAGTTCGATGAGGATCGCCTGGTCAACCTGCGCCGACGCATCGGCATGATCTTCCAGCACTTCAACTTGATGTCGGCGAAGACGGTCTGGCAGAACGTCGAACTGCCGCTGAAAGTCGCTGGCGTACCGAAAGAACAGCGCGAACAGAAAGTCCGCGAACTGCTCGAACTGGTCGGCCTGCAAACCAAGCACAAGGCCTACCCGGCGCAGCTCTCCGGCGGGCAGAAACAGCGTGTCGGCATCGCCCGCGCGCTGGTGCATGATCCGGACATTCTGCTGTGCGACGAGGCGACCTCGGCGCTGGACCCGGAGACCACCCAGTCGATCCTCGGCCTGCTGCGCGAGATCAACCAGCGCCTGGGCCTGACCATCGTGTTGATCACCCACGAAATGGCGGTGATCCGCGAAATCTGCGACCGCGTGGTGGTGCTGGAACACGGGCGGATCGTCGAGCAAGGCCCGGTCTGGGAGGTGTTCGGCAATCCGCAACACGAGGTCAGCCAGACCTTGCTCGCACCGCTGCAACACGCCTTGCCGGAAGAACTGCAAAACCGTCTGCATGCCTCACCACCCTCCTCCGAGGCATCGGTGGTGCTGCGCCTGCAATTCACCGGCAGTGCCAGTGACGAGCCGGATCTGGCGGCGTTGTTCGCCGCCCTCGGTGGTCGCGTGAAGTTGCTGCAGGGTGGCGTGGAACGGATTCAGGGCCATGCGCTGGGGCAATTGCTGCTGGCCGTGAGCGGTTCGGCGGCGAGCGCCGAGCAATTGCGCGAACGCGCCGGGCAATGGGCGCAACGGGTGGAGGTGTTGGGTTATGTGGTTTGATCGCTTGCTGCAGGGTTTTATCGACACCTTTCTGATGGTCGGCGTGTCGTCGCTGATCGCCTTGCTGGTGGGGATTCCGATGGCGGTGATTCTGGTCACCAGCGACAAGGGCGGGATCTATCAAGCGCCAGTGCTCAACCGTGCCTTGGGCGCGTTCGTGAACCTGTTTCGTTCGATCCCGTTTCTGATTCTGATGGTCGCGCTGATTCCGTTCACCCGGCTGATTGTCGGCACCACCTACGGCGTGTGGGCGGCCGTGGTGCCGCTGACGATTGCCGCGACGCCATTCTTTGCGCGGATTGCCGAAGTGAGTCTGCGTGAGGTTGACCACGGTTTGATCGAGGCCGCGCAAGCCATGGGTTGCCGACGCTGGCACATTGTCTGGCATGTGCTGTTGCCCGAAGCGCTACCGGGGATTGTTGGCGGTTTCACCATCACCCTGGTAACGATGATCAACTCGTCGGCCATGGCCGGGGCGATTGGGGCCGGCGGTTTGGGCGACATTGCTTACCGTTATGGGTATCAGCGCTTTGACAGCCAGATCATGTTGACGGTGATCGTGTTGCTGGTGGCGTTGGTGGCGGTGATTCAGTTGGGCGGGGATCGTTTGGCGCGGGGGCTGAACAAGCGTTGAAGCAAGATCAAAAGATCGCAACCTTCGGCAGCTCCTACAGGGGAATGCGGTCTTCTGTAGGGGCTGCCGAAGGCTGCGATCTTTTAAAGCGCGAAAGCGCTTATAGTCTGCTCAACTCCCCCAAATAGTCCGCCCCATGAAACAGACCCCCACCGATCTGGACCAGATCACCGCCACCACCCTCGGCCATTACAACTCGGTGGCTGAAGACTTCCGCGAAGGCACCCGCGATCACGATGTCAGCCAGAACATCGACGCGCTGCTGCGGCACATCCACAGTACGGCGCCGTTCACGATTCTCGATTTCGGCTGCGGGCCGGGGCGGGACTTGCAGACATTCACGCGCATGGGCCACATCGCCGTCGGCCTCGACGGCGCAGAAAAATTCGCGCAGATGGCGCGGGCAGACAGTGGCTGCGAGGTGTGGTGCCAGGATTTTCTGAAACTCGATCTACCAGCCGAGCGCTTCGACGGGATCTTCGCCAACGCGGTGCTGTTCCATGTGCCATTGCAGGAGTTGCCGCGGGTGCTCAAGCAACTGCACGGCACGCTGAAGCCGGATGGAGTGTTGTTCAGCTCCAATCCGCGTGGAGATAACCGTGAGGGCTGGAACGGGTCACGGTATGGCGCGTATCACGACCTGGAGGCGTGGCGCGGGTTGCTGACGGCGGCGGGCTTTGTCGAGCTTGAACATTACTACCGGCCGGCGGGGCTGCCGCGGGAGCAGCAGCCTTGGCTGGCCAGTGTCTGGCGGCGGGTTGGCTGAAGATCAAAAGATCGCAGCCTTCGGCAGCGCCTACATGGGATTACCGGTAGGAGCTGCCGCAGGCTGCGATCTTTTGCTTTTGCCTTAAGCGGCCTCTTTCTTCGGTTCGCGAATCTTGTACCAGGCCACATACAGCGCCGGCAAAAACAGTAGCGTGAGCAGCGTCGCCACCACGATCCCGCCAATCATCGCGTAAGCCATCGGCCCCCAGAACACTTCCCGGGCAATCGGGATCATGCCCATGCTCGCCGCCGCGGCGGTCAGCAGGATCGGCCGGCGCCGGTGCTCGGTCGCTTCCACCACCGCATCCCACGGCGTCGAACCATTTCTCTCGAACTCATCGATCTGCGTCACGAGGATCACCGAGTTGCGGATGATGATGCCGATCAGAGCCAGAATCCCCAGGATCGCCACGAAGCCCATCGGGGTGCCCGTCGGCACCAACGCCAGCACCACGCCGATCAGCCCCAGCGGCGCAACACTCGCCACCAGGAACATCTTCTGCACGCTGTGCAGCTGGATCATCAGAAAGGTCGCCATCAAAAACAGCATCAATGGCAGAACCTTGGCAATCGGCCCCTGGGCCTTGCCGCTTTCCTCGACCGTACCGCCCGTGGCGACTTTGTAGCCAACGGGCAGCTTGTCGGCAAAGGCATCAATCGACGGCTTGAGCAGTTTCACCAGGTCGGTCGGCTGGATCTCGTCGCGTACCGAGGCCTTGATGGTAATGGTCGGCAAGCGGTCGCGACGCCACACCAGCGGCTGCTCCAGCTCATAACGCACGGTGGCGAACGCCAGCAGCGGGATCGACGTGCCGTTGGGCGTGACAATCTGCAGGTTCTGCAGGGTTTCCGGCGTACCGCGTTCCGAACTCACCGCCCGGCCGACCACGTTGATCAAGTAGATGTCGTCATTGACCTGGGTCAGCGGCGCGCCGCTGACGATGCTGTTCATCAGGTTCGCCACGTCTTCGGACGACAACCCGAGCTGCCGTGCCTTGTCCTGGGCGATGTCGATGCGCAGGACTTTGCCCGGCTCGTTCCAGTCGTAAATGATCTCGCCGATGTGCTGGTTCTTGTCCAGTTCAGTCGCCAGGTCGATGGCGTGCTTGCGCACCTGATCGATGTCCTTGCCACTGACCCGGTACTGGATCGGCCGCCCCACCGGCGGGCCCATTTCCAGCGCCTGCACGTAACTGCCGATGCCGACGAAATCCTTGTGCAAGCGCTCACGCAGACGCTGGCTCAGGGCCTCGCGGGCCTCGAAGTTCTTGCTGACGATCACCAGTTGCGCGTAGTACGGGTTTTGCAGTTGCTGGTCGAGAGGCAAGTAGAAACGGATCGCGCCCTGACCGATGTAGGTACTCCAGCGCACGATGTCCGGGTCACCCTTGAGCGTGGCCTCGAGCTTGTCGACAGCCTTGCGGGTTTCGTCGATGGAGGCGTTTTGCGGCAGGTTGAGGTCGACGAGGATTTCCGGGCGATCCGACGACGGGAAGAACTGGTTCTGCACAAAACGCATGCAGAACACCGCCAGTACAAACAGCAGCACGGTGATACCGATGGCCCACCAGCGATTGCGCATGCACCACAGCAAACCGCCGTTGAAGGCCCGGCCGACGCGGCCCGGCTCGGCTTCATGAGGTTTCACATTGGTGCTGAGGATGTGCACACCGATCACCGGGGCAAAGAACACCGCCACCACCCACGACACGAGCATCGCCACTGCGATCACCGCGAACAGGGTGAAGGTGTACTCGCCGGCGGAACTGGCGTTGAGGCCGATGGGCACGAAACCGGCCACGGTCACCAGCGTACCGGTGAGCATCGGGAACGCCGTGGAGGTGTAGGCGAACGTGGCCGCCTGCTCCTTGCTCTCGCCCATTTCCAGGCGTGTGACCATCATCTCCACGGTGATCATCGCGTCGTCCACCAGCAGACCGAGGGCGATGATCAGCGCACCGAGAGAAATCCGCTGCATGGTGATGCCGCTGTATTCCATGAACAAGAACACCATCGCCAGCACCAGCGGGATCGAGCACGCCACCACCAGCCCGGCACGCACGCCGAGGCTGATGAAGCTGACCACCAGCACGATCACCACCGCTTCGAACAACGCACTGGTGAAACCGCCAACCGCCTCTTCCACCACCACGGCCTGATCGGACACGGTGTGCACGCCGACGCCTACCGGCAGGTCGGCGGTGACCTGGTCGATACGCTGGTGCAACGCCTTGCCGAATTCCTGAACGTTGCCGCCCTTCTGCATGGCAATCGCCAGGCCGATTGCCGGCTTGCCGTCGAAGCGAAATTCCGGGGTGGCCGGGTCAACGTAACCGCGGCTGATGTCGGCGATGTCCGCCAGGCGGTAGAACCGGTCATTGAGCTTGAGATTGACCTCGGCCAAGTCTTTTTCCGAAGCGAACTGCCCCGAGGTGCGCACCGAAATGCGCTCCGGACCGGCCTCGATCACCCCCGCCGGGGTCACGGCGTTCTGCGATTGCAGGCTCTGCACCACCTGACGCTGGTCGATGCCCAGCGCGGCGAGTTTGCGGGTGGAGAAGTTCAGGTAAATCACTTCATCCTGCTGGCCGATCATCTCGATCTTGCCCAGCCCCGGTACGTCGCGGATTTCGGCGCGCGCCTGCTCCACGTAGTCGCGCAACTGGCGCATGGTCAGACCGTCGGCGGTAAACGCATAGACCGAACCGTACACATCGCCGAATTCGTCGTTGAACCCGGGGCCTTGAATGCCCTGAGGAAACTGGCCACGAATGTCGTCGATCTTCTTGCGCACCTGGTACCAGATTTGCGGAATGTCCTTGGCACTGGTGGTGTCGCGCAGGTACACGTACACCGTCGATTCGCCGGGGCGCGTGTAGCTTTTCACGTAGTCGAGGGAATCGAGCTCTTCGAGTTTTTTCTCGATGCGGTCGGTGACCTGCTTGAGGGTTTCCTCCTGGGTCGCGCCCGGCCATTTGGTCTGGATCACCATGGTCTTGATGGTGAACGAGGGGTCTTCTTCGCGGCCCAGATTGAAGTAGGAGAACACCCCCATCAGCAACGCGACGAACATCAGATACCAGACGAACGACTGATGCTTGAGGGCCCATTCGGAGAGATTGAAAGAGCCTTTCATTGACTGTCCTCGTCGAGTTTCACGGCTTGTCCGGGTTTGAGACTGTTGACGCCTGCACTGACCACCTGCTCGCCGGACTTGACCCCGTCGACCAGCACCACAGTGCCGTCGGTACGACTGATCACGCTGACGTCACGGGGCGCAACGGTTTTGCTTTGGGTATCGATCACCCAGATGCGGGTCTTGCCGTCGGCTTCTTGCAGGGCGGTGGCGGGCAACTCGATGCGCGGTTTGATTGCCGAACTGAGGGTCACACTGATTGCCGTGCCGAGGCGGAAGCCGTCCGGCGTATTGGCCAGGGTCAGCCGCGCACGGCGGGTACGCGTGGCGCTTTGTGCCTGCGGTTCGATCTCGCGGATGGTCGCCGTGGTGTTGATACTCGGGTCGAGTTGCCCGGCCACCAGAAACACCACGTCGGAAGGAATTTCATCGACCAGCGTGTCCGGCAGATCGATCACCGCTTCCTTGATGTCCGGCTGCGCCAGGGTCACCACCTGTTGACCGGCCGTCACCACTTGCCCGGCTTCGGCGTTCCACGCAGTGACCACGGCTTTGTGGTCGGAACGCAGTTCGGTGTAGCCCAGTTGATCCTTGCTTTGATTGACCGCCGCCCGCGCCTGATCGAGCGAGGCCTGGGTGGTTTTCAAATCGGTGGTGGCGATGTCCAGTTGCGCCTGCGCGCCGACCCCGCGATCGAACAACGCCTGCTGGCGTCGGGCGTTGGCCTGGGCGTTGATCAGTTGCGCCTGGACCTTGGCCAGATCGCCCTGGGCCGAACGCAACTGGTTCTGCTGATCGGACGGGTCGAGGGTGGCGAGCAGCGTGCCCTTTTGCACCTCGGCGCCGACATCGACGTTACGGCTGGCAATGCGTCCGCCAACGCGAAAACCGGTGTTGCTCTCGTAACGCGCCTGAATGCTGCCGGCGAAACGCCCGAGGGTTTCCTCGTTCAGCGCCTGAACCTTGATCGACAGCACCGGCCGCACCGGCTCTGGTGGTGGTTCGCTTTTTGAGCAGGCGACCAACAGCACCCCCATGGACAACAGCCCCAGACGCTTCATGGCTGAGCTCCCGGTTGCAGACCTTCGTAGGTGTTTTCGGCAATCTCGACTTTCATGCCCGGATGCAACAACTGCCCACCCGCGACAATGACTTTCTCCCCGCCCTTGAGGCCGTCGCTGATAATGACCTTACCGATCAGGTAGCGGCTGACGGTGACGTTGTGCAGCTGCGCTTCGCCTTTGTCGTCGACCATCCACACCGCTGGATCGCTGATGTTTTTGGTCAGCGCCGACCATGGCAATTCCACCGCCGACTTGCCGCTGCCCTTGGCCGTGGCGCTGACCACCGAGCCCAGCTGCATGCCCTGCGGCAGGCTGTCGAGGCTGACTTTGACTTGCACCGTGCCGGACTGCGCCGACACCGCCGGGGTGATTTCACGCACCATACCGGTGGTCTTGATGGCCGGGTTATCGAGCAGACTGACGACAATTGACCGATCCGCCGGGCGCTCGGCCAGCAGCGATTCATAAACGTTGAACACCGCGTCACGGTCGCCATCACGGGCCAGCGAAAAAATCGGCGCGGTGGCCTGCACCACCTGTCCGACTTCGGCCTGACGCTCGGTGATCACCCCCGGCGCTTCGGCGATCAGCGAGGTGTAGCTCAACTGGTCCTTGGCATTGGCCAATTGCGCCTGCGCCGCGCTCAAGGCGCTCTGGCTGCTGCGCAATGCAGCCTGGGCGGAATCGTATTCGCTCTGGCTGGTGTAGCCCTTGGGTAGCAGTTTCTGCTGACGTACGAACGCCGCGGCGCTCTGTTTGACCCGCGCCTGCTCGGCGGTGACCTGGGCTTGAGCGGAATCGACGTTGGTCTGCAGATCCTTGGGATCGAGTTTGGCCAGCACTTGTCTGGCGCTGACCCGGTCGCCGACATCCACCATGCGCTGGATGATCTTGCCACCGACCCGGAACGACAGTTCAGTCTGCACCCGCGCCTGCACATCGCCGGTAAGGGTCACGGCAGCGGCGTAATTGGCCGGTTTGACCTCTTGCACAAAGACCCGTGGCAGGTACTCCGCCGGGGCTTCTTTCTTGCTGCAAGCGGTCAGCAACGTGAGCAGGCTCAGCACGACAACTGTTTTCAATCCGGGACTCGCCATGCAGACTCCTTCCTGTGTACGAACGTGCAAGTGACGATACGACTGTGAGCTTAGAACAGGGTTCAACGTTCGCTCGCGGGAGCAACGCATTTTTCGACAATGATTTCTGTGGCGAGAGAGCTTGCTCCCGCTGGGGTGCGAAGCGCCCCTGAGAGCCCGCATCCGCGTGCTCTCAGTTAACACGGTGGCAGCGTTTGCGACTGCTGCGCAGTCCGGCGCGAGCAAGCTCGCTCGCCACAAGGACACAGGCGCGGCACACTATCGGTTCCGGCAAAGGAAACGCCCATGCTCAAGACCCTGGCGGTGGCCAATTACCGCTCGATCAACAAACTGGTGATTCCGCTGGGCCGGTTGAACCTGATCACCGGCCCCAACGGCAGCGGCAAGTCCAATCTCTATCGGGCCTTGCGCTTGTTGGCGGAGACCGCTCAGGGCGGCGTGGTGAATGCGCTGGCCCGCGAGGGCGGGCTGGATTCGACGTTCTGGGCCGGCCCGGAAACCATCAGCCGGCGCATGCGCAGCGGCGAGGTGGCGGTCGAGCCGACGGTGCGTCAGGGCGTCAAACGTCTGCGCCTGGGGTTTGCCGGGGAGGATTTCAGCTATTGCATCAGCCTCGGCCTGCCCGACTCCAATGGACATTTCATGTTGCCGGGGGACAGTCATCCCAGCCCCTCGCGCTTCAGCCTCGATCCGCAGATCAAGCGCGAATGCATCTGGGCCGGTCCGCTCTATCGCCCGGCGAGCCTGCTGGTGGATCGCAACGGCCCGATGATCCGCGCCCGCGAAGCCCGCAGCTGGGACGTGCTCGCGCAGCACACGCCGAACTTCGACAGCCTGTTCGATCAGGTCGGCAGCCTGCGCAGTTCACCGGAAGTGTTCCAGATGCGTGAGTTCATTCGCCGCTGGCGCTTCTACGATCACTTTCGCAGCGACGTCGACGCCCCGGTGCGCCAACCGCAACTGGGCACCCGCACGCCGGTGCTGCACCACGACGGCCGCGACTTGGCCGCGGCGTTGCAGACCATCAATGAAATCGGCGACCCCGAAGCGTTGCAGGCCGCAATCAGCGATGCGTTTCCCGGCGCACGGCTGAACATCGCACCGTTGGCCGGCGGACGCTTTGCCATCGAGTTCTTTCAGGAGGGCTTGTTGCGGCCGCTGTCGGCAGCGGAACTGTCAGATGGGACGTTGCGTTATCTGCTGCTGGTCGCGGCTCTGCTGACACCGAGACCGCCGACATTGATGGTGCTGAACGAACCGGAAACCAGTCTGCACCCGGACCTGCTACCGGCGCTGGCGCGGTTGATCATTCGTGCCTCACAGGAGTGTCAGGTGTGGGTGGTGTCCCATGCGCGGCGGTTGATTTCGGCGCTGCAGCAAGACCCCGAGTGCAATTGCATTGTGCTGGAGAAGACGCTGGGGCAGACCGGGATCGTCGGGCAGCGGGTGTTGGATGAACCGGCGTGGAACTGGCCGGACTAACCCCACCTGATCATTCCCACGCTCTGAGTGGGAACGATCAGGTGGGGTTAGTCCGGCCACTTGCCACCTTCCACAATCACACTCTCAGCCTGGTGTCATCGCTCAGCAGATCCTTGGCAAAACGCCGACCAATCTCGGTGTCGAAGCCGACGTAGCGCCCAGCCTCATCGACGAAACCGAAAACTATCCTGTGGGTTTGCCGGGAAGGAATAAGAAGGCTATTTTCCTTTGCGCTGTAGGAAGGATCTTTTTTGCACGAAAGCCCTCCAAGGACGAACAGCTTTTGGCCAGACTCCCCCGGCCAAACCATTACAAGGAAGACAACATGGACGTAAAAGTGCCGCAGCGACTGGATCCGCAGGACATTGTGAAATTACTCGTGGCGTTGCGTCGGGCGTTGAAGACCCAAGTGGCCTGAGCCTGGAGCCCGAAGCGAGGCACAGTTGTGGCGAGGGGGCTTGCCCCCGTTGGGTCGCGTAGCGGCCCGCTTTGATCTAGAAAAGGGCCTGCTGCGCAGTCCAACGGGGGCAAGCCCCCTCGCCACAACAGCATTCACATGCCCCAATTCGAACAAGTGCAAAAACGCCGATGACCATCACTGGCCATCGGCGTTTTCATACTTTGAAAGGGTAGTTCAGGCGTCAGATCAGAACGCCGGCAGTACCGCGCCGTTGTACTTCTTCTCGATGAACGCTTTGACTTCCGGGCTGGTCAGGGCCGCAGCCAGTTTCTTGATGGCGTCGCTGTTCTTGTTGTCCTCACGGGCCACCAGGAAGTTCACGTAAGGCGAATCGGCACCTTCGATCACCAGAGCGTCCTTGGTCGGGTTCAGCTTGGCTTCCAGCGCGTAGTTGGTGTTGATCATGTCCAGATCAACTTCTTTCAGCACGCGTGGCAGCAGGGCCGATTCCAGTTCCTTGAACTTGAAGTTGTGCGGGTTCTTGGCGATGTCTTTCGGAGTCGCCAGCGCGTTGTTCGGATCCTTCAGTTCGATCAGGCCAGCCTTCTGCAGCAGGATCAGGGCACGGCCGCTGTTGCTGCCTTCGTTCGGGATGGCGATGGTGGCGCCGTCCGGCAGATCAGCCAGTTTCTTGTACTTGCTCGAGTAGCCACCGAACGGTTCAACGTGCACGCCTTGTACAGTGACCAGGTACTTGGACTTGTCATCCTTGTATTTGCCAGCGTTGAAGCTGTCCAGGTAAGGCTTGGTCTGGAAGTAGTTGGCGTCCAGACGCTTCTCGCCGACTTGCACGTTCGGTTGCACGTAGTCGGTGAAGACTTTGATTTCCAGATCCACGCCTTCTTTGGCAAGGGTCGGTTTGATCAGCTCGAGGATTTCAGCGTGCGGTACCGGGGTCGCCGCGACCACCAGTTTCTCGCCGGCCTGGGCCAGACCAGCAGTCAGAGCAGCCGCCAATGCGGTAAACAACAGAACCTTTTTCATGCAGTGTCCTTATCGAGAATCACGATCGCGGATGGCGACGGCTATTAATACGAGTGCCAGTGAAGTGCTATCTCTGGCGTGACGCAGACAATACCGGGATTTTTTATTCCCGGACAATAACGTTTATTCACTTTGATATTCCATTTTGCTCATACACGCGAGATAGACAGGTAGGAGCTGCCGCAGGCTGCGATCTTTTGATTTTCAATAGCTTGAAACCGCTGAAGATCAAAAGATCGCAGCCTGCGGCAACTCCTACATGAGCCCGACGTCTTTCAGTAACTGCTTTAGCGCCTGCTGCTCGGAAGCGGTGCCATTTCCCAGGATTTGTTTGATCTGGCTTTCGATCTGCACCCGCGCCGGTGGCAGGTTCAGGTGTTCCGGGAGGATTTCATCACCAGTGCTGACCAGCAGCGCAAAGTGAATGACGTTTTCCAGCTCGCGGGTGTTGCCCGGCCAGCTGTGGCGCTCCAACAGGTGTTGCGCCGCTTCGCTGATCAACGGCACCGGCAGGTCGAGGCGTTGGCTGTAGATGCCGAGAAAATATTCCGCCAGCGACAGGATGTCGCCGATTCGCTCGCGCAGCGCCGGCAATTCCAGTTGCCCTTCGCTGAGGTAGTGATAAAGCCGTTCATGGAATTTCCCTGCGTCCACCGCTTGCGCCAGGTCGATGCTGGTCGCCGCCACCAGGCGCACGTCCACCGGGCTCGGCTGATGGGCTCCGACACGGGTAACTTCGTGGTTTTCCAGAGCGGCGAGCAATTTGATCTGGATCGGCAACGGCAGGTCGCCAATCTCATCCAGATACAACGTGCCGCCATTGGCCGAACCGAACCAGCCGGCGCGGCTGCTGGCCGAGCCTGTGTAACTGCCAGCGGCATAGCCGAACAGTTCGGCATCGGCGTAGGTCGGGCTGATCGCGCCGCAATTGACCGAGACGAACAGACCGCTGCGATCACTGGCCCGGTGGATGTGGCGG
This sequence comes from Pseudomonas serboccidentalis, assembly GCF_028830055.1. Classification (NCBI taxonomy): domain Bacteria; kingdom Pseudomonadati; phylum Pseudomonadota; class Gammaproteobacteria; order Pseudomonadales; family Pseudomonadaceae; genus Pseudomonas; species Pseudomonas serboccidentalis. The sequence goes on from NZ_CP101655.1 coordinate 5,783,391, forward strand.
GCGAGCAGCTCTTTACCGGTACCGGTCTCGCCACGGATCAACACCGAGATGGCACGCGGTGCCAGGTGCTCCAGCTCTTCGCGCAATTGGCGCGAACGTGGATCGACGAAGACCAGCGCCTTGGCGCGGATGCTCAGGGGGCTTTTTTCCGCATCGGGAAAGGTCAGCAACGGCTGACCGAACGTTTCAAAACTCATGGCAGACTCCCGCCCACAACCGCCGGGAGACGGGGGCGATCAAAAAGAAAATGTACAACTCAAGCGCGACGCCGGGCGTGGTGTTCCAGGCGGTTTTGCAGGCGATAGAGGTAAGCGAACCCCTGCTCCCAGCGCTGATGCCCGGACTTGACGTTAATGTGCCCGGCCCCGGCGAGAATCCCCGCCTCGGCGCCCCAGTTACGCGCCAGTTCCAGTGCACGCGGGGCACTGACGGCGGCGTCATTGTCGGAGGCGACGACCTGGCTGGGGAACGGCAGCAGATCGCTCGGGATCGGGGCGAAATTGCGCAGCGCCGGCGCGCAGGTCGGACGCTCGACATCCGCAGGCGCGACCAGCAACGCCCCGCGCACCTGCCGCAGGTACTGCAGCGGCGCAGTGGCCGCCCAATGCGCAACGGTGACGCAGCCGAGGCTGTGGGCGATCAGGATCACGGGCGTGCTGTCGGCGGCAATCGCCTCGGCCAGCGCAGCGACCCAGTCTTCACGTCGTGGCGTCAGCCAGTCGGCCTGCTCCACCCGGGCGCTGTTGGGCAGGCTGTTTTGCCAGTGGGTTTGCCAATGATCTTCTGGCGATCCTTGCCAGCCCGGCACAATCAGATAGCGGATTGATTCGTTGCGCATGGGGGAGCTCTCCTGCGTCGTGTCTGTTCCTGATCGAGTATAGGGACGGGATTTATATTCGGTAAGGAATAAGAAGCTATTTGTTAATACCTGAAACGAATATAAATCGCTCTCTGTAGGAGCTGCCGAAGGCTGCGATCTTTTGACCCTGTTTTTTAAGATCAAAAGATCGCAGCCTTCGGCAGCTCCTACAGAGCAGGGCCGTTCGGGATAAAAAAGGGCCGCACCCTGCCAAGGAGACGGCCCCGGAAAAACGAAAATCCTGTTACCGCGCCGTGATCACCGACAATTTGGTAATCCCCGCCCGCTCGATCGAAGCCATGGCTCGCGCCACTTCGCCGTAGTTCACCCCGTCGTCGGCCTGCAGTTGCACGCGCACTTCCGGGTCCTTGGCTTTCGCCGACTTGAGGTTGAATTCCAGCAGGTCCGGCTGAATCTCATCCTTGTTGATAAACAGTTTGCCGGCGCCGTCGATGCTCACCACCAGCGGGTCTTTCTGCTCGACCGGCGCCACGGCTTCGGTCTTCGGCAGGTTGATCGGAATCGCGTTGGTCAGCAGCGGCGCGGTGACGATAAACACCACCAGCAGCACCAGCATCACGTCCACCAGCGGCGTCACGTTGATCTCGCTCAGCACCTCGTCGCTGTCTTGCGTGGAGAAGGCCATATCAGGACGCCTCCTTCACTTTTGTCGCGTTGCCCGGCGCTGCTACCTTGTTCGCGGTCGGGTGGATCAGCACGCGGAACGAGCTCTTCTGCGCCAGGCTGTAGAAGTCATGAGCGAAGTCATCCAGATCCGCGGCGGTCAGTTTCAGACGCCGCAAAAAGTAGTTGTAAACCAGCACCGCCGGCACCGCGACGGCGATCCCCACACCGGTGGCGACCAGTGCTGCACCGATCGGTCCGGCCACGGTTTCCAGGCTCGCCGAGCCGGCCGCGCTGATGCCTTTCAACGCCTCCATGATTCCCCACACCGTGCCGAACAGGCCAATGAACGGCGAAGTACTGCCAATACTCGCGACCACCGCCAGACCGGTTTCCAGCGAACGGCGTTCGCGCACGATCTGCTGACGCAAGGCGCGCTCCAGTCGATCCTGATGGTTGATCGCCTGGCTCAGGTCATTGGCCTGTGGCGCCTCGCCCACCTGAATCGCCGCGTAACCGGCCTGCGCCACCCTGGCTGCAGCCCCGGGTTGGGTTTCGCTCAACTCGGCGGCGGAATCCAGACTCGACGCCGCCCAGAAGCGCTTATGAAACTTGCGATCCTGCGCCTTCAGACGCCCGAACTGCACAGCCTTGAGCAGGGCCAGCCCCCAAGTGGCGACGGAAAAAACCACCAGCAGCCAGATCACCGCGCTTTCGATGGATTCCAGTGGAGATGCCAGTAACGTCATGATGTGTTCCCTCGTGTAAACGTTTAGCGCGAAATAGGTTTCGGTTTAATGAATCTTGAAATCGATGGGCACGCTGACCCAGCCATCCTGGGCAACATCACCCTGCTTGGCCGGGACGAAGCTCCACTGCTTGACCGCGTTCAGCGCTGCATCGTCGAGCTGTTGCCGGCCACTGCTTTTCTGGATCTGGATCTCGCCCGGTTTGCCATTGGCCAACACGTGCACCCTTAGCATCACCGTGCCCTCCCAACCGCGACGCTGGGCCAGCGACGGGTATTCCGGCGCCGGGTTCTTCAAATACGCGGCGTTGGCCGAGGCCGGTGTCACCGGCGCTGGGGCCGGTGGTGCAGGTGGCGCTGGCGCAGCGACCGGGGCTGCCGGTTGCGGCGGCGCGGGTGGTTGCTCAACGGCTTTTGCCGCCGGTTTCGGAACCGGTTTGGCCACCGGTTTCGGCTTGGGTTTGGGGATCGGCTTGGGCGGTGGCGGCTTCACCGCCAGTTCGTCTTCAACCGGCGGTGGCGGCTCGATCACCGGCGCCGGTGGCGGCGGTTCGACCACTGGCGGTGCTGGCGGCGCCGGCCGCGAAAACTCGATGGTCATCGGCGGAATTTCCGGCGGCACGATCGGCAACGCCGGTGTCGGATGCTGATTGATCCAGTAGATCACCGCACCGTGCACCACCAGCGCCAGCACACCCAGCAGGATCGCTTCGCGTCGGCTCAGAATGCCCTTGGGCGCGCGCTGCAAACGCAACTGGCCCAACGGCACGCGATGAGGTCGGCCAAGATCGACCAATTCGCCGCTCGGCGTCTGACGCCACAGCAATTCCTGTGCGCTGGCGGCGGTCTGGACATTGCCCATTGATTCACTCCCTGCGGTCTTTTTGCGTTCTCTACAAAAACTGCCGATCCGCCGTTTGTTGAATCCCCCACGACAGATCGATGGGTTAATCATTGGGTCTGACGCTTATCTCCGAAAGTAATTTTTCAGGTTATACATAGACCATTCGGAAATATGAGAACTGATCATTTTTCGCAGCCCCATGCCAATCAAGGGCTGTAGCCGAACGGACGAAATCCGATGCTTTTCAAGCATCAGAAATATTCGTACAAGGTATGGGTTCGTCTACATGCCCACTTACAACAATCACATTGCATGAGTTGTCACGAGCGCATTAGATCGCTATCGCGTTATCAATCGACTCAGGAAGAGTAAGCATGCAATCAAGCAAATGGACATTGATCTACATGGCGCTATTACTGGCGCCGCTATCGCTCGCCACTGCCAGGGACACGGCCCCGGTTGAGTTGGAAATCACCAATAAAACCGGTTTTCCGATTTATGTGTTTCAGGGAAAGTGGCGCGGTGTGGTTTTGCCGGATGAACACTTTCAGGCCAAAGACTACAAATCATCGGCGTTGACCGTCTCAACTTCGACGCCCGAGGCGGGATTCAAGTTTGTCACGCTCAGTCAGGCAAAGGGCTGTAAAGCACAAACGTGTATCTTGATCGACGGCAACTGAATGTTGCCGAAGGGAAATATCAGACACATGCGCCGCCTATAAAAAAGCCGCCATACCCGATGAGGGTATGGCGGCTCTTATTTACAGTGCTTATTGTTTTACGAATTCCCCGGCCAGCCCTACAACATCGCCATCAAAGTTATTGCGTGAGCCAACCGCACGAACTTTCGAATAGTTGTGGTCCGGCGAGAACAATGTCCAGGACTGATAACCCGTGCCGTCATTGAGGGCCGTGAACGTGATGATCGTAGGCTGGCCGGTGCTGTTCTGGAAATGGTAATGCCCATAAGCGATGTCGTAGTTCACGCCGTTCTGGCTGAACTTGCCGCTGAAAGTGCCGTTGGAATCGTTGCCATCGGTAATTGTCAGTTTGGCGCCAGCGTTAGCGTTTACATAATTGCCATTAATGCTCGACATAACGAGATTCCTTTATCGTTGGATAAGTGTCTTCCGATGAGAGCAAGTTTCCTCCTGGAAACTCACGACAGTCAGGATGGTTCGACATTCAAATATTGTCCACGCCACAAACTAACGAAATTGCAATAACCACTGTTCTGGTTACTCATAAGTTATTGCCAATCCGTCGAGCATTAATTCCATTTCTACTAATGACTCACGTTGGTCTGCTGCACGCCAATGGCGGGCAACATGATGCAGCGCCTTGAACGATCCAATCAGAAGTCGTAGCGACCGGTCACACCGAGGGTGCGCGGGGTGCCGAGCAGGCCTTCGTAGCCGCCGTTGCCGCCGGTCCACAGGGTCGTGTAGTAGGTTTTGTCGAAGGCGTTTTTCAGCCACAGCGAGACGTCCCACTGCCCCTGGTTGAAGTCGCCGCGCAGGCCGGTGGAGACGTTGACCACGGCGTAGCTCGGGATCTGCCCGTAGTCGGAATCCTCGACCGTGCCCACGGCTTTGGAACGGAACGCATAGCTGGCGGTGACGTAGGGTTCGAAGCCGTTGGCCAGATTCCATTTGTATTCGCCGTTGGCGTTGCCGATCCATTTCGAAGCGCCGACCACCTGATGACCGCTGAGGTCGCAAGAGGCCGGCGCGCCCGGTGCCTGGCTGACTTCCGGCGGGCACGGCGCATCTTTGTACGAGAGGTAGCTGACGTCGTTGTACGAGCCGTTGAAATTCAGGGTCAGGCCACGCAGCGGGATCACCGTGCTTTCAAACTCGACGCCGCGTGAGCGCACGGAGCCGGCATTGGTCAGGTACTGCACGCGATTGACGTCGTCGTAGGCGTTGGTCTGGTAGGCGTTGACCTGGGTCCAGAACACGTTGGCGTTGAGCTGCAGACGGCGATCCCACAGGGTGCTTTTGAAGCCGAGTTCGGCGTTGTTGGCGCGCTCGGTGCCGATCAGCAGCGAGTCGGCGCCAGCGGTGGGCGCAGACCCCACCGCGAGGTTCACCCCACCGGATTTTTCGCCGTGGGACAGGGTGGCGTAGCCGAGCAGATCATCGGTGATGCGATAGCTGAGGTTGAGCAACCCGGACGGGCTGGAGCTGTACTGATTGAGATCGCCGGAGTCGTAGGCACCGGTACGTCCGCGTCGAGCGGTGGCCGCTGCGCCGGTCACCGCAGCGCCACCGACTGGCGCATCGCGGGTGACCCAGGCGTTTTTCTCTTCATAGGTGCCGCGCACTCCGGCAGTGAAATCCAGACGCTCGGTCAGGTGCCAGGTGCCTTGGGCGAACAGCGCGAAACTGTCGGTCTTGATATGGCCATTGCCGACGCTGCCGACATTGGCCAGGGCACCGCGCGGCGTGCCATTCCAGATGTCGGCCTGCGGGCCGTAATAGGCGAAGGATTTGTTGTCCAGATCCGAGCCGAAGTAGTACGCGCCCACCACATAATCGAAGAACTCGCCCTTGGGCGAAGCCAGACGGAATTCCTGCGAGTACTGTTTGTCTTCCACCGAGACGCCGGCGTTATAGGTCGCCGCCACGTTGAGGCCATCATCGTTGGCCGGGGTGAAATTCCAGAAGCGGTAGGAGCTGATCGAGGTCAGGGTGAAATCGCTCGGCAACGTCCAGTTGGCCTCCACCGACGTGCCGCCCTGATGCACGGTGACGTGCTGGTCGTTGTCCAGATTGACCTTGCGGTGCGACCCGTTGACCAGTGTCGCGCCAGCGGCATTGGCTCGCGATTGATAGAGGTTGACGCCGTTGATAGTCGGCCCGGTGTTGTACAGCACGCGCGTGCCGGCGCTGGAGTCCTCTTCGTTGTAGTCGCCGATCCAGCGCAGATTGAAATCTTCGTTGGGCTTGAACAGCAACTGCGCACGGAAGCCATCGCGCGATCCGCCATTCAGGTCATGGCCGTTGTATTCGTTCTTGATGTCGCCGTCGCTGCGAGTGCGATAGGCCGAAAAGCGTCCGGCCAGTTGATCGTTGAGCGGCCCGGAAATGGTGCCCTTGGTCTGGAAATAACCGTCCTCGCCGACCGAGGTTTCGATGCTGCGTTCCGGCGTGAAGGTCGGCGCGCGCGTGCTGATGTTGATCACCCCGGCGGTGGTGTTCTTGCCGAACAGCGTGCCCTGCGGCCCGCGCAGGACTTCAAGCTGTTCGATGTCCATCAGGTCGAACACTGCCATCCCCGGACGGCCCAGGTACACGTTGTCGATGTACAGACCGACGCTGCCTTCCAGGCCGTCGCTGGCCGGGTTGTTGCCCAGGCCGCGAATCGACACGCTGGACTGGCGCGCGTGCATGTAGGCGACGTTGACGCTGGGCACCAGTTGCTGCAGATCCTGAATCCGGTAGACCCGCTGCGTCTCCAGGGTCTGGCCGCTGACCACGCTCATCGGCGTCGGCACGTCTTGCGAACTTTCTTCGCGACGGCGGGTGGTGACGGTCACGGTTTCCAGTTGCGAACTGTTGGCCGTCGGTTTGCCCGCAGACACCGGCGGCGGGTTTTCAGCGTCGGCGGCGTAGCTGTGCGTCCAACTGGCGCTCCCTGCCAGCAACAGGGCCAGAAGCAGGCGTTTGAGCCGTCGTGGCGTTAAGGGTGACGCAAGGTTCAACGGACTCATGGCGCGGCTCCTGGTCAAAAAACACACAGACATCTTCAGCGCTGCATATTCTTTTAAGTTATTTATTTATGGATTTACAAATATTTACTGCATAAGAGATTGCCTTTATAAGGAGTCGACCTAATGCATATCCAATGCATTTCCCGGATATTTTTTATGTGAAAAATGCATATCGACTTGCGCCAGTTACGACACTTCATCGCCCTCGCCGAACAACGCAGCTTCGTCGCTGGCGCGCAGGTGGTGAACCTGTCGCAGTCGGCGTTCAGCCGCAGCATTCAGGCGCTGGAACACAGCGTCGGCTGTCAGTTGGTCGATCGCGGCCGCAAGGACCTGCCGCCGACCAAACAAGGCCAGGTGCTGCTCGAACATGCGCGACGGCTGGTCAGTGGCGCGCAGCAAATGGCCAACGAGATCAGCCAGTTCAATGGCCTGGAGGCCGGCGAGCTGCGTTTCGGCTGTGGGCCGGCGCCGGCAGCCGGATTGATCCCGCGAGCGATCGGCGCATTCATCGGGCGTTACCCGAAGGCGCGGGTGCAGTTTCAGGTCGATGACTGGCAGAGCCTGAGCAAACGCCTGCTCAGTGAAGAGTTCGAATTCTTCGTCGCCGACACTCGACACTTCGAGGCCGATCCGGATTACCTCACCCATCGATTGCGTCCGCGCAAATGGCATTTCTGTTGTCGTGCCGGGCATCCGCTGGCCACTGTTGAACGGGTCACCGCCGAGCAACTGATGAGTTATCCACTGGCGGTGAGCATCCGTCCGCCGAACCTGCGCAAGGTGATCGTCGACCTCAGCGGCCGCCCGGATTTCACACCCAATGTGGAATGCGAAAACAGCTCGAGCCTGCTCAGTGTGGTACTGCGTTCGGAGGCGATCGGGATTGTTGGAGCGTACTCCGATGCGCTGCATCAGGCCAAGGGTGAGCTGGTGTGTTTGAAGATCGAGGGCCTGGCCGATGATCTGGAGGAGCTGTACACCCGCTACGGGATTGTCAGCCGCGCAGGGTATCGGTTGTCGCCGTTGGCGGAAGCGATGATTGAGCAGATCAAGGCGATTGATGTGGTGAAGGAAGAGATGTGTTCGCTGGAGAATTTTGCGGTCTGATCAACCGCTATCGCGAGCAGGCTCACTCCTACCATGGATCGCATTCCAATTGTAGGAGTGCGCCTGCTCGCGATAGCGTCAGCCCAGGCGCCGATGCATCCACTGCATAAAACCCATTCCCCAAATGCACTTGCCGAACACCCCCGCCGAAAGCGAAAACCCTCACCTGTCTCTCTGACCGGTGAACCCCATGTCCAAGCCGCCAAAACCCGTGCGCAACGTGCTGTACATCATGTGCGATCAGCTGCGTCGCGATTACCTGTCCTGCTACGGCCACCCGCATCTGCACACGCCGAACATCGATCGCCTGGCCGCCGCCGGCGTGCGCTTCAGCCGCGCCTACACCCAGGGCACGATCTGCGGGCCGTCGCGCATGTCGGCCTACACCGGGCGTTACGTCAGCAGCCATCAAGTGGCGTGGAACGCCGTGCCGCTGCCGCTGGAAGAACTGACCATCGGCGACTATCTGCGCCCCCACCGCATCCGCACCGCGCTGGTCGGCAAGACCCACGCCACGGCCAATGTCGATGCCCTGCAGCGCCTGGCGATCAACCCGGACAGCGCGCAAGCCGAGGTGCTCAACGAGGTCGGCTTCGAACCGTACTTTCGCCACGACGGGATCTTTCCCGACGACCCGCTGTTCGACGACAAACGCGAATCCGCGCCCTACACCCATTACCTGCGCGAGCAGGGTTTCGACGGCCGCAACCCCTGGCACGACTGGGCTAACGCCGCCGAAGGCGAGAACGGGGAAATCCTCAGCGGCTGGCAGATGCGTCATGCGCATTTGCCAGCACGAATTCCCGAGCAATTTTCAGAGACTGTCTACACTACAAATCGAGCCATCGACTTCATCGGTGAGCAAGGTGACAAATCCTGGTGTTTGCACCTGTCCTACATCAAACCGCACTGGCCCTACATCGTACCGGCGCCATACCACACCCTGTACAGTACGAAATCGATTCTCGAACCGGTCCGCGCGACGCCCTCCGAAGCCAGTAAACACCCCGTATACACGGCGTTTCGCCAGCACGAGGAAAGCCTCAACTTCTCCCGTGATTCAGTACGATTGAATGTAATCCCCACCTACATGGGCCTGATCAAGCAAGTGGATGATCAGCTCGGGCGGCTGTTCGATTTTCTGCAGAGCAACGGTCGTTGGGAGGACACGTTGATCGTGTTCACCAGCGATCACGGCGACTTTCTCGGCGATCACTGGCTGGGCGAGAAGGAGTTTTTGCTGGAGCAAGCGGTGGGCGTGCCACTGATCGTGCGCGACCCGCGCGCGGCGGCGGACATCACCCGTGGCACGGTGGATGAGCGCCTGACAGAAACCATCGACGCATTGCCGACGTTTCTGCAGGCACTGGGCTTGCCGGGGGCCGAGCATCGGCTGGAGGGACGCTCGCTGATCCCGCTGTTGCACGGTGAAAATCCTGACTGGCGCCACTATGCAATCAGCGAATACGACTACGCCTTCCAGGCCCCGGCACGCGAGCGACTTGGGCAGCCGATCGACCGTTGCCGCATGACCATGGTGCGCAGCGAGCGCTGGAAATACCTGGCGTACGACGGCTTCCGGCCGCAGTTGTTTGACTTGTTGAATGATCCGCAGGAACTGCGCGATTTGGGTGAAGATCCGGCGTACGCGGCAGTGCGCGAGGAACACGCGGGGTATTTGTTTGAATGGCTGCGCGGGTTGAAGCGGCGGACCACGATCAGTCATCAGGAGATTGATGTGCGCGGGCAGCGGTTTCGATATGGAGAGCCGGAGACCGAGAAGGTCGTTCAAATCGGCGTCTGGTGAAGAAAAAGGCTTCGCGAGCGGGCTCGCTCCCACATTTGGAATGCATTCCCCTGTGAGCGAGCCTGCTCGCGAAGAGGCCCGATCAGACGCCGACGAGCTCGGCACCTTTAATCGTCTGACTACGTTGCCCCGAAGCCCCCACCGGCACCTCCCCCTTGAGCGTCACCCGGCGCACGATGCGGTCCTGAGTGCCGTAATCATCAATCGCATAGTGCTGGGTCGAACGGTTATCCCAGATCGCCACGTCACCCGCCTTCCAGCGCCAGCGCACAGTATTTTCCTGACGAATCACATGGCTCTGCAACAGGCCGAACAGGTGTGCCGAATCAGCCTGCGAATAGCCCTTGATGCGCTTGACGAAATGCCCCAGCAGCAAGCTCTTCTCGCCACTGATCGGATGCACGCGCACCACCGGGTGCTCGGTCTCGTAGACCGTCGAGGTGAAGACCTTGCGATAGCGCTCGAGCTTTTCCGCCGAGACGTCCGGCTTGGCCCCGGCGTAGTCGTATTCATTGCTGTGCACGGCGACCAGTTTGTCCGCCAACTCGCGCAGCTCCGTCGGCAGTTCGTTGTACGCGGTCGCGGTGTTGGCCCACAGGGTGTCACCACCGAAGGCCGGGGCCACCACCGAGCGCAGGATCGAGGCTTTCGGGTAGGCGTCGACGAAGGTCACGTCGGTGTGCCAGGAGTTGGCGCGCTGGCCCTCGGCACCGTCCAGTTCCAGCAGATAACGTGTGCCCTCACGCACCGGCACGGTCGGATGCGCCACGGGTTCACCGAGCAGATGCGCGAAGGCTTCCTGACGCTGATCGTCGAGTTGAGTCTGCTCGCGGAAGAATACGACCTTGTACTGGATCAGCGCCTGCTGGATGGCTTCGACCGTGGCGGCGTCCAGTTCACCGGACAGGTGCACACCACGAATCTCGGCGCCGATACGACCGGCCACCGGATGGATTTCCAGCACGTGGACAGCGGGTTTTACAGCGAGTGCGGCATTGCTCATGGGTAGACCCTCATCGACTGCTTGCGGTTGGACGGCAGCGAAACATCGCTCTATCTATATTCCATTTACATCTAATAGATATTCACATGCTTCGTTGACGGAATAAGAGCTTGCATTTAAAACCTCAAGCAACCCTCGTCGCAAATGCCTTCGAGCTATTTTTAGGATGCCGGAAAAGCATATGGATCTTCGCCAGTTGCGTTACTTCATCGCCCTCAACGAACACCGCAGTTTTGTCCGCGCGGCGGACGCGATGGGCATCACCCAGCCGGCATTCAGCCGCAGCATTCAAGGGCTGGAGCAAGAGTTCGGCTGCGTGCTGGTGGATCGTGGCAACAAGGATCTGCGCCCCACGCCCGAGGGCCAGGTGGTGCTGCAACACGCCCTGACCCTGGTCCAGGGCGCGGCGCTGCTCAGTGCCGAGGTGACGCAGATGACCAAGCTCGATGCCGGTGAACTGCACTTCGGTTGCGGCCCGGCGCCAGCGGTGAAACTGGTGCCGGATGCGGTGGCGCAATTCATCAACGCGCACCCGAAAGTGCGCACCTGTTTTCAGGTGGATAACTGGGAAAAACTCAGCCGTGCGCTGAGCCGCGAAGAGATCGAATTCTTCATCGCTGACATTCGCCATTTCGAGGCCGATCCGAACTTTCAGACCCAGGCGCTGACGCCCAAGCGCGGGGTGTTTTTCTGCCGCCCGGGGCACCCGTTGCTGGCCAAGGAAAGCCTCTCGACCAACGACATGTTCGACTACCCGCTGGCGACCACACTGATCCCGCCGGGGATCCGCAAACTGCTGGCGAACCTCAGTGGCCGGATCGATTTTTCGCCGACCATCGAGACCGAGCATTTCCCGGCGCTGGTGAAGGTCGTGCTGCAATCGAATGCGATTGGCGTGGGCACGGAAGAGGCGTTCGTCGAGGACATTGCCCAGGGTTCGCTGGCGCTGCTGCACTGGCGCAACCTGCCGCAGAATCTGGAGAGCATGAACGCGCGCTGCGGGATTGTCAGTCGTACCGGATTCAGGCTGTCGCCGGCGGCGCGGGCGATGATCGAGACGTTGGTGGCGGTGGATAAACAGGAAGTCAGCATGGTCGTTTGAAGATCAAAAGATCGCAGCCTTCGGCAGCGCCTACATCAATCTATGCAGGCGCAGCCGAAAGCTGCGATCTTTTGCTTTTAAAGCTTGGCCGCCGCCAGCTCAGGCGCCACCCAATCGCTGACCTTGAACGGCTTGCGAATCAGCTTCTGCTGCGCCGCCAGGTCCACCGAGTCCTGCAATTTGCCGAGGAACACCGGGTCCAGCGTCGACGGGAACACTTCGCTGAGTTTCTGATCCTGCAGGTCCTGCGACAGGATCACCGGTGGATAACTCGCCAGCCCCGACACCAGTTGCACGTAAGCGTCCTTGTTGCTGTCCTGGGTCAACCACTCCACCGCCTGCTGCTGCGCCTTGAGCAGTTTCGCCACGACCTCCGGATGCCCGTCGACAAACTTGCCGGCGCCCACCAGCACCGATTGCACGCTGCCGGCACCGCCCAGGTCCTTGGTGTTCAGCGGCAATTCCGCCAGCCCCTTGGCTTTCAGCGCCGTCAGCCCTGAACTGCCCCACGACGCGTCGATCTGTTTGGCCGCCAGTGCCGCGACCGCCCCACTGAAGTCGAGGTTGATCACTTTCAGATCCTTCTCGCTCAAACCCTGACTGGCCAGCGCCGCGTCAAACGACAACTGCGTGGCGGTGCCACGGAAGATCGCCACGCGCTTGCCCTTGAGGTCCTGCAAGGTCTTGATCCCCGAGCCCGGCACCACGCCCAGATACTGCTTCACCCCGCGCGCACTGGCGCTGAGCAAACGCGTGTCGAGGCCATTGGACTTGCCGATGATCGCCGCCAGATCGCCCAGATACGCCAGATCGACCTGACCGTTGGCAAACGCTTCATTGATCACCGGCCCGGCGCCTTTGAAGAAGCTCCATTGAATCTTGATGCCCTGATCAGCGAAGGCCTTTTCGAAGATCTGCCGATCCCGCAGCACGTCCACCACACCGCCACCGCTGTGCTGGGTGCCAGCGCTCAGGTCTGGCACAGCGATCCTGATTTCCTTGAGTTCGTCAGCGTGCGCGGTAAAGGCCAGCAGCCCCGCCAGCGCCGGGATGGTCAACAGGCTGAAGACACGTTTGAAGGGAAAGTTCATGGGTACGGCTCCTTGATCACGACAGGCGTTGAGGAGCCGAAAGTAGGCCGAAGCGTGACCTTCACTTAAATACTATAAATGCACATTTTTATAGCTTTTAACGCTAAACAAGCAACGGCGCGGCTTGCAGCGGCATATGCATTAACAGCATCGAAAATATTCTTCGAATGCATTGGATGCGCGTCGGGCTGGAGGCCTTAAATGGCGCTGCTTATCTCCAAATCTAATTTTTAGCACAGCGCTTATAACTTATTGTTTTTAGCTAATGCCGCTAAAGATCGCAGCCTTCGGCCGCTCCTATCGAGTGAATTCACGGACGCATCCCCCTGTAGGAGCTGCCGAAGGCTGCGATCTTTTGATCTTGATCCCGATCCAACCCGACAACGGAGGTCACTCATGGCCCGTCATTCCCCGCTCAGCCTGCCGCTGCCCGCGCCGCCACTCAAAAGTCGACGGGCGTGGCCAAGCCTGAACCGACGCCTGTTGCCCTGGCTGTTGCCGATCAGCCTGTTTGCCCTGTGGTGGCTGGCTGCGCGCAATCAATGGATGAGCGAACAGATCCTGCCGGCGCCATCGCTGGTGTGGAACAGCGCTGTCGAGTTGTCCCAGGGTGAGTTGTGGAGTCACCTGTGGATCAGCCTGCAACGCCTGCTCTGGGGTTTGCTGGCAGGAATATCCGCTGGCGCAGTTCTGGGTGCCACGCTGGGTTTCAGCCGACGGCTCGAACGGCTGATCTTTCCAACGTTCGCCGGTCTCGCACAAGTGCCGACACTGGCGTGGATTCCGCTGTTCATGGTGTTTTTCGGCATCGGCGAAGTGCTGAAACTGGTGGTGCTGATCAAGGCCATCGTGGTCCCGGTGACCCTGCACACGCTGGTCGGCGTCCGTGATGCGCAACCGAAACTGCGCGAGGCCGCCGCCGTATTGCGCCTGCCGCCCTACTTGCTGATCCGCCGCCTGGTGCTGCCCGCCGCGCTTCCGGCGTTCATGGCCGGCGTGCGCCTGGCCCTGGCCGCAGGCTGGACTTCGTTGCTGGCGGTGGAGTTGCTGGCGTCCAGCGAAGGCATCGGTTACCTGATGGTCTGGGCGCGACAGCTGTTCATGCTCGACATCGTGTTTGTGTGCATCGTGGTCATCGGCCTGCTCGGCGTGGCGATGGATCGCGGCATCGGCTTGCTCGACCGCAAACTGGTGCACTGGCCGCACCCGGCCACCGCAGAAATCCGCCGTGGCCTGCGTTATGAAGGCTGGCAACGTCTGCAACCATGGCTGTTGCCGCTGGCCCTGCTCGGCGTCTGGCAAGTGGCGAGCGATCAGCAGTGGATCGACGCGAACATCCTGGTCAGCCCGCTGGCGGTGCTGGAAACGACCACGAACGGTCTGCTCGACGGCACGCTGATCAGCGGCATGGCCTTGAGCCTCGGCCGCACTGTGGGCGGTTTGTTGCTCGGTGGCGGACTCGGTTTCGCCCTCGGCCTGCTGCTGGGCCTGTCGCGCACCAGCGAACGGCTGCTCGGCCCGACCCTCGCAGCACTGCGGCAGATTGCGATTTTTGCCTGGGTGCCGCTGCTCACCGCGTGGTTCGGATTGGGTGAATTGTCGAAGTGGGTATTCGTCGCCCTCGCCGCGTTCTTCCCACTGTTCATCGCCACCCAACGCAGCGTCGCCAACCTCTCGCCACAACTCAATGAAGCCGCGCAAGTGCTGCGCCTGAGCCTCGGCCAACGCCTGCGTCGCCTGGTGCTGCCGGGTGCGGCACCGGGGATTTTTGCCGGGCTGCGCCTAAGCCTGATCTACGCCTGGCTCGGCACCATCGGCGCCGAATACTTCATGCCGTCCAACGGCGGCATCGGCAGCCAGATGATCGGCGCGCAACAGCTGCTGCGCATGGACCTGATCATGGCCGGGATGCTGTTGGTCGGCCTCACCGGCGCCCTGCTCAACCTCATCGGCCAACGCCTGGAAATTCGCGCCACTCGCTGGAGACACGCATGAACGCACCGATTGTCAGCTTCACCCACGTAGGCAAATCCTTCGACGTCGACGGTTTCGAACTGGAGGCGATTCGCGAATTCAACCTGGACATCGCCGAGGGCGAATTCGTCGCCATCGTCGGCTCCAGCGGCTGTGGCAAATCCACCTTGCTGCGCTTGCTGGTGGGCCTCGACACGCATTTTCGCGGGCAGATTACGGTGGACGGCAAAGCCGTCAGCGGCATCGGCGGCGAGCGCGGCATCGTGTTTCAGGAGCACCGTTTGTTTCCGTGGCTGACGGTGGCCGACAACATCGGCCTGGGCCTGGTCAACGAGCCACTGAGCGCCGCCGAAAAGCAGCAACGCATCAACGATTTCATCGAACTGGTCGGCCTGCGCGACTTCACCCGCGCCTATCCACACCAGCTCTCGGGCGGCATGGCGCAGCGCGTGGCGATTGCTCGCGGCCTCGTCGCCAGTCCGCGCATTCTGCTGCTCGACGAACCCTTCGGCGCGCTCGACGCACTGACCCGTCAACAAATGCAGGACGAGCTGCTGGCGATTCGTGACCGGGCGAAAATCACCACGATTCTGGTCACCCACGACGTCGAGGAAGCGATCTTTCTGGCCGACCGCGTGGTGGTGATGGAGCCGCGTCCGGGACGAATCAAGCAGGTGGTCGACATTGCGCTGCCGCATCCGCGCCAGCGCAGCAGTTTCGACTTCCATCAGTTGCGTGAAGAGCTGCTGCACGAGTTGACCAGTGACGACCATTACCAACCGAGCGTGCCGGTGCAGATCCGCGATCTGCCGTTGTCGTTCATTGCCTGCTGAGAGGAGCTGTATCGATGCCGCAACGTCCCAACTTTCTGGTGATTCTGGCCGACGATCTCGGCTTCTCCGACCTCGGCGCCTTTGGTGGTGAAATCGCCACGCCGAACCTTGATGCACTGGCCAATAACGGCTTGCGCCTGACTGATTTCCACACCGCGCCGACCTGTTCGCCCACCCGTTCGATGTTGTTGACCGGCACCGATCACCACATCGCCGGCATCGGCACCATGGCAGAAACCCTGACCCCGGAGCTGATCGGCAAACCGGGTTACGAGGGCTACTTGAATGATCGCGTGGTCGCCCTGCCCGAACTGCTGCGCGAGGCCGGTTACCAGACGTTGATGAGCGGCAAATGGCACCTGGGTCTGAAGGCCGAACAGGCGCCGCAGGCCCGTGGTTTCGAGCGTTCGTTCTCGTTGCTGCCGGGGGCAGCCAACCACTACGGTTTCGAGCCGACCTACGATGAACACACCCCGGGCCTGCTGAAATCGACCCCGGCGCTGTACATCGAAGACGACACATTCCTCGACGAATTGCCCAAGGATTTTTACTCGTCCGACGCCTTCGGCGACAAGCTGCTGCAGTACCTCAAGGAGCGCGACCAGAGCCGGCCGTTCTTCGCCTATCTGCCCTTCTCCGCACCGCACTGGCCGTTGCAGGCGCCGGCTGACATCGTCGAAAAATACCGTGGGCGCTACGACGCCGGTCCCGAAGTATTGCGCCTGGAGCGTCTGGAAAAACTCAAGGCGCTGGGCCTGATCGAAGTGGACGTCGAACCGCACCCGCTGATCCAGCTGAGCGCACAGTGGGACGCGCTGAGCGCTGAACAAAAGCAGATTTCCGCGCGGGCGATGGAGGTCTATGCGGCGATGGTTGAACGCATGGACTGGAACATCGGCCGGGTGGTCGATTACCTGCGTCAGCAAGGGCAACTCGACAATACCTTCATCCTGTTCATGTCCGACAACGGTGCCGAGGGTGCGCTGCTCGAAGCGTTCCCGAAATTTGGCCCAGAGCTGATGACCTATCTGAACCAGCACTACGACAACAGCCTGGACAACATTGGCCGGGCCAATTCCTACGTCTGGTACGGGCCCAACTGGGCGCAGGTGGCGACCGCGCCATCACGGCTGTTCAAGGCCTTTACCACCGAGGGCGGGATTCGTGTGCCGGCGCTGCTTCACTACTCGCAATTGCCGATCAAAGGGCAGATCAGCCATGGTTTTGGCACGGTGATGGACATCACCCCGACCATCCTCGATCTGGCCGGCGTGCGCCACCCGGGCAAGCAATGGCACGGCAAACCGGTGGCGCCGCTGCGCGGTAAATCATGGCTGGGCTTCTTGTCTGGCGAGACGGCGCAGGTGCATGACGAACACACCGTCACTGGTTGGGAGTTGTTCGGGCGGCGGGCGATTCGCCAAGGGTCGTGGAAAGCGGTGTGGATCCCCGGGCCGGTGGGGCCGGCGACCTGGCAGCTTTATGATCTGGCGAGTGATCCGGGGGAGATTCATGATCTGGCGTTGAGTCGGCCTGACAAGCTCAGCGCGTTGATCGGTCACTGGCAGAAATATGTGGAGGAGACCGGGGTGATTCTCAGTGCTTCGCCGTTTCAGCCGGATTGAGGTTGCCTGACAAACCGCTTTCGCGAGCAGGCTCACTCCCACAGTTGGAATGCGTCCCCCTGTAGGAGTGAGCCTGCTCGCAATGAGGTCCTTTGCAACAACAGATCAAGCCCGGGCAGTACGCACCTCTTCCTGCACCACCTCATCCTTGCGAACAAACCGGTTCGCCCGCCCAAACGTGCCGAAATCATTGAATCGCACGCCCATCTCGCGCATCACCTTGTGCGCCACCGGCACGGTCATCTGGCGAATGTAGAACGGCTCTTTCACCACGAAATGGTGAATCCCGTGGCTGCTGCCGAAGTTGAAGCAGAACGCCTGCAACGGCCACAACCACCACGGATTCAGCACCTGGCATTGCTGCAGCACATTGCCGGGCTCGACGTCACCGTAGTAATGCATGTTCGAACTGATGAAGTGCAGGCAAAACGTGCGCAGCACGTTCGGGCCGATGATCACCACCGCCGCGATGTCGATCACCTGCATGACCGACAGCGTGGTCGCCGACCATTCAATCGGCGAACCCATGAGGTAGGCGATGCCATTCGCCGCATGAAAGCCGAGAAACACGTACCACGCCCCCCAATGCACCAGCGCCAGCGGCGCGTAGACCTTCAGGCTACGTTTGATGATGCTGACTTTGTGCGCCCAGGTTTTCGCCCGCAGCATACGGATGAACGCCGACATCACGTTATCGCCAACCATCAACAGCCGCGCAAAGCCCCACGGCTCGCCGTTGGTGATCGCGCGCTCTTCCATGTCGGTTTCGGTGCCGGAGACCTTGTGATGGTTGAGGTGCAGATGCCGACGGATCCACGGGTTGATCGTGCTCGGCCGCGCCAGCCACACCAGTCCCATCATCAAGTTGTGCGACACGCGCTGCTTGCGGAAATACATGCTGTGGATCAGGTCGTGCTCCAGCTCATGGGTCAACGAGGCGAAAAAAGCGTTGAGCAGCAGGCACACCCACCATGCCATGTGACCGCTGATGTACAGCGCCGCCGAGCCGATCATCCCGGCCAACGCGAACGCCAGGATTCCCGCGCCCAGCGCATCCTGATGCTGGAGAATCGGATAGCGCTCACGCAGTTCGACGCCTTTGGCCAGCACCACTTCGCGAATATGCGCTGATCGCTGAGCAGCATTGTGTCGCTGGGGACTTGCAGAAGTACGGTCCATGCTTCCATCCTCTGGTTATCGATGCTCGCATCCTGCCCTGTGCGGTTGCAGAACACGCTAGCCGAGCACGCCAACCTGTTGACCGGAAGCGCCAATCAGCATGAAGGAACCGACCTCCCTCGCCAGTTGGACCCGTGCCTTGCGCAAACAACTCGATGCGCTGGGTCTGGACAGCATTGCCCTGTGCGAACAGGCTGGCCTCGATCCGCAGCTGATGGACGACCCGAACGCGCGCTATCCACTGTCCGGCACCACGCGCCTGTGGGAATTGGCGGTGCAGGCCAGCGGCGATCCAGCGATCGGTCTGCGGGTGTCGCGCTTCGTCAGCCCGACCACGTTTCACGCGCTCGGTTATGCGCTGGTGGCCAGCGGCAGCCTGCGTGAGGTGTTCGAGCGCATCGTGCGTTATCACCCGGTAGTCAGCGATGCGCTGGAGCTGGAACTGAGCCAGGGCGACGACCGTTATCTGTTCCGTCTGAAGACTCCGCCAGGCAATCCGGCGCCGGCCTTCGAAGCCATTGATGCGTTCACCGCGATCTATGTGCGCACCTGCCGCAATCGCCTGGGCCGCGACTACGCGCCGCTGGCGGTGTATCTGCGCCGTCCGGAGCCGGTCGACGCGCACCAGTGGCACAAGGTGTTCCGCGCCCCGGTGCATTTCTCCTGCGCCGAAGATCGCCTGGAGTTCGCTCTCGCCGACTTCGACAGCCACCTCGACGACGCCAACCCGGAACTGGCCGAACACAACGAAGCGGTGCTCAAGCGCACCCTGGCCCAGCTCAAACCGCTGACCTGGGAGCGCAAGGTACGCGACGCCATCGAAGAGCAACTGCCCGAAGGCGAACCCAGCGCCGAACGCATCGCCCAAGCGTTGCACCTGAGCCTGCGCAGCCTGCAACGGCATCTGGCGGATGAAGGCTGTCGCTTCGACACGCTGCTCAACGAGAGCCGCGAAAACCTCGCGCTGCTGCACCTGCGTGATCCGCAGTGTTCGTTGAGTGAGGTCAGTTATCTGCTGGGGTTTGCCGACACCAGCAGCTTCAGCCGGGCGTTCAAACGCTGGACCGGGATGACGCCGGGGCAGTTTCGCGATCAGTTGCGCTGATCCAGAATCAGGTTGTCTGATCTGACGCCATCGCGAGCAGGCTCACTCCTACAGGGGGAACGCATTCCAATTGTAGGAGTGAGCCTGCTCGCGATAGCGCCCTTTAATTCAACGCAAAACCCAGCTCAAAAACGCTGCCGTCAGCATCACTGCTCACCCGTACCCGCCCGCCATGCAATTGCATGATCGACTGCACAATCGCCAACCCCAGCCCACCCGAATCCCCCGGCTCTGCCCGCGAAGGGTCGACGCGATAGAAGCGATCGAACAATTTGCCCAAATGCTGCGGCGCAATGGCCGGGCCGTGGTTATGCACCTGCAACCAGCCCACGCCGGGCTCATCCCGGCGCCGCAGGCTGATCAATGTGCCTGCATCCGCATGCCGCACTGCATTGGCCAACAGGTTGCCAAGGGCGCGCTGCAGCAGTTGCTGATCGGCGAACAGTTCGCCGTGCAACTGGTTTTCCAGGCGCAACTCGCGGTCATCCGCCAAGGCTTCAAAGTAATCGCAGAGCTCGCTGCCAACGCTGTGCAGATCCAGCGTGCGCCGGTCGAGCGCCCGCTCCGCCTGTTCGGCGCGGGCGAGGAACATCAGGTTCTCGGCCATGCGCTTGAGGCGTTCGAATTCTTCCATGTTCGACGCCAGCAGCTCCTGATATTCAGCGGTGCTGCGCGGGTGATTCAGCGCCTGACCGTTGCTCGCCAGCAGGGTGTGCAGAGGCGTGCGGATCTCGTGCGCAAGGTCGGCGGAAAACTGCGACAGCCGCTGCACGCTATCGTCCAGGCGCGCGAGCATGCCGTTGAGTGCCTGCACCGGTTCGAGCAACTCTGCTGGCGTACCGCTCGCTGGCAACCGTTGATCGAGGCTGCGCAGGTCGATCCCGCGCACCGCTTCGCTCAATTGTCGCAACGGTTGCAGACCACGGCGCAGCAGCACCAGGCCCAGCGCGAACGCGAGCAACGCGCCGAGCCCGACCGCCAGATAGAGGCGCAAGCGATAACTGCCGAGCATCTGCTCACGCTCACTGAGCACCTTGCCGGCGATCACCGTCAGCGGCTCACCGTTCGGGCCCTGAGCCTCACCGGACAGCAACGCCAGCTCGGCACCGTCCGGCGCTTGCCAGGTCAGCACGTCGTGGCGCTGCGGCGTATGCTCGCGGGGGATCGCCTTCAGCGCCGGCAATTCACGCTGGCGAGGGTTGATGCCGATGACGCTTGATCCGTCGGCGCGCCGCACCAGCAGCAGGCTGTCGAGGTTACCGAGCATGTTCTGGTACAACCGTGGCCGCGCCTGCAAGGCATCGAGGCTATCGCTGTCAGCGAGCAATGCGCGCACCTGTTCAAGGCGACCGAGCAGCGCCAGATCATCGCGGTAAGCGATCTCCGACGCCAACGAGCGGTAGAGGAACACGCCAATCGCACTGAGCACCAACGCGCAGACCACGGCGAACGCCAGCGCCAGACGCCAGGTGATCGACCTAGCGCGCATCGTCGGGCGCTTCCAGCTGATAGCCGACGCCGCGCACGGTGTGGATCAGTTTCGGCATGTACGGATCATCGACCTTGGCCCGCAAGCGACGCACCGCCACTTCGACCATGTTGGTGTCGCTGTCGAAATTCAGGTTCCACACCTGCGAGGCGATCAGCGTGCGCGACAACACTTCGCCATGACGGCTGGCAAGCAGTTGCAGCAGGGCAAACTCCTTGTTGGTCAAGGCAATGCGCTGACCGCCGCGACTGACCCGACGCCGTAGCACATCAATCTCAAGGTCGGCGATGCTGTAGGACTCGGCCTCGCGCATCGGCCCGCGCCGCAGCAGCGTGCGCACCCGCGCAAGCAATTCGGCGAACGCGAAGGGTTTGAGCAAGTAATCGTCGGCGCCCAGTTCGAGGCCGCGCACACGGTCTTCGATGGCATCCTTGGCGGTCAGGAACAGGACCGGCGTGGCGCCGCGCTGGCGGATCAGTTGCAGCAGTTGCCAGCCGTTGAGGCCCGGCAGCATCACATCGAGGATGATCAGGTCGTACGCCTGCTGTTCGATGAAATAGCGCCCGTCGAGGCCATTGAGTGCCACGTCCACGGCGAAACCCGATTCGCCGAGCCCTTTGGCCAGGAAGTTCGCGGTTTTGGCTTCATCTTCTACGACCAGCAAACGCATGGCACACCTCGATTGATCAGGCACACAGGCTAGGCGCCTTCGGCCCGGTTGCCCATTACAAACTTGTAATCCGACTGACGAGGTTCTGACGAGGAGCGCCGGCTAACGTGGCGACCTTCGCTTTCGGAGCCTGTTCATGACCCTCAACTACCTCGTTGCGAGCTTCGCCATCGGTCTGAGCGCCTGTTCAAGCCTGGCGCTGGCCGCCAGCAACCCGCTGAGCGTGCACGTGCTCAATCTGGAAAACGGCCTGCCGTCCCCCGGAATCAACGTGACCCTGGAAAAACACGTCGCTCAGAACTGGCAGCCACTGGCTCAGGGCACCACCAACGAACAGGGGCGCATCGCCGAACTGTTTCCGGCCAAACAGCCTTTCGAAGCGGGGGAATACCGGGTGGTGTTCAAGACTGGCGAGTACTTCGAAAAGAACAAACGCGAGACGTTTTTCCCGGAGATTCCGGTGATCTTTGAAGTGAAGCAGACTGACCAGCACTACCACATCCCGTTGCTGCTCAGCCCTTATGGCTTCTCGACCTATCGTGGTTCGTAGCCACCACACAAATCCTCTGTAGGAGTGAGCCTGCTCGCGATAATGGTGTGTCAGTCGCCTCTGGTTTTCCTGATACACCGTTATCGCGAGCAGGCTCACTCCTACAATGGATCGGTGTGAATTTCAGAGAGTGGTCAGCGCCCGCAATCGCGCGGCATCAAGGATTTCGATCTCACCGTACCCCAGCCCGATAATCCCCTGCCCCTGCAGATCCTTGAGGATCTGGTTGGCGGTCTGCCGCGACAGCGACAGCATCGACGCCAGCTGTTCCTGCGGCAACTGCAGCACACGGCGTGGCGAGTCGAGTTCGCCGTAGCCTTCGGCGATCAGCAGCAGACGATGAGCCAGGCGTGCCGGGGCCGGGAGCAAACTGAGCTGTTCGAGGTTGATGAAGGTCAGGCGCAATTTCTGGCTCATCAGCAGCGCCAGATGTCGCCAGTACAGCGGCTGTTCATCAAGCAGTTTGAGCAGGGTGTGCTGCGGGATATTCAGCAACGTGCACGGCCCGACGGCGTAGGCGTCATGGGTGCGCGGCTGGCCGTCGAACAGGCAGATTTCGCCGAACCAGTGCGGCGCTTCCACCAGGCTCAGCAGCGCCTCCTTGCCCTGCTCGCTTACCGCACCGATACGGATCGCGCCGTCGAGCACCGCGTACAACCCGCACGGCGCATCACCGCGCTGGAACAAGCGCTGCCCCGCCGTCAGCCGCCGCTCACGGGCCGCCGCCAGCAGACTATCCTGAAAGGATACCGGCAGATGACTGAACCATTGCCCGGTCATCAGCTTTGAACGCTTATCCATGAACACTCCCAATTGTCGCCTGCCTGACAGAGCGAACGCCGAACCCGGGGCATGCTGCACTCACCCTACAGGAGGAACAACAATGAAAAGCCTCGTCGATCATTTGAGTCAATACGCCGCGTACCACCGTGACCCGCGCAACATCGCCAGCCACTTTATCGGCATTCCGCTGATCGTGGTGGCGGTGGCCGTTTTATTGTCGCGACCAGAGTGGTCACTGGGCGGCTTGTGGCTATCGCCGGCGGTGTTGCTGGCATTGGCCTCGGCGTGGTTTTACCTGCGCCTGGAAGTGAAGCTTGGCATTGTGATGACGGTGCTGATGGGACTGTCGGTCTGGGCCGGGCATGCGCTGGCGCAGCAGAGCACCATGGTCTGGCTCGGCAGCGGCCTGGCGATGTTCGTGATCGGCTGGGTGATCCAGTTTGTCGGGCACCACTATGAAGGGCGCAAACCGGCGTTTGTCGATGATGTAAGCGGGTTGATTGTCGGGCCGTTGTTTGTGGTGGCGGAGCTGGCCTTCATGCTCGGGATGCGGCATGAGTTGAAAGAGCAGATCGAGGCGCGGGCGGGGGTCGTGCGGGTCAATCCGAATGGCAAAGCGGCGGCTTAGGCCGCTTTAAAAGATCGCAGCCTGCGGCAGCTCCGACATTGGAATGCGTTTCCCCTGTAGGAGCAGGCTGCGATCTTTTGATCTTAAAGGCTGGCGACTTTCTGCCAGACCTTCGGTTTGAAGAACAGCGTTTCACCCTTGGCCAGACCAATCAGGCTGTCGTGATCCTTCACCACTTCGGCCTCAATCAGATCCGTCTGCCCTTCCACCTTCAAAGTCACCCGCGTGGTCGCGCCCAACGGGCGGATATCGCGCACTTCAGCGGCGTGGTGATCTTCCAGCTCATGCCTGGACAGTGACACTTCGTGCGGGCGGAACAGCACGTGGTTGTCGTCGCTGAGCAGCAGACGGTTCGAGTCGCCGAGGAAGTGATAGACGAAATCGCTGGCCGGGTTTTCGTAGACGTCGCCCGGTGAGCCGATCTGCTCGATCACGCCCTTGTTCATCACCACGATACGGTCGGCGACTTCCATCGCTTCTTCCTGGTCGTGGGTCACGAACACCGAGGTCAGGTTGATGTCTTCGTGCAGGCGCGCGAGCCAGCGGCGCAGCTCTTTGCGCACCTTGGCGTCGAGGGCGCCGAACGGCTCATCGAGCAACAGCACTTTCGGCTCCACCGCCAAGGCCCGGGCCAGGGCGATGCGCTGACGCTGGCCGCCGGACAATTGCTCCGGGTAGCGATCCGACAGCCAGTCCAGTTGCACCATGTTCAGCAGTTCGTGAACCTTGGTCGCGATCTGGCTTTCGCTCGGGCGCTGGTTTTTCGGTTTCATGCGCAGGCCGAACGCGACGTTGTCAAACACCGTCATGTGGCGAAACAGTGCGTAGTGCTGGAACACAAAACCGACGTTGCGATCACGCACATCATGGCCGGAGACGTCTTCACCGTGAAAGACGATGTTGCCCTGATCCGGGGTTTCCAGCCCGGCGATGATCCGCAGCAGCGTGGTCTTGCCGCAACCGGACGGACCGAGCAGCGCCACCAGTTCACCGCTCTGGATGTCCAGACTGATGTTGTCCAGCGCCTTGAACGCATTGAAATTCTTGCTGACGTTACGCACTTCGATCGACATGAATTATTCCTCCGCGGCGCTGGCGCGCAGGCGGTTGATACGGTTTTCGCTCCACTGCTTGAGCAGCAGGATGAAG
Source organism: Pseudomonas serboccidentalis (assembly GCF_028830055.1). Classification (NCBI taxonomy): domain Bacteria; kingdom Pseudomonadati; phylum Pseudomonadota; class Gammaproteobacteria; order Pseudomonadales; family Pseudomonadaceae; genus Pseudomonas; species Pseudomonas serboccidentalis. Next base: position 5,808,279 of record NZ_CP101655.1, read on the forward strand.
AGCGCCAGGATCAGCAACAGGCTCGCCACGGCGAACGCGGCCACGTGGTTGTATTCGTTGTAGAGGATCTCGACGTGCAGCGGCAAGGTGTTGGTCACCCCGCGAATGTGCCCGGAAACCACCGACACCGCACCGAACTCACCCATGGCCCGCGCGGTACACAGCACCACGCCATAGATCAGGCCCCATTTGATGTTGGGGACGGTGACGTGCCAGAACATCTGCCAGCCGTTGGCGCCGAGCAACCGCGCGGCTTCCTCTTCCTGAGTGCCTTGTTCCTGCATCAGCGGGATCAGCTCACGGGCCACGAACGGTACGGTGACGAAGATCGTCGCCAGCACGATGCCCGGCAGGGCGAAGACGATTTGAATGTCGTGATCCTGCAGCCACGGCCCGAACAGGCCCTGGGCGCCGAACATCAACACGTAGACTAAACCTGCGATCACTGGCGACACCGAGAACGGCAGGTCGATCAGCGTCACCAGCATGCTCTTGCCACGGAACGAGTACTTGCTCACGCACCACGCGGCACTGACGCCGAACACCAGGTTCAGCGGCACCGAAATCAGGACCGCGATCACCGTCAGTTTCAGCGCCGACAGCGCGTCCGGTTCAAAAATCGCGGTGAAGAATGCCCCGAGGCCGTTCTTCAGACCCTGCGACACCACGATGAACAGCGGCAGCAGCAGAAACAGGAGAAAGATCAGCCAGCCGAGGCCGATCAGGATTCTGCGCGAAGTGGCGCTGCCACGGCGCGCAGCGTTGGCCGAGGACGCGGCCGCAATAGACGATTGGGACATGGTTCGCGCCTCCTTATGGGGTTTCGATGCGCCGCTGCAGCAAGTTGATCAGCAGCAACAGGACAAAGGAAACCACCAGCATCAACACGCCGATGGCCGTAGCGCCGGTGTAGTCGTATTGGTCGAGTTTGACCATGATCAACAACGGCAGGATCTCGGTTTTCATCGGCATGTTGCCGGCAATGAAAATCACCGAACCGTACTCGCCGACACCACGGGCAAACGCCAGGGCGAAACCCGTCAGCCAGGCGGGCAACAGCGCCGGCAGCAGGATATGGCGGAACACCTGCAACGGTTTCGCACCAAGGCAGGCGGCGGCTTCTTCGACTTCACGCGGGATGTCGGCCAGCACCGGCTGCACCGTGCGCACCACGAACGGCAGGGTCACGAAAGTCAGCGCGAGGGTGATGCCCAACGGCGTGTAGGCGATCTTGAAACCGAGGTCGGCGGCGAACTGCCCGACCAGACCGGTCGGGGTGTACAGCGCAGTCAAGGCGATACCGGCTACAGCCGTCGGCAGAGCGAACGGCAGATCGATCATTGCGTCGATCACCTTGCGCCCCGGGAAGGTGTAGCGCACCAGCACCCACGCCAGCAGCGTACCGATGATGCCGTTGATGATCGCCGCGCACAGGGCGGTGCCGAAGCTCAGCTTCAAGGCAGCCAACACCCGCGGCGCGGTAATGATCGTCCAGAACTGATCCCAGGTGAGTTGGGCGGCGTGGACGAACATCGCCGCCAGCGGGATGAGCACAATCAGGCTGAGGTACACCAAGGTGTAACCCAGCGTCAGCCCGAAGCCGGGTATGACGGGGGAGATACGACGCGACATAAAAGTCCCTGGTTAAAAAGCATTCCGCTGAACGCACCAATGTGGGAGCGAGCTTGCTCGCGAAGAAGGAGTATCAGCCAACTCTACGTCGTCTGACACTCCGCTTTCGCGAGCAAGCTCGCTCCCACATTTTCCGCGCCTGGCTTCAGGCTTAGTGTGTGGCTGAAGTCAGATTACTGCGCCTGATAGATCTGGTCGAACACGCCACCGTCGTTGAAGAATTTCGGCTGCGCGGATTTCCAGCCGCCGAAGTCCTTGTCGATGGTCACCAGTTCCAGTTTCGGGAACTGCTGGGCGTACTTCGCCGCCACGTCCTTGTCACGCGGGCGGTAGAAGTTCTTCGCGGCGATCTCCTGACCGGCCGGGCTGTACAGGTGCTTGAGATAGGCTTCGGCGATCTGCTCGTTGCCCTTCTTCTCGGCGTTCTTGTCGACCACGGCCACCGGCGGCTCGGCAAGAATCGACAGCGACGGCACGACGATGTCGAACTTGTCGGCGCCGCCGTCCTCTTTCAGCGCCAGAAACGCTTCGTTTTCCCAGGCCAGCAACACGTCACCCTGACCGTTGTTGACGAAGGTGATGGTCGAGCCACGGGCGCCGGTGTCCAGTACCGGAACGTGCTTGAACAGGGTCTGCACGTAGGCCTTGGCCTTGGCTTCGTCACCGCCGTTGGCTTTCAGGCCGTAGGCCCACGCGGCGAGGAAGTTCCAGCGTGCACCGCCGGAGGTTTTCGGGTTCGGGGTGATCACCGAGACGTCGTTCTTGACCAGGTCGCCCCAGTCCTTGATGCCTTTCGGGTTGCCCTTGCGCACCAGAAACACGATGGTCGAGGTGTACGGTGTGCTGGCGTCCGGCAGACGCTTCTGCCAGTCGGCCGGCAGGGTCTTGCCAAGCTTGGCGATTTCGTCGATGTCGCCGGCCAGCGCCAGGGTCACGACATCGGCACGCAGACCGTCGATCACCGCGCGGCCCTGCTTGCCCGAACCGCCGTGGGACTGCTGGATTTTCACGGTGTCGCCAGCATGATCCTGCTGCCAGAACTTGATGAATTCGGCGTTGTAGTCCTGATACAGCTCACGGGTCGGGTCGTACGACACGTTGAGCAGCTCGTAATCCTTGGCAACCGCGGAACCGGCAAACACAGCGCTGGCCAGGGCGGCCAAAGCGTAACGGCGAATCGACGACATGGTGAAAGCTCCTGGAATTCTGGGTGATGGCTTTTTCTTATGAATATCTGGAATCGGGTTTGCCGGCGAAAGATCGCAGCCTCCGACAGCTCCTGCACACAGCCCCCTGTAGGAGCTGCCGCAGGCTGCGATTTTTTGATCTTCAGCTCAGCCCGGTTTGTTGCCCGGCTGCTGCAAACGGAATTTCTCTTTGCGTTCGATCTGCACGACCTGGGCGTTGTGCACAGTGATCTCCACCGCGCCAAACCGCAGATCGCGCAGCGCGCTCTGGATTTCACGCAAGATGGTGGTTTCGTCCTGACCGTCAACGCTGCGAAGGGATGCGCTCATGGTGCTGCTCCTTTGAATGGGATATGCCTGGCAGTGGGCGGCACTGCGTTTGGCGTGGGAGCAATATAAGAGAGGCGCAGATATTCTTAAAAAGACTATTTGAGAATGTTTATATAACTAGAAAACATTATGTGGCCGGGCAAGGGTTTGCGCGCATTTCGGGCAACAGATAACCCATGGCGAGGGGGCTTGCCCCCGTTCGGCTGCGAAACAGTCGCAAAACTCCAAGGGCCGCTGCGCGACCCAACGGGGGCAAGCCCCCTCGCCACAGAATTCTATTCAGCCGATGACTGGTGCACACTCCCAATCAATCTCCCCTGCTGGCACCGGCCGCCCAAACCAGTAGCCCTGCCCCAGATCACACGCCTGTTCCAGCAGAAACGCCGCCTGCTCCGCCTGCTCGATGCCTTCGGCATGCACCTGCATGCCCATGCTCCGAGCCAGGGCGATGATCACCCGAACGATGGCCACATCGTCCTCGTCCCACGGCAGCCCGGCGACAAAGCCCTGATCGATCTTGAGCTTCTGCACCGGCAGGCGCTTGAGCCGCAGCAGTGACGAATAGCCAGTGCCGAAATCGTCGATCGCCAGGCGAATCCCCAGTTCGCGCAAACGATGCATCTGCTCCAGCGCCACTTCCGGATCATCCATCACCGCGCTTTCGGTGACTTCCAGCTCCAGATAGGCCGGGTTCAACCCGCTCTCGTGCAGCACTTGCGCCACCTGCTGATACAGCTCGCGCCGGGCGAACAGCCGCGACGACACGTTCACCGCGACGAACGACAGCACAATCCCGGCCTGCTGCCATTGGCACATCTGCGAACACGCCTGGCGCATCACCCAGGCGTCAATTTCGGCAATCAGCCCGGTGCGCTCGGCAATCGGAATGAATTCCGCCGGCGACACCAGCCCGCGCTGCGGATGCTGCCAGCGCACCAGCGCTTCGACACCGATCAGGCGACTGGAACTCAGATCGTGAACCGGTTGGTAGTAAACCCGCAGCTCCTGCTGCTCCAGCGCGCGGCGCAGTTCGAAGGCGATCTCGACCCGTTGCTGTGCATGCGCAGTCAGCTCTTCGGTATACAACGCGTAACCATTGCGCCCGCTACTCTTGGCCTTGAACAGCGCGGCGTCGGCGTTGCGCAGCAGCTGGTCGGCGCTCAACGCGTCACTGGGGAACAGGCTGATGCCGATACTGGCGTTGATGAACAGCTCATGCCGGTCGATACCGAATGGCTCCTTCAGCGCATCGAGAATGCGCTGCGCCAGCGCCGCAGCCTGGACCAGCTGTGGACAACTTTCCGCCAGCACCGCGAACTCGTCACCACCGAGCCGCGCCAGGGTAATCCCGGGGCCGAACAGGTCCTGCAGACGCGCCGCCACTGCCTTGAGCAGGCGGTCGCCGACGTTGTGCCCGAGGCTGTCGTTGATCATCTTGAATTGATCGAGATCGATCATCAGCAAGGCGCAGCCACGCTTGTGGATCTGCGCCGAGGCCAGCGCCTGTTCGGCGCGGTCGCTGAACAGCAGGCGATTGGGCAGATCGGTCAGCGGGTCGTGGTGGGCGAGGTGTTTGAGTTCGTGTTCGGAGTCCTTGATCGCACTGATGTCGGAAAACACCGCCACGTAGTGACTGAGGCGATCCTGATCGTCGTGAATGACGCGGATGGTCTGCCACTGTGGATAAATCTCACCGCTCTTGCGCCGGTTCCAGATTTCCCCGCTCCACTCGCCGTGGGCCTGCAGCGTGGCGAACATCGCCTGATAGAAGCCCGGCGGATGATGGCCGGACTTGAACAGGCTCGGCTGATGACCGAGGACTTCTTCGCACTGGTAACCGGTGATCTCCATGAACGCCCGATTGACGTGCACGATCAGGCCCTCGCGGTTGGTAACCAGCACCCCTTCGCGGGTGCAATCGAACACCGCTGCCGCCTGGCGCAGGCGCTCACGGTCGGCCTGACGCTCGCGCAAGCGCGCACCGATGCCGAGAAACTCATACAAACGCACGCGCGCCAGAAAGATCAATCCGGCACTCAACGCCGCCCAGATGTAACCGTTGATCAGTTGCCATCGCTGTAGATCGACAGATTCATCAAAGAAACTGTTCAATAAGTAACCAGTACCCTGCAGCCAGACGACAGCAAGTACCAGATAAAGCAGCGCTGCACGCAAGGCATCGCGGTATGTGGCAGGCATTCGGCTGTCCATGTCCCTACAAAAAAGGCTGGAATTATAGGTGAAGAAACATCCAGCGACTCTTATCTGAAAGGGCGACTGGTTTTATCTGTGTGCTTGGTGATAATGCAACGGCTGTTTTTTTCTTTTTCGAGGGCCCTATAGCCTATGTGGTACGAAGGTTTTCTTGGCTTGTCGGCCTGGTCACTGGTCGCGGTCACCCTGCTGATGACCCATGTGACAATTGTCGCCGTCACGGTCTATCTGCACCGTTACTCGGCCCATCGCTCGCTTGAGCTGAATGCCGGCCTGAAACACTTTTTCCGCTTCTGGCTGTGGCTGACCACGGCGCAGAATACCCGCGAGTGGACCGCCATCCACCGTAAACACCACGCCAAATGCGAAACCGAAGATGACCCGCACAGCCCGGTCGTCAAGGGTCTGTCCACGGTGCTGCGCAAAGGCGCCGAGCTGTATCGCGCCGAAGCCGAAAACCCGGAGACCCTGCGCATCTACGGCAAGAACTGCCCCGAAGACTGGATCGAGCGCAATCTCTACAGCCGCTATCCGTTGCTGGGCGTGGCGATCATGGGCGTCATCGACCTGCTGCTGTTCGGCACCATCGGCATCACCATCTGGGCGATCCAGATGATGTGGATCCCGGTCTGGGCCGCCGGCGTGGTCAACGGTCTGGGCCATGCCATCGGCTACCGCAACTTCGAATGCCGCGACGCGGCGACCAATCTGGTGCCGTGGGGCATCCTGATCGGCGGCGAAGAGCTGCACAACAACCATCACACCTACCCCAACTCGGCCAAGCTGTCGGTGAAGAAGTGGGAGTTCGACCTCGGCTGGGCGTGGATCAAGGTCTTCAGCTTCCTCGGTCTGGCCAAGGTGCAACGTGTGGCGCCGATCGCCCACCGCGTCGAGGGCAAGGGCAATCTGGACATGGACACCGCCATGGCGATCCTCAACAACCGTTTCCAGATCATGGCCCAGTACCGCAAATTGGTGATCGGCCCGCTGGTCAAGCAGGAGCTGGACAAGGTCGATCATTCGGTACGCCATCAATTCCATCGGGCCAAACGCCTGCTCTCGCGGGAAACCAGCCTGCTGGAAGACCGTCATCACTTGCGCATTCAGAACATGCTCGAGCACAGCCAGGCGCTGAAGGTAATTTACGAAAAACGCCTGGCCCTGCAGCAGATCTGGGTCAAGACCAGCGCCAATGGCCACGACATGCTCGCCGCCATCAAGGAATGGGTGCACGAGGCCGAGGCCAGCGGCATTCAATCCCTGCGTGAATTCGCCGACCAGTTGAAAACCTACTCGTTGCGTCCTGCAGCGGTCTGATGCCGTTGATCGGTGCGTCCGGACTACCGGGCGCACCCTTCGGAACTAAGCACAAAATCCCCTATCTCAAAGACTTCGCCACCCCGGCGGGCTGTACTGTGGCCGTTGTCGAAATCGCGGCACGCCCTTTGAGATATGTGCCGATGGTCAACAACAATCACAAAGACTCGTCCCCTGCGCAGTGGCCCGAGGCCGCGCAAACCCTGATGGCGCTGATGCACGCCCAAGGCGAAGTCGCCCGGCTGAGCGAGCGCGAACAGCTGTTCAGCTCACTGCTGGTGAGCGTGAACGCGGTGCTTTGGGCGTTCAACTGGGAAACCCGTCAGGTGCTGTACGTCAGCCCCGCGTATGAACGGATTTTCGGTCGCTCTGCCGGGCTCTTGCTCGCCGACTACAACCAGTGGCGCGACAGCATCTACCCCGACGATCTGGATTACGCCGAACGCAGCCTTGCCGACGTGCTGCACAAAGGCGCGGTGGAAGACCGTGAATACCGGATCATCGCCGCCGACGGCCAGGTACGGTGGATCAGCGACAAATGCTTCATCAACCGTCAGGACGAGCCCGGGCAACCGGTGATCATTGTCGGCATCGCCGAGGACATCACCGACAAGAAGCACATGGAAACCGAGTTGCAACGCCTGGCCACCACCGACGTGCTGACCCAAAGCAGCAACCGTCGCCATTTCTTCGAATGCGCCCATCGCGAGTTCGAACAGGCACGCCTGCAAGGTGCGCCACTGGCCTTCCTGCTGCTGGACATCGATAACTTCAAGCTGATCAACGACAGCTACGGCCACCCCGAGGGCGACAACGTACTGCAGCGGATTGCCGAGTGCGGGCGCGGCTCGTTACGCCGGGGCGATCTGTTCGGACGCATTGGCGGTGAGGAGTTCGCCGCGGTGTTCCCCGGTTGCGCGCCGGACATGGCGATGCAAGTGGCCGAGCGGTTGCAGCAGGAGATTCAGCGCTTGAGTTTCAGCCATGACGGGCAGACATTCGGCATCACCGTCAGCCAGGGCCTGACCAGCCTCAAGGAAGGCGACGCCAGCCTCGACAGCCTGTTCGCCCGAGCGGATGCGGCGATGTACGAGGCCAAGCGGCAGGGCAAGAATCGGATTATCTCAAGCTGAATCCACCGTCCGACTCACCTCCCTGTAGGAGCTGCGGCACGCTGCGATCTTTTGATCTTTTGATCTTTTGATTTCAAAGATCAAAAGATCGCAGCGTGCCGCAGCTCCTACAATGGATCCTGGTGAATCCGGTTATTTGCGCATCCGCATCAACTCCGGCAGCCCGATCTTCAGCAGCCGCGCCGTACGACTCTTGGCCAGTTCCTCGACGCCCTCGTGCTCGGTCAGGCGAGCCATTTGTGCCGCCATGTTCATCACCAGCGCCTCACGAGAGTAAACCCCGCCACCGAGCTGGTAGACCGATGCAATCAGCTCCCGCAGCTCCAGCGGCAAGCGCCAGCGCGTGCGCAGCGCCGAACCGTAGGCCGCGCCAAACTCCGCCAGCGCATCGCCCACCTCCTCCCACTCATCCAGCTCTCCGCCAGCCTGCTTCCACTCCTGCAAACAGCGCAGCAACGCCAGATCGCCGAGGCGATGCAACATGCCGGCGCAATAGCAGCGTTCCTGATCCAGATCGAGCAGGCGCGCCAGCGTGCGAGCGTATTCCGCAGTGTGCAGCGACAGCCCCCAATAGCGCTCGGCGTAATCGGCCAGGCACGGGTCACTGAGTTTGGCACTGCGCTTGAGCGCCAGGCCGAGAATCAGATTCATGCTCTGCCCCGTGCCCAACCGATGCAGCGCCTGCCCCAGGGTTTGCACCGCCGCGCCATGATGCTGCGCTGCGCTGTTGGCCGCCGCGATCAGCACCGCAGTGATCTGCGGATCGGTGCGTACCTCTTCTTCCAGCAGTTTCAGATCAAGGCCGCTCGGATTCAGGCTGCGCTTCACCGCCACCTGGACATCGGTCATCAACGGCGCACCATCGGCCTGCTCGCGGCGGCGCTCAAGAAACACCGCCAGGGTCATGCCCGGCGCCAGCGTCGGCACTTCGCAGGACACCTCTTCGCCGGCATCCAGCAGCAGGCCCTGCAAGCGCTCGGTCAGGCTTTCCATGTTCAACGGTTTGGTCAGGTAGGCCGTGGGGGCCAGCGGAATCGCTTCGCGCACACTGGCGCTGTCATTGCGGCTGCTCATCAGAATGAACGGCAGTGGCGGATTGCGTTTGCGCTGACGCACGCTGCGCAGCACGCTCAAACCGTCGATGCCCGGCAACTCCCAATCGACAATCGCCAGGTCATACGGCACTTCGCTGAGCAATGACATGGCTTGCTGACCATCGGCACACAGGTCCAGCCGCGCATCGCAACGGACATTGAGCAACACGTGTTTGAGCAGGTCCCGGGACCACGGATCGGCCTCGGCAATCAGCACTCGGGGTACGGCGGGTAAATCAACGGCAGTCATGCTCGCTCTCCCTTGCAATGCCTGAACCTTAGCCAATGCTGGCCTTTCGATACAGCGCAAAAGCGCTTGATGTGTTTCAGGGGCGTAAAAAAACCCGCCGAAGCGGGTTTTTTGTCTATCCGATCACACAGCGCGCGGCTTACAGCTCCGAGAAGCACTCTTCGATGATCGCCAGACCTTTGTCCAGTTGCTCGTCCGGCGCCGTCAGCGGAACCAGAACGCGCAGAACGTTGCCGTAGGTGCCGCAGGACAGCAGGATCAGGCCCTTGTCACGCGCCTTGGCCACCACCGATGCCACTGCCGCAGCGTTCGGCTTGTGGCTGTCGCCGTTTTCGAACAGCTCGACCGCGATCATCGCGCCCAGGGCACGCACTTCGCCGATCACTGCCGGGTATTTGGCCTGGATGGCCTTCAGGCCGGTCACCAGACGCTCGCCGACAGCCTTGCAGCGGTCCAGCAGGTGTTCTTCTTCGAACACTTCCATCACGGCCAGGGCCGCAGCGCAAGCGATCGGGCTACCGGCGTAGGTGCCGCCCAAGCCGCCTGGGGCGATGGCGTCCATGTACTCGGCCTTGCCGCAGACACCGGCCAGCGGGAAGCCGCCAGCGATGGATTTGGCGAAGGTGGTCAGGTCGGCAGCAACGCCCATCTGTTCCATCGCGAAGAAAGTGCCGGTACGGCCAGCGCCGGTCTGCACTTCGTCAGCAATCAGCAGGATGCCGTGCTGGTCGCACAGGGCGCGCAGGCGCTTCATGAACTCTTTCGGCGCGACGTAGAAACCACCTTCACCCTGCACAGGCTCGATGATGATCGCGGCGATGTCTTTCGGCTCGGCGTCGTTCTTGAAGATGCGTTCGATGGAAGCGATCGAATCGTCGATGCTCACGCCGTGCAGTTCATTCGGATACAGTGCGCGGAAGATGCCGCCTGGCATCAGGCCCATGCCGGCCGAGTAAGGTACGACTTTACCGGTCAGACCCAGGGTCATCATGGTGCGACCGTGATAAGCGCCGGTGAAGGCGATCACGCCGGCACGGCCAGTGGCGGCACGGGCGATTTTCACGGCGTTTTCCACGGCTTCGGAACCGGTGGTCACCAGCAGGGTTTTCTTGGCGAAATCACCAGGCACCTTGGCGTTGATCTTTTCGCACAGCTCAACGTACGGCTCGTAGGCCAGCACCTGGAAGCAGGTGTGGGTCAGCTTGTTCAGTTGTTCGGTCACGGCAGCGATGATTTTCGGGTGCACGTGGCCGGTGTTCAGCACCGCGATGCCGCCGGCGAAGTCGATGAACTCACGACCTTCAACGTCAGTCACGGTGGCGTTCTTCGCCGATTCAGCGAAGATCGGGTGAATCTGGCCAACACCACGTGGAACAGCTGCGGTACGACGGGCCATCAGTTCAGCGTTAGTCTTGCTCATTACAGTCCTCATTCGCCGCTCATCGGGCGGCGTGGTTCAAGGATTAAGCGGGAGAAATCGGCGGTGGCAGCATGCGATGATCGACTGCCACGGCGTTCCCGGCCGCAGAGAAAATTCCGGTTTGAAACGACGCAAAGGGACAGCGCTCTCGTGCCCTTTGCGTTTGCAGCGATCCCTTTCCCGGCTTAGATGCCCAGGCAGAGGTATTTGATTTCCAGGTAATCTTCGATGCCGTACTTGGAGCCTTCACGGCCCAGACCAGAGGCCTTGATGCCGCCGAACGGCGCGACTTCGTTGGAGATCAGCCCGGTGTTGACGCCGACCATGCCGTATTCCAGGGCTTCAGCCACACGGAACACACGACCCAGGTCACGCGCGTAAAAGTAGGAGGCCAGACCGAACTCGGTGTCGTTGGACATCGCGATCACTTCGGCTTCGTCTTTGAAGCGGAACAGCGGCGCCAGCGGGCCGAAGGTTTCTTCCTTGGCCACAGCCGCGTCTTTCGGCACGTTGGTCAGGATGGTCGGCTCGAAGAAGTTGCCTTCCATCGGCTTGCCGCCGGCCAGCACGGTGGCGCCTTTGGCCACGGCGTCAGCGATGTGCTCTTGCACCTTGGCCACGGCTTTTTCGTCGATCAGCGGGCCAGTGGTAGTGCCTTCTTCCAGACCGTTACCGATTTTCAGCTTGGCGACGGCCACTTTCAGCTTCTCGGCGAACGCGTCGTAGACCGAATCCTGAATGTACAGGCGGTTGGCGCAGACGCAGGTCTGGCCGTTGTTGCGGTACTTGGAAATGATCGCGCCTTCGACGGCCTTATCCAGATCCGCGTCGTCGAACACGATGAACGGTGCGTTGCCGCCCAGTTCCAGCGAGACTTTCTTGATGTCCTTGGCGCACTCCGACATCAGTTGGCGACCGATTTCGGTCGAGCCGGTGAAGGACAGCTTGCGCACGATCGGGTTGCTGGTCAGCTCGCTGCCGATGTCACCGGCGCTGCCGGAGACCACGCTGAACACGCCTTTCGGGATGCCGGCACGCTGTGCCAGTTCAGCCAGGGCGAACGCGGAGAACGGGGTTTGCGAAGCCGGCTTGAGCACCATGGTGCAACCAGCGGCGAGCGCAGGGCCGGCTTTACGGGTGATCATCGCCGCCGGGAAGTTCCACGGGGTAATTGCCGCGGTCACGCCGATCGGCTGCTTGATCACGATCAGGCGCTTGTCCGGCTGGTGGCCCGGAATCACGTCACCGTAGATGCGTTTGGCTTCTTCGGCGAACCACTCGATGAACGAAGCGGCGTATACGATTTCGCCCTTGGCTTCGGCCAGCGGCTTGCCCTGCTCGAGGGTCATCAGGCGCGCGAGGTCGTCCTGGTTCTCGATCATCAGTTCGAACCAGCGACGCAGCTTGCCTGCACGCTCCTTGGCGGTCAGTGCACGCCAGGCTGGCAGCGCTTTATCAGCGGCTTCGATCGCGCGGCGGGTTTCGGCAGCGCCCATTTTTGGCACGGTGCCAAGGATTTCGCCGGTGGCCGGGTTGTTGACCTTGATCGTCTGACCGTTGTCCGCATCGACCCAAGCGCCATCAATGAAGGCTTGCTGGCGGAACAACAGGGTGTCTTTAAGCTGCATGTCGGCTTTCCTTAACAGCACCGCGGCCTGCGCGGAGCAAAATTATGATTGTAGAAAGGCGCCTCGCAAGGCTGCCGTCAGGGAAATCAGAGACCGGGTGAGGCCCATCCATCGTGCACGATTCGAAACACGTACGGCTCAGCACCCGATCTAAGAGCGTTTGAAATCTCAAACGGATCGTAGGATCAAAGGGGTTAAAGGACAATAGGTCGTTCGAAAAAAAGAACAAAAACGGCGTGTTTGTGGAAATTTTCAGATCAACGAACAAAAATCCCCGGCCGCAGCCAAACCATAGATCAGCCCGGCAAAAGCGCCAAGCGAGGGTTTTGCAGAACGTTACCGCTTTAAGGAATACAGCGGTTTAGCACCGACACGCGCCCTGACAAAACCCGCCGAAACCCAGCATGGACGCCCCGAGCCGACCTAGGTATGATGTCGCCCGCTGCACCAGTAGCTCAGCTGGATAGAGTACTGCCCTCCGAAGGCAGGGGTCGTGGGTTCGAATCCCGCCTGGTGCACCACTGATTTAAACGAGAAAGCCCCGGACTGTGATGGTCCGGGGCTTTTTTGTGGTCTCTCATGCGACGGCTTTCACTCCGTCGTCCAGTCAAACTCATCGTAATCGTAATCGTCGTCATCCTCTTCTTCCCCAACCTCCTCAAAAACCTCGTCTTCTTCCACGACGTCTTCTTCCGACTGGTTCAGCAGAAACTCCTTACGCGCCTCGGTAATCGCGCGCCGCATCTCTCCGCCCTTTTGCGGGCAGTTGAGGAGTTGGGCGATGCGGTCGATTTTTGGTGCCACGGTGTTCTCCAGCGCTTCAGCTATGGCCCGATAGTGCGCGTTTTTGCCGGGCAATGCCAAATGGCTGGGCGAACAGGTGGTCAGTTCTGGCGGATTTGCTCGAGTCGCAGGTCAAGGTCCACACCGGGGTAGCGTTTGTGCAGGTTGTTGTACAGCGCATCAGCGGCTTGCGACTGGCCGGAGTCGCGCAGGCGCAGGACTTCGCGCAGTTGTGTGTCAAGGCCGTTGGCCGGGGCGGCGGCGCGTTTGCTGACTTTGGCTTCATCGGTGCTGATCGCGTCGCTTTGCATCGGCGCCGCCATTTCCATCATCGGCGCCGGTGCCGGCATTGCGCCAGCGGGGACTGCCAGCGACTGCGCTTCAGGGGCTTGTTTGCGCGCCAATGGTGCGGCGGGTTTGGCGGCTGGGGCGAAGTCGAATCGGGGCTGTGGCTCGGGCGCACGTTGCACCAGCGACAGCATCAGTGCCACACCGACCAGGCTGGCGAAGGCGACCTGCCAACGCGGCTTCTGGCAGGCTTGCAGCCAGCGTTGCCACAGGCTTGGCTTCGGCGCCGGGGTTTCGCGGTGGGCCGCATTGAGGATGAACGCATCAAGGTGCGCCGGCGGTTCAGCGTTTTGCTGTTCGCGAACATGTTTGATCACAGGATCTTCGGGTGTCTGCCGGGCGTCAGTCATGTCAGTACCTCCTCGGCCAGCAGCCGACGCAGTTTTTGCTGGGCGTAGCGCAAGCGGCTCTTGACGGTTTCCAGCGGTGTTTCGGTGAGGCTGGCGATTTGCGCCAGGTCGAGGTCGCCGTGGGCGCGCAGCAGGAACACTTCGCGTTGATCGGCGGGCAGGGTTTGCAGGGCGTTTTCCAGGCGTTGACTGTCGCGGCTGAGGTTCAGCAGTTGTTCGGGATCGTTGGCCTCGTCGCCCACCGCATGCAGCTGTTCGTCGTAGCTGTCGTGCAGCGGCTGATGAGCGCCGTGTTTGCGCCAGTGATCGATCAGGCGATTGCGCGCAATCTGGAACAGCCACGTACGAAATGTCGCCCGCCCCTGTGGCTGACTGGCGCTGCGGATCAGGCTCAGCCATGTGTCCTGAAACACCTCATCCGCCAGTTCCGGTTTACCGCTCAATCCCAGCAGAAAGCGATACAGACTCTGACGATGGCGGGCGTACAGCGTCTCGAACGCCGCGCCGTCGCCCTCGCGATAACGCGCCAGCAGCGCTTCATCGCTGCTGGCGGCCGTGCTGTCTGGCACAGCAAACAGCTGACTGATGAAGCCTTTCAATCGGCTCACTATTCGATCCGTCGCTCAGTGGGCATCGCATTCGATGCGGTTGAGGTGCGCAGGCTTTGCGCCAGTTCGACCAATTGCACGAACTCGTTACGCAAGCCGAAACGGTCATCGCCGCGCGCACCACGGGCCAGCGCTTCGGTGTCTTTCAGGCTGAAATCGCCGGTGTAACGAGCATCCTTGAGCTGTTGGGAAAACGCCGCAACCGCCGCCGCGAAACGCAGATCTTCGCTGGCCGGTGCGACCTGATTGGCAATCGGTCGCTCGATCAGCAGACTTTTCCCACCATCGGACTGTTGATATCGCACACGCAGCATCGCCATTTCCCCGTTCTTCGCCGCAACCGCCGCCTCCGATTTACCGTAGCGCAGCGGTTCCAGCCAGCCCTTCTCGCCTGCCGGGACAATTTCATACAGCGCGGTCACCGTGTGCCCTGCGCCGACTTCACCGGCATCGACCTTGTCGTTGCTGAAATCCTCACGCTTGAGCGCGCGGTTTTCGTAGCCGAGCAGGCGATATTCACTGACCTGGGCCGGGTTGAATTCCACCTGCAATTTGACGTTTTTCGCCACCACCGCCAAGGTCGAGCCGAGTTGATCCACCAATACTTTGCGCGCCTCGCGCAGGTTGTCGATGTAGGCGTAGTTGCCGTCACCGGCGTCGGCCAGTTGTTCCATCAGGTGTTCATTGTAGTTATCCACACCAAAACCCAGAGTGGTCAGGGAAATCCCGGTCTTGCGTTTATCCACAGCCATTTGCTTGAGACTGTCGAAGTCGCTGACGCCGACGTTGAAGTCACCGTCGGTGGCCAGCAGGATGCGGTTGATGCCTTGGGGGATGAACGCCTGCTGCGCCATTTGATAGGCCAGTTCGATGCCCGACGCGCCAGCGGTAGAGCCGCCTGCGGTCAATTGCTCGATGGCTGTGCGAATCTTGGCTTTTTCCCGGCCGGACGTTGGCTCCAGCACCACCCGGGATTCGCCGGCATACACCACCAGCGACACCCGGTCCTGCTCGCGCAATTGATCGACCAGCAACTTCAGCGTGCTTTTGACCAGCGGCAGCCCTTCGCGGCGATCCATCGAACCGGAAACGTCCACCAGAAACACCAGATTCGCCGGGGCCAGTTCCGCCACAGCGCGGTCGGAGGCTTTGATGCCGATGCGCAGCAGGCGCGTGTGTGAATTCCACGGGGTGGCGGCCAGTTCGGTGGTTACGCCGAACGGCGAGCCATCGCTGGGCAGCGCGTAGCTATAGGGAAAGTAATTGACCATCTCTTCCAGTCGCACCGCGCCCTCCGGCGGCAGATGTCCCTGATTGAGCAAACGCCGGACGTTGGCATAGGCGCCCGTATCGACGTCGGCACTGAAGGTCGAGACCGGGGATTCGGCGACGCTATGGATCGGGTTGTCGGCCAGCGCCTGATACTGCTCGCGCTGTTCGTCGCGGTAGCCCTGTGGATAACTGTCTGCAGCCGGCATCGCCGCGAAACTGGCGATCGGCGCCGGACGCGCGCTGCGCTTGGCCATGGCGCCATCGACGCTGAGCGCTTCATGCTGAATCGAAGCCTGAGGCTGCGCCGGTGGCGGGACAGCAGCTGACTCCGGATTGGAAGACACGCCGCAACCGGCGACGGCCAACAACACACCGACCGCAGCAGGTCGCAGAAAAGGCAGAGAACGGGACATGGGGGCTGACCTCGGGATGAAAGTGATCCATTCATCCTCTGAGACGGGCAGCCCCTTCAGTTCGGGTTAAACGCCGCTGACATTATTTTCAGCGGTGATAACGCCGCACCACGCTGCTGTTACGCAGTACGTGGCCTCTGATTTTGTCCATCAGTTCAGCACGGGTCAGACCGGCCGGCAGGGCATCCGGGGCCAGGTCGAGGGCGTAGATCTGGATGATGTAGTGGTGAGCACTGTCGCCGACCGGCGGGCATGGCCCGATATAATTTGTGGTGCCTTTGCTATTGGTGCCGCCCACGCCTTCGAGGCTGGACTTGGCGCCAACACCGGCCGGGATCTGCCGGGTGGTGGCCTTGATGCCGTAGTGAATCCAGTGATCGACGCCCATGCCCTTCTGACCGTCCGGGTCGTGCATGACGATCGCGTAGCTCTGGGTAGCGCTGGGGCCAGCGTTCCAGCTCAGGGCCGGGGACTGGTTCTTGCCACCGCAACCGGCCGAATCGCTGGCGGCGGCCGAGGTGAACAGGCGGTTGTCCGAGACACCAGGGATGTCGAGGGTAAAGCGCTCGGCTGCCTGCGCCGGAAACTGCACGCAAAGGGCGACGGCAACGGCCGCCAGCCAAGGGTTTAGAGAGGTCAATCGGGTCATTCCGGGAGCACCTTGTGCAGTTAGGCCTTCGTCGGCCTGCAAACTATAGCTGTACCGTTGATGCCGTGGCAGTAGCAATTGGCTGAACCTCGCACTGTGCCGCAAACTCGTAAGAGAAATACCCGCGAGGAAGCCGATCATGTCCCTGCACCGTGTCGCCCGTTTCGCTGATGTCCCTGAAGACCGTGGCCTGCAAGTCGAAATCGGCGACTGCAAGATTGTCCTGCTCCACGCAAACGGCCAGCTACGGGCGTTTCAGGGCGAATGCCCACATGCCGGGGCGCCGCTGGCGGACGGCGCGCTGTGTCACGGACGCCTGATCTGCCCGTGGCATAAGGCTGCGTTTCGCGTCGAAGACGGCGCAGTGTGCGAACCGCCGGCCCTCGACAGCCTCAAGCGTTATCCGCTGGAGTTACGGGGCGATGAGGTCTGGGTCGATGATCAGCCATTGCCGGACGCGCATACGCCGCCGGCAGATGATCCGCGCACGTTCGTGATTGTCGGCGCGGGTGCAGCCGGCACCGCGAGTGCGGCGGCACTGCGCGAGAAAGGTTTTGGTGGCCGGATCATCATGATCGACCGCGAGCCGGACGCCGGTTACGACCGCACGGTGCTGAGCAAATTCGTCCTCGCCGGGGAGATGACCGCGCAGGAAACCCCGCCGCTGCGCGATGAGGCTTTTTATAAAGAGCAACGTATCGAACGTCGGCAAGGCGAAATCACCTCCCTCGACGCTTCGGCGAAAACCCTGCAGTTGCACGACGGCCAGTCCCTGCGCTACGACGCGGCAGTGCTCGCCACCGGCGGCGAGCCCAACCCGCTGCAACTGCCCGGTGCCGATCTGCCGCAGGTGTTTGTCCTGCGTTCGAAAGCCCAGGCCGAACAGATCATGCACGCGGCCAAGCCGGATCAGCGTGCGGTGATCATCGGCGACAGCTTCATCGCCCTCGAATGCGCCTCGGCGCTGCGCCAGTTCGGCCTCGACGTCACGGTCATCGCCCGCCACACCATTCCGTTCGCCGCGCAGTTCGGCGAAGCGGTGGGCAAGGCGATCCGTGCGCTGCATGAGGCACACGGGGTGAAATTCCTCACCGGCCACGAAGCCCGGGAAATCACCGGAGATGGCAAGGTCGAGGCGGTGTTGCTGGACAACGGTTTGCGCCTGTCGGCGGACCTGGTGCTGGCGGGGGTCGGCGTGCACCCGGCCACCGAGGCTTTTGCGGCGCTGCCGAGGGAAAAGGACCAGTCGCTGCGGGTCGATGCCAGTCTGCGCGTCACCGATGGCTTGTGGGCGATTGGCGATATCGCCACGTTCACGCTGAACGGCCAGCCGCAACGCATTGAACACTGGCGCCTGGCCCAGCAGCATGCGCGCATCGCCGCCGCCAACATGCTCGGCGCTGATGAGCATTATCTGGATGTGCCGTTTTTCTGGACCTGGCACTTCGGCAGGAACTACGACTACCTCGGCCATGCCGAGCATTGGGATGAAGTCGAGTTTCTCGGCGAACCCGAGCAACCGCCGTTCATCGGGCTGTTTGGCAGGAGCGGCATGGTCGTGGCTGCGGTGGCGTGCGAGAAGGAGCGGGAGATGGCGATGCTCGCCGAGCGCATGAAACAACCACTGTCGATGGAACAAGCGTGGACGCTGATCCGCGATTAGTCATCGATTCGTGTAGGAGCTGCCGCAGGCTGCGATCTTTTGATCTTAAAAAAGCAAAATCAAAAGATCGCAGCCTGCGGCAGCTCCTACAGGGAAATCGTCGTTCAGGTGGGGCGATTCACCGGATCACGGTTTGCGTCATCCTCGGCATGCAGAAAGATCACCCGAGGATGCTCCAGTGGCGCCAGCGGTGGCGGCAATTGCGCCGGCTCCAGCGGACGAAAGTTGAGCACCACATGGCTGATGTCACCGTCCTGATCGTTGTGGATGGTCATCACCCCAGGCGTACGCAACGTCTGCAAGCGGTCATCGCACAGCCGGAAGCTCTTGGTCAGCCCTTCGTCGTCAACCACCGGCGCCGGTAGACGGCGCTGGGCGAAGCTTTTGCTCTTGCGCTGTTGATAGCGGGCCCAGGCAATCAGGATCACCGCGTTGACCAGCGCCACCCACAGGTAGATGTTCAAGGTGCCCAGCGCTTCGAACGCCGAGTTGTCGATGCGCGGCCCGCCGGCATGGGTTTCGATCAGCGGCCATAACCCACGCACCAGCAGAAACAGCAGGCCGACCCAGGCCAGCACGGTGAGGATCACATCGATCACGACCAGGAAAGGGCGCTGGCGGGTCCGGATGATTTTCATTTGATGACCTCCTCTTCGTCGTCTCCGACCGGTTTGATACCCCGGTCAGGGCTGACCCAGCGCGCAC
Source organism: Pseudomonas serboccidentalis (assembly GCF_028830055.1). Taxonomy (NCBI): domain Bacteria; kingdom Pseudomonadati; phylum Pseudomonadota; class Gammaproteobacteria; order Pseudomonadales; family Pseudomonadaceae; genus Pseudomonas; species Pseudomonas serboccidentalis. The sequence continues at coordinate 5,827,275 of NZ_CP101655.1, forward strand.
GCTTCTGATGCTGACCGAACAACACCTTGGGAAAACTGACCAGCGTGGTCAGCAGACTGATGAACCAGAATACCAACGGGTACCAGACCACCCAGAACATCGTGCGTCCCAGGCCCGGCTCGTAGCGCCGGTCAATGATGATGCTGACGGCGAACTGCACCAGACAGACGAACGCCAGCAGCAGCCCGGTGAACGCCGGTGGCATCAAGTGATCGACCGCAATGGCTTCGGGCATCACCACGAACTTGCCCACTGCCCAGAAAATCACCGACAACAGGAAAGTGAAGGCCCAACCGGTCGACAGGCAATATTCGAACAGCAGCGGCCACAGGTAACGATGGCGGTACTGCCAGATCCCGCGAATGTTCTTGAACAATACTTCGGCGCCGCCCTGCGCCCAGCGCAGCCGCTGCTTCCACAGGCCGCCGAGGGTTTCCGGCATCAGGATCCAGCACAGCGCCCGCGGCTCGTAGAAGATGCTCCAGTGATCGAGTTGCAGCTTCCAGCTGATGTCGATGTCTTCGGTGATCATGTCCGGGCTCCAGTAACCGACCCGGTTCAACGCCGTACGGCGGAACGCGACGATGACGCCGGAGACGGTAAAGATCCGCCCGAACACCCGCTGCGTACGCTTGATCAAGCCGATGATCGACGAGAACTCACCGACCTGTACCCGCCCGACCAATGTTGAGCGTGTGCGAATCCGTGGGTTGCCGGTCACCGCGCCAAGCCGTGCGTTGTCGAGCATCGGCGCCACCAGATAGGCCGCGGTGTTCGGCGCCAGCAGCGCGTCACCGTCAATGCACACCAGATATTCACTGCGCGCAGCAATGGCACCCATGCGCAGGGCCACAGCCTTGCCCTGGTTTTCCGCCAGATGCAGGACCCGCAACCGTGGGTCTTCCTTGGCCAGCGCATCCAGCACTTGCGCGGTGTTGTCCTTGGAGCCGTCGTTGATCGCAATGACTTCAATGTTCGGGTAATGCTGCCCCAGCGCCGCGTGGATGGTGTCGGCGGCGTTGTCGCCTTCGTTGTAGCAAGGGATCAGGATCGAGATCAGCGGCTCGCCTTCCAGCGGCGGCGGCAGGGTGTCGTCCTTCCACGGCCAGTGGCGTTCCCAGTGCAGCCAGAAATACAGGCCGCCGGCGATCCACAGCCCGGACATGAACAACGGGTAGAAGAACACGAAGTCCATCAGGAACTGCCCGGTGACCAGGAAGATCAACCCCAGCGGCACGCCGAGGACGAGCGCCAGAACAAGCAGGGCTAACAGTCTATCCAGCATGTCATGGGTTCCATTTGTTGGAGAGCGCAGGCCTTACGGTTTTCAGGTCCGGCAGGTTGTCGAGGAAGTTGTCCGGGTAGTAACCGAAACTGGTCGCACCCTGACGCTTGAGCCGGCCCATCCAGTCGGCCAGTTGCGCGCCGTCGATGTCGGCCTGGTCCTTTTTGGTCCAGTCGCGGGCCTGCAATTCGAACACCGTACGGTCCAGTGCACTGGGGCGCTGTTTGATCTTCGCCACCAGCGCTTCGAGCCACGGGCCGGATTGCGCCTGGGTCTGTTTCTCCATCAGCGGCATGGCCATCGGCGCCGTCCAGTCGTAGGTCACGAGGAAATCGTCGAGGTTCTGTGCAAACCAGGCTTCGCTGTCGGGGTTGAGGATCGGTTCGGCAAAGATGTTGCGTGCGGTCTGCACCTGCGGGCCTCGGATCGCCCGGACCTTGGCGGTCAGTTCATTGGTGAAGTCGATCAGGTAGCGGCTCTTGAAGCGCGTCCAGCGCTGCATCGCTGCCGGATCATCGCGAAGCGCGGCAATCGATCCCGGCAAGCCCTGCGCGGCGTAGGCCTTCAAGGCCTGCGGGCTGGCGTCCTCGAAGTCCGAGAGCACCGCGTCGTCATGGTAGAGAATGCCGTCGACCGAGGTCAGGCGCGCCACGTCTTCGTATATTTCACCGATGATCTGCCGTACTTGCGGATCGAACGGCGACAGGCGCTGATACTGGTCCGGATCGACCGCAGTGGTGCCGGTCTTCGGATCCCAGCGAGTCACGCGTGGCAGCTTCGAGTCGAGGCCGAAACTGAGCACCGGCATCCAGGCGAACACCTTCACATGGGCGCGGGTGCGCAGTTGCCAGGCGACGCGGTCGAAGATGTCGGCGCGCACCGGCAAGTGACGGTTGGGGAAGTACAGCGAATGCACCAGCCCGTCACCCTTCGGATCAGCAAAGGCCTGCAGGAATACGGTGTTGGCGCCCATGTCGGCCATGCGCTGGACCAGCTTGCCGAGGTTGATTTCCTGCTGCGCCGGGTCCGGGTCGTAGACGTTGTCCAGATCGACGTGGACCACACGCATGGTGAAGTCGGATTGTGCGCCGACGATGCTGTTGGCGAAATGCTCGCCGTCAGGATCGGACGCCACCAGGAAGCGCGGGCTGCTCATCAGGTTGTCGAGGGCGTCGAGACCGTCGTCCAGAGTCAGGGCCATTTCATAGCCCTGCTCGCCGACCACCGCCAGCGAAGTACCGTCCGCCGTGCCGTACGGCCAGACCCAGATGCGCGGTTTCTTGCCGGTGACCTTGCGGATCTTTTCCGAGATGGTCGCGACGTCGTTGCGGATCCGTGCACGGAACTCCTCTTCGGATTCGTAGCGCTTGGTGACCGGATCGTAGCGGCGAGTCGCCGCCGCCGGCTGCAGGTTGCCCTGCGGGTTGGCGAGGATGCCTTTGTGGCTGGCGTCCGTGTGGGCGGCGATTTCCACCAGCCCCGATTGCGAGATTTCCCGTATCTGGTCCCAGGTGAGGAAATCCGATCGTGCCCGTGGCGCACCGGCAAAATCCACCGGTTGATTGAGCGGGGTGTCGATCCACACACCGACCGGCGCCAGCAAGGCGTGCCAGTTGTAGGCGCGCAGCACTGGCAGCACGCGGGTATAGAAGCTTGAATAACCATCGTCGAAGCTGAGCAGGATCGCCTTGGGCGGCAGTTCCGGGCCACCCTTGCGCGCGGCCATGATCTGATCGACGGTGACCGGTTTGTAGCCGTTCTCGCGCAGCCACGCGAGTTGCTCGATCATGCGCTCGGTGCGCACCGCCACCACGGCCTGATCGGGGTCACGGTCTTCAACGTCGTGATAGGCGATGCCCAGCACATGGTTTTTCGGCCACGGTTTTTCATTGGCCGCCACCGGACGCTGCGACGGCGGCGCGAAGGCCGGGGCTTGCTGGGCGCAGGCGCTGACCAGCAGCACTCCCAGCAAAAGGATGAAACGCGTAATCAAAGGCATCTTCAAACTCTTCTAGAAGCGGAAAGTGAGGTCGACGAGCAGACGCAGATCGGTCTCCCGATCACCGTCGTAGGGCCGGTTGATCACACTGAACAAGCCGCCCACCTCGAACACGTCGTTCCAGGCATAACGCTGACCGTAGCCGAGCATCGCCATGCCGCCGGTGCCGTGATCACGCTGGCTGTAGGTGCCCGCACCGGCCTGGAACTGCTGGCTCCACGAGGTTTCGTAACGGTGGTAGAGCACATGGTTGACGTTGACCGTCGGCATGACGCTGAAGTCCGACTTCGGGTTGAAGTACGGCACATCTTCGGAATTGGAGTTGTGGCTGGTGCCGACTTCCAGACCGGCATCGACCTGCACGTTCGGCGCGCTGTACACACCCTCACGCCCGGTGAGCAAGGCCTCGACGCGGTTGTTGCCATCGCTGAAATGCGACGGGCTGACCGACAGTCGCCACTCGCGGCTCTCGTTGGCGCGCCAGCGGATGAACGCGTTGCCGCCATTGGCCTTGATGTCGCTGTTGAGCGCACGTAACGGAGTCTCGGCCGACAGATAGGCGAAGCTGCCGCCGTACTGCCAGTGGTCGTCGATGTCGCGGGCAATCGCGATGCGCGCCCCCTGTTTGGCGCCATAACCGTAATCGTGGTTGGAGACCTCGGCTTCCAGGCTCATGTCGCGGGTGCGCCGTTCCAGGCCAACGCGCTGGAAGCGGTCGGTACCGGTGCCTTCGGCAAAGTCGCCGGTGGCATAACCGGCGCCGACGAACACGCGCCAGTCTTCATCGATCGGCGGGCTGTACAGGGTGCTCTGGATGCCGAAATCGCGGCTACCACTGACCGCGCCCCCGCCACTGCTGCCGCCGCCATTGGCCTTGCCGCCATAGGCTTCGACGCGCAGTTCGGACATGTCGTGCACTTCGCGCTCACGGGCCGCGCGCTGCACCTGGCGGTTGTCCGGGAAACGCTCGACCACGTCATCGGTCAGCGCATCCATCTGCCGCCATTCCTGCAAGCTCATCGCGGTGCGCGCCTGGGCCACTTCCAGGCCTCTGTCGCGGGGCACGATGCTCTCGGTTTCCTTGAGCTGGTTTTCGGCGCGGCGCGGCCACTGCCGGGCCAGGTACAGATCGGCCTGGGCCAGGCGCAGGCCCACGTTGCCCGGCGCCTGATCGACCAGCGTTTGCAGGCGTTCCTCGCCATGCGGCAGGTCGGAGCCATAGGTGCCGGCCTGCGCCGCGAGTTGTTGGGCGTCCATCCATTCGTCGTTGGGGTTGCCGATGGGCAGGCCCTTGAGTTCGACCCGTGGTTTCTGATTCTTGGCGGCTTCTTCGGCAACTTTGCGCGCCTCGTCGACGCGGTCGCTTTCCAGCAGCGAGTAATACAACGCCGTGCTGTCTTCGAGGCGATCGCCGACATCCGCATCCGGCGCCGACAGCACTTGGCGATACAGGTCGGTGGCGATTTCCGGCTGGCGCTGATCCAGATACGACGCCGCCACCCAACGCAGGGCGTAGGTCGGAATCTTCACGCCTTCGGCCTGCAGCTTTTGGTATTCGTTGATCACGTCAGCGGTGCGCGCCCGGGCCTTGAGCGCACCCATGCGGTCGATGCGCCAGCGAATCACGTCATCGTGGGCGCTGGTGTCCGGGGTCCAGGTGGCGAGCAATTTGTCGTAATCGGCCAGTGCGCGGTCGGCGATCACGTAGCGTTCCTTTTCGCTGCGCGAAGCGAGTTCGGCCAGACGCACGCGCTCGGCGGCCAGATCGCCTTCGAGGCGCCGAAAAGTCACCGGGTCGATCAGCCCGGGGCGTTGATTGGCAAGGCGCAGCGCCGGTTCCGGCAGACGCGCCTTTTGCAGGGCGACCACGTACTCACGAGCGACTTCCGGCTTGCTGCCAGCGCGGATGAACGCTTGATCGTATTCAAACAGCGCGTCGTATGGCTTGCCAACGCGGGTCAGGGCGTAGCCCAGCGCGAGGCGACGGGAGGGATCATCAGGTTTGGCGGAGACCAGTGCCTTGGCGCGGGTCACGGCTTCGTCGGGTTTGCCCGAGTCTGCCTGCGTCAGGGCCAGCCCCAGTTGCAGGTCGGCGTTGTCCGGTTCCAGCGCCAGGGCCTTGGTGTAGACCTGGATCGCCTGATCCCAGCGCTTGAGATTGCGATAGGCGCGTGCGGTGGCGGTCAGCGCCTGCACCGGCAGCACCCGGCCGCGGCCCTGGGTCTCATAAACCTGCACCACTTCGGCATCCAGGCCGGCCCAACTGGCGATCTGCAGGTGATCGCTGATCTGCCCGGTGGTCGCCTGGCCGGGCGGCACCTGACGCAGCACGTTCAGCGCGGGCGTGGTCTGCCCGGCACGGGCATCACGCACCATCTGATCATAGGGAGTATCGGCAAACGCCAGCGCCGGCCAGAGCAACTGGCTGCACAGCGCAACGCGAAACAACGGGCGTAAACCACGATGTAGAACGGGAACATCAATACGCGGCATTCGTCAGCATCCTTACATGGCCAGCCGGGTCGCAATGCCCCCCTTGCCCACTCGTAACGGAGGCTGAGCCCATGAAGACCCAGCCAAGCTTAGTCAGGCAGTCTTGCATGCAAGCGTAGTCGAATATCCAGAACACAATAATTGTTCAGAATCGTGGCGCGGGCTCAGCCGAAAACCCGAGCACCAGACAGCAAAACGCCCGGCGTCTGCGCGATACAGAGGCCGGGCGTTGCTATTTAGAACGCAGTATTACTGCACTTGCGTGACGCCAGCGAACTTGTTCATCAGGAAGCCGACGAACTGCTCGACGGTCATCTTCTGGCCGTTGAATTCCACTTGATTGGCGGCGTAATGCAGTTTGGTCACGACATTGGTGCCGTCGATGGTCGCCAGTTGCGAACCGACCGCCATGCCGGAGAACATGTCGGCACCGGCACTCGCCTGGTCGACGATGGCTTTGGCGTCGGTCTGACCGTCGAGCTGCGCCTGGACGCTGAGCAGATCGATCAGCATCGGCTTGGACACCTGGACATTCAGGTCCAGCAGCGCGATCAGCTGTTTGGCCAGTTGATCCGGCGGCAGGTCCATCGACGGCGGCTTGGTCAGGTCGATCACCAGACTGGCGCGGCTTTCACCGTTGGCAGTCTTCAGCGACAGGTTTTCCAGCGCGACCTGAGGGCCGGCGCCCAGCAGTTTCTGCAGATCCGCCTTGACCTGCGCTGACTCGGCTTCAGTCAGGTTCAGCTCCGGCGCCGGCAGGCCGGCTTCGGCCGCGGCCGCCGCTTCTTTCTCGTACGGCTGCAATTTGGTCTGGTAGATCTGCATCAGCGACATCGTCGAAGGGATGTCGAGGTTTTTCAGGCTCATGGCCATGCTGGCCGAACCGATTTTCTTGTCGTTGAGGGTCACTTCGCCGACCTTGTAGTCAGCACGGCCCGAGGCGTTGCTGCCGCTCTCTTCGGTGAGGTTCTTCATTTCGAAGTTCTTCACGCCGAGCACCGACTGCTTGGGCCCGAAGGTGGTTTTGCTGTTGGTCAGCTCGAGGGTGTTTTCCCCGGTGTAGTAGCCGTAGCTGCTCTTGGTCAGGTTGCTGGCCAGGGTCAGGCCGTTGAGTTCGACCTGCACCGGCGCCTGGTCTTGCGACACGGTGACCAGTTTCAGGTTGTCCATGTAGCCGTCAGCCTTGACCTTCTGCGCCTGGGCACTGGCGGAGATGTTCATGGTCAGGCCGGAAAATTTCAGGCTCGACTGCTCGTCCAGCGCGGTTTCCAGCGGCAGCAGCTCGAGGCTGCTGGTGGTGGATTCGTCGTAGCCGATGTTGGTCACGCCTTTGAGCGGCGCGGCGCCCTTGGCGGCGGCAAACCATTTTTCGGTGGCCGGGCTCTTTTCCAGCTCGTAGTTGCTGGTGGCCATGACCGGCAGCCACTTCAACGACACCAGACGCGAGAACGGCAGCGGGCCGTGCTCGATGTGGTCGACGAACAGCAGCTCGACCGGCGCCTCACCGAACATCTCGCCTTCGCCCTTGAGGCGGTAGTGCGCGGTGCTGGTGAAAGTGTGACGCTCCAGCGACACCAGTTCCAGCGACGCGCTGCCATTGGAACCGGCCATCGCGGTCTGCAGCTCTTTGTTGGCGTTGGTGACGGCGTTGTTCAGCACGCCTTCGATCTTGGTCCCGGTATACCAGGCCCCGCCGGCGCTGATGGCACCGATCGCAACAACAATCCCGAGAAGCACGCCTGCTGATTTATTCATGAATGACCTGATCAATGTCCGTGGCTGAAAGTGTGGTCGTCTTCCCTGAACCCGTGACCGGGTCGCGGCTCGACTCCGCTGAAATTAGCGATGGAGATTAGCACTGGCAGCGCGAGGCAGCCCAATGTTTAAAGGTTAAAGAGTGTCTATGGGGAGTGTGGACAGCTGACAGGCAGGGAGAGTTGCAGTGTTTTTGAGGACGCTATCGCGAGCAGGCTCACTCCTACAATTGGAATGCTTTCCCGTGTAGGAGTGAGCCTGCTCGCGATAGGGCCACTGGATTCGCAGTAGATCAGGAATACTGAACCTCGATCTCATCGAGTTGATGATCAAAGCTCTTCAACCGCGCCGTCCAGGTGTACACCAGCACCTCAAAATCGCGATCGATCACCGCCCCGTCCGGCCCATCGGCCCGAGGGTCGCAGAAGTCCAGCTGATAGCGTTCGCGAGCCATGGCCGTGGCGACATCCGACAACTCACGGGCGTTATTGAGCCAATGCCAGCCTTCATCGGCAATCTGCTTGTCGAGTTCCAGGCACTGTTTTTTCAGGGCTTCGAGGCTTTTTTCCAGCGGCGTGCCGGTGAGTTCGCCCATGACTTCGGCGAAGGTGCGCCCCGGCTGCCAGTAGCTACCCCAGAAGTAGCGATCGAACACGGTTTCGACTCGGCGAAGGGCGACTTTGGTGTCCCAGATCAGCACCAGGGTCTTGCCTTGTTCAAGCTGTCTTTTCTTGACCCGCTGCACCTGGATCGACGCCCAGGCAACCACCACGATGGCCATCACTGCGATCAATGCCGTGACGCTGTCGAGGAAAACCATGGCCTTGTCGATCTGGTGGGCCAGCATGATGCCGTAGAAATAGGTGGCCGACAGCAGCACCAGTGCTACCAGGGCGCACCAGAAGCCGAGAGCGTAAGGGTTTTTCATTATTGGTTTCCCCTAGACCAGCGCTAGCAATGTGCGCTGAAAGGGTGCGTTGCTCGGCGCCCCCTTTCAACACTTCAAAGCATAGCAACGGCTTCAGGGTTTGCTGGCGCTTGAGGCTTGCGTTCGTCCGCTTTCCCAACCGCCGCCCAGCGCGAGGAACAAATCGACCTGACTCATGGCGACCTGAGTGTTGGCGGCGGCCAGTTGTGCGGTGACGTCGGTGTAGGTGCGGGTCGCCTGCAGGTCGGCGAGGAATGACTCACGCCCGGCCTGGAAGAAGCGATGGGTCTGGTCCGCCGCCAGTTTCGCCGACTGCTCGGCGTCGGCCAGCGCATCGCGGCGTTGCAGCAGCGCGCTGTATTGGGCCAGGCCGGTCTGGGTTTCGCGGATGGCGTTGAGCACCACGCCATCGAAATGCGCCAGCGCGCCCTGTGTATTGGCTTCGGCTTCGCGGATACGCGCTCGGGCGCCATTGGTCGGCACCTTCCAGCTCAGCGACGGACCAAAGCCCCAGCGGTTGGTCGATGGATCGCCAAGGTCGGAAACAATGCCGACGGTGCCGATGGTCGCGCCGATGCTGATGTCCGGGTACAGCTCGCCGGTGGCGACACCGATGCCGGCCGTCGCGGCGGCCAGACGACGCTCGGCCTGGCGCACATCGGGCCGACGCTTGAGCAGCGCCGCACCGTCGCCCACTGGCACCAGTTGGGCGATTTTCGGCAGTTCGGCGCAAGTGGCGGTGCCGGCCGGCAATTGATCGACCGGTTTGGCCAGCAGCATTGACAGGCGGAACAACCCGGCCTGACGCGCCGCCTCATAACGCGGCATGTCGGCGCGCAACGACTTGAATTGGGTTTGCGAACGGGTGACCTGGGTTTCATCGCCACGCCCGGCATCGCGCAGGCGCTGGATCAGCGTGGTGCTTTGCGATTGCAGGTCGAGGGAATGCTGGGCGATTTCCCGCTCTTCGTTGGCGGCGCACACCTGGGTGTAGGCACGTACCACGTCCGCCACCAGGGTGATGCGCGCGGTGTCGGCCGCCGCTTGCGTGGCATCGGCATTGGCTTTCGCCGCTTCGATCCCGCGTTGCAGCGTGCCCCACAAGTCGAACTGATAAGAGGCACTGATGCCGATGTCCGCGACGTTGGCCACCGGCACTTTTTCCGGCAGCAGGAACGCCTGACCGGATTCCTGCAAGCGCTGCGCGCCCATCTTCACGCCGCCGCTCCAACCACCGGCCGCTTCGGCTTCATCGACCTGTGCACGGGCCCGCGACAGGTTCGCCGCCGCCACGCGCAAGTCGGTGTTGGACGCCATGGCCTGCTGCACCAGTTGGTCCAGACGCGGGTCCCGATACAAGCGCCACCAGTCCGCCGGCACCGGCGCCGAAACCACCGGTTTGCCCTCCACGGCCAGCTCGCCCTGCAAGTCCTGGCGCTGAACCGCGGCGTCAGCGGGCAGGTGATAGTCCGGCCCGACCATCTGACACGCCGAGAGCAGCATGCCCAACCCGGCGATCATCAGGACCCTGCTCATTGCGCAGGCTCCTGCTTGTGCTCGTCGATGATCGACACGGTGGCGGTACGTCCGGCGATCATGCGGAAGTCTTCCGGCACGTCGTCAAAGGCGATGCGCACCGGAATCCGCTGCGCCAGACGCACCCAGCTGAACGCCGGATTGACGTTGGGCAGCAGGTTATTGCCGCTGGTACGGTCGCGGTCTTCGATGCCGGCGACGATGCTTTCGACATGCCCGCGCAGCCTGGCCTTGTCGCCGATCACCCGGATGTCGACAGACTGGCCGACATGAATGCCGTCGAGTTTGGTTTCTTCGAAATAGCCGTCGATGTGGAACGAATTGCTGTCGACCACCGACAACACCGGACGCCCGGCGGTGACGAACTCCTGCACCCGCGGCGCGCGGTCGTTGACGTAGCCGTCCACCGGACTGCGGATCACCGAGCGGTCGAGGTTGAGCTGGGCGCTGTCCACCGCCACCAGCGCTTCGGCCAGCGCCGATTGCGCCCTGGCGACTTTCGACTGGCTTTCTTCCAGCTGTTCGGCCGGCACCAGGTTGCCCAGGCCACGGTTACGCTTGGCTTCACGTTGCGCCTGGGCGAGGGTTTCTTCGCGATCGGCAACTGCCGCTTTGGCCTGACGCAGGGCCAGTTTGAAACGGTCCTGGTCGATGCTGAACAGCACCTGGCCGCGCTTGATCAACTGGTTGTCCTTGACCTCGACCTGCTGGATCAGCCCGGACACGTCCGGGGCGATCTGGATGATGTCGGCGCGAATGTGCCCGTCGCGGGTCCACGGCGCAAACATGTAATACATCACCATGCGCCAGACGAGAACGACGGCGAAAGTCACGATCAGCAGGGTCAGTACCACGCGACCGATAGTCAGAAACGGTTTTTTCATGTCATCAGGTATCGACTGAGTGAGTCCACGCCGTACAGCAGCACGGCGTAGAGAGCCACGTTGAACAATGCCCGGTGCCAGACCAGACGGTAAAAGTGCACACGCGTGAGCACGCCGTGCACCAGCAAAAACAACACATAGGTGATGCCCATCAGCACCAGCAGGGTCGGCAGGAAAATGCCGCTGATATCCAGATCACCGATCATAGGGGCGCTCCATCGGGCAGCGGTTCTTCGGCATCGCTCGTGCTGACGAACTCCACGCCGGGCAACAGCGCCAGGCGCAAACCGCTCAAGGCATGCAACAGGTTTAGCCGGGTTTCCTCGTCGCCGTGGCCCTTGAGCGCACGGCGCGCGCGGTCCATCGTCATCAACAAGGGGCTCGGTGCCGGCAAGCGTTCACCCGCCTTCAGACAAGCGCGAAAATACTCGCCGACCTCAGCCACCACTTGTTGCAGCAAGGCATTCGGCGCACCTTCTACACGCGGGGTGTAAGCCAGCAGATCCAGCAGGTTCAGGCCCACGCGCACTTCACGCATGGCAATGCCGGTGTCCTGACCGGTCATGGCCAGTCGCGGCAGGTGCTGCATCAAGCGGTCGAGCAGTTGCACGCCCAGGTGCCGATGTTCGGCGAGGTTGGCCGGCTCGGTCATGTGCACGATGTCTTTCCAGCTGAAGCGGGTCAGGCGCTTGGCGGCCAGTTCGACGCCGAACGGGCGGGCGATCAGGGTCCAGATGAACGCGAACAACAGGCCCATGGGGCCGGCCAGGTTGGAGTTCACAAAGGCATAGAAGTCCGCGTCGTACGCGCCCTGAATGCTGATGAACGACGAGGTGTTGACCAGCGTCAGGAGCATGCCGAGGAAGAACCGTGGCTGCACCGTCAGGGTGCCGACACAGATGAATGGAACCGCAAACGCCAGTACCAGCATCGGGAAATCGTGCAGGTTCGGCAGGATCAGAAACAGATAGAGACTGGCGAACAGCACCGACATCCCGGTCCAGAAAAAGAACCGATAGATCTGCGGCGCCGGATCGTCCATCGAGGCGAAGAAACTGCACGCTACCGCCGCCAGAATCACCGCGCTGCCACCGTCCGGCCAACCGAGCAAGATCCACAGCACGGAGGCCACGATGATCGCCAGAATGGTCGAGGCCACCGAATACAGCATCATCCCGCGGTCGAGAAACGGCGTCAGTCGCCCGAGGCGCCAGTGCCGGTACACCGCGCGCCAGCTGTCCTGCCGCTCGCAGAGAATCGCGTCCTGCAGACTGCGACAGTCCTGCCACAGATCGATGAATTCGCCGAGGCGATAAATCGCGTTGGAGAACAGCAATTGCTTGCGGTCTTCCAGCGCCTCGCAGCTCGGCTGCAAGGCCTGAAGCTGATCCTTGAGAGCCTGCCAACGCGCCAGATCGGCGTCATTATGGCCGAGCCATTCACGGGTTGCGGTCAGCAGCGGGGCAAACTTTTCCACCAGTTCCGGCGTGCGCCGTTCGAGGGCATAGAGCGAGTCTTCGAGGGCGTCGATCACCGGCAACAGGTGAATCATCCGCCCGCGCAGTTCCTTGGTATTGCGTACGGTTTGCGGACGGGCACCCTCGTGGGGCAACTGGCCGATCATCAATTCGAGGCTGTTGAAATTGGCGACCATGGCCATGCGCAGGGCCGTGACTTGTTCCGGCTGCACATCGCGGCTGAGAAATTTCAGGCTGTAAGTGGTGGCATCGGCGAACCACTTGCCCACCGCGTCGTTGAACACCGGCGCCAGGCGGCGCGGCCAGAACATCGCGCCGATCACCGCCGCCACGGCGATACCGAGAAAAATCTCTTCGGTCCGGGCTTCCGCCACGTCCCACACCGCCAGCGGGTTATCCACCGTCGGCAAGGCAATCAGCGGCAGGGTGTAGCCGGCCAGCATCAGCGCGTAGCTATTGGCGGTACGCAGGTGCAGCGACAGGAACAGCAAAATCCCCGTCCACAAGGCAATAACCACCACCAACACATACGGACTCTGCACGAACATCGGCACGAACAGCACCGCCGCCGCCGCCCCGAGAAAAGTGCCGATGGCGCGGTACAAGGCTTTGGAACTGGTCGGCCCGAGAAACGGGCTGGAGACGATGTACACCGTAGCCATCGCCCAATATGGACGCGGCATCTGCATGAGCATGGCGATGTACAGCGCAATCATCGACGCTGCAAAAGTGCGGACCCCGTAGAACCAGTCCCGGGCCGGCGGAATGCCAGAGAAAAAACCGTTCAAGAATTGATCACCACAGGCGGATTGGCCGCCTCAAAAGCTCGCAGTACCCGAAGCGTAGCCTCCAGATCACTCTGGTCGATGCCTTCGAGCACTTCATGACGCAGACGTACCAGTTCGACTTCCACCGCGTGCACCAGTTCGCGGCCGGTGTCGGTCAGGCTCAGGCATTTGGCCCGGCGATCCTGCGCATCTTCGGTGCGACAGACATACCCGGCGTGGCACAACTGATCGAGCAGACGCACCAGCGACGGACTCTCCATTCCGGCCGCCTGCGCCACCTGCACCTGCCGCACGCCCTCGCCCAGGCGCCCGATCATCAAGAGCGGGACAGCGCAGGCTTCGGAGATGCCATAGTTGACCAGCGTGGTCTGGCAGATCTTCCGCCAATGCCTGGCGGCCACCACCATGGCACTGCTGATGTTCATCTGGAGAGCGTCGAGGGAATTCGGCACGGGGAAATGCACACTGTTAGTTTGCTAACTATCAATATCGCATTGGCGGGGAATTTCAGTCAAGTTTTGAAACAAATTGGCTATCCGTCGAAAGGCAGCGACAAGGTCAGGACGTATTCAGCGTTTTTTTGCATTCTCGTACACGCTGCTGCGCTCGCGCTTTCCTACCGCGACTACAGAAACGACCACTCGCTCATCGATTACTTGATAGACCAAACGATAGCCAGAAGCCCTGAGTTTGATTTTGAAACAGTCAGGCATTCCATGAAGCGCATCAGCCGGCACTCTTGGCATCGCCAACCGTTCGGCGAGCTTTTTCTTGAATTGATCCCGAACCGTATGACCCAGCTTGTTCCACTCTTTATGAGCAGACGGTAGAAACTCGAGCTTATAGGTCATCCAGGCTTACCGAAATGGGCGTTTCATGGCTGCGGGAACGAACGATTTCAGCCAACTCCAAATCATCAAGTCGCTCCATCATGGCTTCGTAAACATCGGCCGGCACCATGTAACCCATGACGCGATTGTGGTTCAGTACAGCCACAGCTCCACCGTGTGCACCGCTTAGCACTGCTGAGGGATTTTTCTTCAACTCGGAAACACTGACAGCCATATCGGCCAGAATATTTTGCATAATAAAGACCTCAATTAAGGTCTTTATATTGGTCTATTTTTAGCTCACCGACAACTTGTAAAAATGGTCAGGTGCCAAGCGGTTTCCTGCTGGTTACCCCCTCCCGTCCCTTACGCAACAACACATTCAACTGATCCACCACTTCCGCCCAATCGGCATCATCAAGAATCTCGCCGCGCAAAAAATCCGCTTGGCTCTTGGTCCAGAAGAAAGCGTCGGCAAGGTGCAGTTCGGGTTTGAGCGGTGAATGGGTGGCGATGAATTGGTCGATGCTGGTCGGGTCGTTGTCCAGACCCAGCTGTTTGAACAGGGATGGCAGGCTGTGGGTTGGCTGCTCCATGGCTGGACTCCTTGAAGAAAGTGGTGAGTGGAAGATTATTCGCGAGCAGGCTCGCTCCCACAGGTTTAGCGCGAATCCCTGTGGGAGCGAGCCTGCTCGCGAAGGCGGCAGTGGCAATGCCAAAAACCCTAATGACTCAACTCCTGCACCTCGGCATGCGGCACCATTTTCAGGAATTCGGGCATGCTCATGTGCAGCAGGTAGTTGTGGTTGCCGGCTTCCAGGTAGATATCTTTCTGCCGGGTCAGCAGTGGGTCGATGACCATGTCCAGGCCGTAGGAGTCCCCCAGCGGCGGCACCGCGCCGCGTTCGCAGTCATCGAAGATATGCGCCAGGTTGCTCTCCCGGGTGACCTGCCATTCGCCGCGGTTGCGCACTTTGCTCAAATCCAGATGCCGGCTGGCCGGCAGCACGGCCATCAGGTAATGCCCGTGGTGGTCATCGAGAATCACCGATTTGGCCACGCGTTCGGCGGGGACCCCGGAAACCCGTGCGGTTTCCAGGCTGCTGGCCGAGTGTCGGTGGGCCAATACGTCATATTCGCAATGCGCCCGGGTCAGGCTGCTTTGCACTTTTTTTGCCATACGCATGCTGCACCTCGGTGTCACGCTGAACGTTGTGCCTGTTCTGCTGAGTCTAGTTCGACAAGCCACTGGCGAAGGGAAATCCGCTCACCGGACACATCTGTTCATTGATCAAAATTCATCCAGCGCCAGCCTCAACTAGACTTAAGGAACCACCCCCATGACTCTCCCGGAGGGTCACGTGAACAGTCGATGTTGTGCGTTTGCCTTGTTACTGCTGCTCAGCGGCCCGGCCCTCGCGGCTGATGTACCGCTGACGGCGGTCAATCCGGTCGGCCTGTGGCTAATCACCTTCGGCATTGCCTTTCTGATCGCCGAAGCCGCGCTGCCCAACTACGGGGTGATCGGCCTCGGCGGGATCATCATGTTCGTCATCGGCGCGCTGATTCTGGGCAACGCCGAGTTGCCGGTGCCGATGATCATCGGCCTTGGCCTGATCAGCGCCCTGCTGCTGATCGCCTTGATCGTTCGCGCCTTGAAAACCCGGCCACGCCACGCCGTCAGCGGTGATGCCGGGCTGGTCGGCAGCGTGACGGCGGTGACCACCGTGCAAGCGGAAAACGCGCACAACGGCTGGGTGCAATTGCAGGGCGAACATTGGCAGGTGCACAGCACGACAGCGCTGCACACCGGGCAAACGGTGCGCGTGGTCGGGCGTAAAGGCTTATTGCTGAAAGTCGCCGCGACTGACGCGGTGCGACACGGAGAGTGATCATGGGTCTGCAAATCGGTTTTGTTGCACTGCTGCTGTTGGTGATCGCCCTGGCCGGCTCGACGTTCCGCATCCTGCGCGAGTATGAGCGCGGTGTGGTGTTCCAGCTCGGACGCTTCTGGCAGGTCAAGGGCCCGGGGCTGATCCTGCTGATTCCGGTGGTCCAGCAAATGGTCCGGGTCGACCTGCGCACCATCGTCCTCGATGTACCGCCGCAGGATGTGATCACCCGCGACAACGTCTCGGTGAAGGTCAATGCGGTGCTGTACTTCCGCGTACTCGACCCGCAGAAGGCGATCATTCAGGTCGAGGATTTCCTTTCCGCCACCAGCCAACTGGCGCAGACCACCTTGCGCGCGGTCCTCGGCAAACATGAACTGGATGAGCTGCTGGCCGAGCGCGAGCAGTTGAACATCGACATCCAGCAGGTGCTCGACGCCCAGACCGACGCCTGGGGCATCAAGGTTGCCAACGTCGAGATCAAGCACGTCGACCTCAACGAATCGATGGTGCGCGCCATCGCCAAACAGGCCGAAGCCGAACGGGAACGCCGGGCCAAGGTGATCCACGCCGAAGGCGAACTGCAGGCCTCGGAAAAACTCATGCAGGCCGCCGAAATGCTCGGCCGCCAGCCCGGCGCCATGCAGCTGCGCTATATGCAGACCTTGAGTTCGATTGCCGGCGACAAGAGCTCGACGATTGTCTTTCCGTTGCCGATCGAGTTGCTTAAAGGGATGGCGGACTTGTCGGGCAAGTCTTGAGCCCTGTGCAAGCCAGCGATCATCCGCCCGGCTTATCGACGCTTGGCACCCTCACATACAGGCGTGCAAAAGCGCCTCCTGCATGGACATCGCTCTGCCGCTGCCAGCCCTCGGGCAATGCCGCAAACTCATAGGGTTCATCGAGCGTGCCGATCAGCCACACCCGCGTGCTGCCCTTGGACAAATCACCAAGCTGATCGAGGTAAACCCCCTCGCCGACCAAAGTGCCGAACCCGTACGCGTTGGGACGCGTGGAACGCCCGTCCGCCGCAGGTGGCGTGTACAGGCGGACCTGCGCGTCGGTGCGGTTGTAGTAGATGTAACTGAGGTACCACATCATGTCGCTGGTGACGATCCGGTCACCCTCGGTGAAGTGCCGGTTGACGTAGTCGACCACCACGCTGAACTGATCATTGCTGTCGACCGTGGCGTTGTTCTTCACGCCCACCAGCTCGACACCCACGAACAGCACCAGAATCGCCAGCGCCAGCACGCGAAAGCCTGTGTACAAGCGATCGACCGCCAGCGCCACCAGCATCGGCAACCCCAGCGCGTAGACCGTCACGTAACGCTCGATGAACACCGGCGAGACGAACGACACGGCAAACACCAGCAGAATCGGCACCACGCTGTAAGCCAGCAGCAACAGGCTGCCGCGAAACACACTGCGATCACGTCGCAACGCGACGCCGATCACTGCCACCAATGCCAGTGGCAAGAGCCAGAACAGCCACGCCGGCAAGGTCAAACCGTCGTCCTGAATCAGCAACGACCAGACCATCGATGGCAATGAAACGAGGGTCACCGGGTCTTCCCAACCGATGTCGTTACTGGCCTTGAGTTCCGGGACGTGCTGCAGCAGATCAAGCAGATTGGGCACCCACGGCAGGTACAGCAGCGCGATCATCAGGTTCGCCAGCCACCAGCCGGGGCGCTGGATATGCCGCAGCCGATACCCCGGCTGCACGCGCACTGCAGCCAGGTATAGCCAGTGGCTGATCACGCACAGAACGGTGAAGTAATGGGTGTAGAACGCTGCCGTCATCAGCAGCGCATAGGCCACCAGATAGCGATACCGTCGCGGCTGACGCCCCCAGTAGACCAGCGCAATCGTCGCCCCGATCAACCACATGCCGAGAAGCGAATACATACGCACTTCCTGGCTGTAACGCACCGCCGTGGGCAACAGCGCCAGCATCAGCCCGGCCAGCAGCGCGGCGCGACGGGTAGCGAGCAGATCCACCAGCCAGACCCCGAGCCCGACGGTAATGATCCCCGGCAACGCGCTCATCAGACGAATGGACAGGATGCCGTCACCGAACAGGCCGATCCAGCCATGCAGCAACATGAAATACAGCGGCGGGTGCACGTCATGGGCCGCATGCCCCCAGATCTCGGCCAGCGCAAACCGACTCAGCAGGACACTGGAACCTTCATCGAACCAGATCGACGCCGCCGTCAGGTCGTAAAAACGCACCACCGCCGCCAGCAGCATGATCGGTAACAGCCAGTGTTCTCTGGCCCAGCGAATCAGGCGCAGGGCAACCAGCCATGCCCCCGGGACCGCGCGTGGATCCTGCGTGTCGCCAACCGGCGTTTCTCTGTGTGCCGCCATTGCGTCCTCTTGCTGCGGAATTTCTCGAACGGAAGGCCCCGAACCTGCCCGCCACTTTAGGTCAGCCACCGTAGAGCCGTCGATGTCGCCGTGCTGTTTCACGACATCCGGCAATCCGCTCGGCACGGCCCAGCTTCTGCCAACATCTGCTGACCGCGTTCCACACGCTGCTTAATGTGTAACTGCAATTTGGGAAGCGTCTGACATCAATTCTTCGGCGGCCTTGTTAGCGTTGCGCGAAACTGGCTCCGAGACGTTTGTTGCGCGCAAGACCAGGGAAGGTCTGCGCGCAAGCGTTGTATCGACGTCCGAGAGCCTGTGCCCCGTCACAGGACAAGGAATAAAGGATGTCGACCGCCCATGCCTGCTTCAGCCTCTCGCTCAACGACATTAAACACGACCTGCAAGTCCTCTCCTTCACCGGCCACGAATCCATCAGCCAGCCCTACACGTTCGAGGTCGAGTTGGTCAGCGAACGAGCGAACCTGCGCCTTGAAAGCCTCATGCACCAGCAGGCGTTCCTGGCATTCGACCTCGAAGGCCATGGCATCCACGGCGTGGTCAATCGCGTCGCCCGTGGCGATAGCGGCAAACGCCTGACTCGCTACAGCCTGACACTGGTTCCGCGCCTTTCGTATCTGCAGCATCGTTTCAATCAGCGAATGTTCCAGCAGATGAGCGTGCCACAGATCATCACCCGGATTCTCGCGGACAACGGCATTCAACGTGACCTGCACCGGTTTCATCTGGGTGCCGACTATCCGCCGCGCGAATACTGCGTCCAGGCGGAGTCGGATCTGCACTTCATCCAGCGCCTGTGTCAGGAAGAAGGCATTCACTACCACTTCCAGCACAGCCGGGAAAAACACCTGCTGGTGCTGGGCGACAATCAGACGGTTTTCCCTCGTCTGGAGCACCCTACACCCTACCGCCAGGACAGCGGCACGGTTGCCGAAACGCCCGCGATCCAACAATGGCAGGTACGGGTGGAAACCCGCCCTACGGCGGCCGTGCGCCGCGATCATGATTTTCGCAAGACCCGCTTTCTGCTGGAGGCGACCCATCGGCCCGACAACGACGCGGCCCGGCCGGCGCTTGAGGATTATCGCTATCCGGGACGCTTCACCGACGGCGCGCGGGGCAAGCAACTGACCCACCGCACCCTCGAAAGTCATCGCGCCGACTACTTGCAGGCCCGCGGCCACAGCGATCAGCCAAGCCTGGTGGCTGGTCATTTCCTGTCGATCAGCGAGCATCCCTGCGAGGAAAACAATGGGCTGTGGCTGCTGACCGAAGTCAACCACCGCGGCAAACAGCCTGCGGTCCTGGAAGAAACGCTGGGCGAGGCGACCGCCGCCGCTGACGGCGGCTTCATTCAAGGCTACCGGAACGACTTCGTCGCCACCCCATGGGAGGTGATCTACCGTCCGCCGCAATCATTCGCGAAGCCGCGAATCTTCGGCAGCCAGACCGCCGTGGTTACCGGTCCCGTCAACGAAGAGATCCATTGCGACGCGTTCGGTCGGGTCAAGGTCCAGTTCTACTGGGATCGCGAAGGCAACCACGACGACCACAGCAGTTGCTGGCTGCGGCTGGCCTCGAACTGGGCCGGCAGCGCCCATGGCAGCGTGACACTGCCCCGGGTCGGCATGGAAGTGCTGGTCAGCTTTCTCGACGGCGACCCGGACCATCCGGTCGTCAGCGGCTGCCTGATCAACAGCGCCAACCCGGCCCCCTACGAACTGCCGGAACACAAGACCCGCAGCGTGTTTCGCTCGCGCAGTTCACCGGACAACGGCGGTTTCAACGAATTGCACGTGGAAGATCGCGCCGGTCGCGAGCTGATTTACCTGCGCGCCCAGCGCGACCTCGAACACAAGGTGGAAAACGACAGCCGCCTGGACGTCGGCAACCAGCGCCACGAGACCATCAAAGGCCACAGCATCAGCGTGCTACAGGCCGAAGACCACCGCACCGTGCACGGCGACCGCAAAACCCGGCTCCACGCCAGCGACCACTTGCACGTCAGCGGTGACAGCCATAGCCGCGTCGATCAGTTGCAGGCGATCGAGGCCGGTCGGCAGATCCACCTCAATGCCGGCGATCACCTGGTACTCAACGCCGGCAACAGCATCAGCCTCACGGTCGGCGGCGAGCACCTGGTGATCGGTCACGGCGGCATTTTCAGCAGCAGTGCCATCCAGGTCGGCGGCAGTCCCAAGGCGGTTACACCGGCGCGGGCCGCGATGCCCGATGGCGTCGACGACCTGGCGGCGCCAGTGCCACTGCCCGCCGTGCTGGCTTCTACGCAACTCGCGCTGATGACCACCAGCAACGCCATGGGGGCGACCTTCTGCCCGCTGTGTGAGGCCTGTCGCGATGGCGTCTGCCTGCCACAGGAGAACGCCGCATGAGCGAAGCCTTTCCGCGCCGCTGGATGACCCGCCAATTCGCATCAGGGCATGGCCTGTATCTGCTGCTCGACTCGCGACAACAGGAAATTCGTCGGCTCTTGCTGCAAACCAGCGATTTCGAGCATTACCGCATCCTTTACAAAGACACTCCCGCCGCCGAACTGGCAGACAACGGGCCGTTTGTTTTCGCCCTTGAGCGGTATGACGACAAACGCATCGCGCCGCTGCTCGCCCGTCCGGAGGACAACTGGGGCTGGCTGTTCAGCCTGCCCCAAGCATCCCTGCCTGTGTGGGTCGAACACTGGCAGCAACGGCTGATCATCGGCACCCGCCCGCATCAGGCGCTGTACCGCTTTCACGACAACCGTGTGCTGAGCCGGACACTGGCGTATCTGCCCACCGAAGACATGCCGGCCTACCTCGGCCCGACCCTCAGCGTGTGTTACTGGCAGGGCACGCGATGGGAGAGCAGCGACAACCCGGCACCCGGCCGCTACCCGTTGCCGGCGTCGCCCCTGTGGCTGCAAACACCCGCGCCTGCGGAGCAGACCCGCGAGATTCGCCAGCTCAACGCTCACCGCTACCTGCTGGCCGAACACGAACAAGCCTACGCCGACCTCGCGCGAACACAGCCACCGGAAGCCTGGCTGCGTGAACGTCTCGAGCAGGCGGATGAGTGGGGTTGGCAGACACCGCAGCAGCTGGAGTTTCTGCTGATCCACAGCTTGCGCATGCCCGCTCACGGTATCGATGCGCAATGGCAAGTGCGCCCGGGGGAAACGTCGCTGGAGCACTTCGAACGGGTGAGCCATTGGGTGAAAACGATGGGTGGAGAGGCAACGGAGTGAAACGGTTTTTTCGAGGTGCCGGGTTGGTGGGCTGCATGGGGATGTTGTTGGGCTGTGTGGCGAGTCCGCCCAACAGTTTCACCTTCACGGCTGATTTGCCGCCGGGGTTTGCTTATGAAGCTATCGCCAAATACGTGCCCGCAAAAGGAGAAACCTGCACTGTCCCGGACGGGCGAAATACTGCGGTTGGTTACAACCTGAAGTGGCGCGAGCACTACGAGCCGGTTTCAGAAATTGCGATCCACCGGACGGTCAAAGGGTGCCCGTTGGTGATCTGGAAGATTGATCTGGTAATCCGGGCTGCCTACGGAAAAGACTGGGGGGACAAGAGTGGAGACTTCGCAGCGGTCGTTGTACGCGAAGAGCTGGAGTCCCGTTACAAGGGTGTCTTCAACACGGAGGCTGAAAGCCGCTTTTACGGCCAGTGTCAGTGGCTGTTCCGCACGATGGGACCCTACCGTCGCATAGTAAAACTCCTCGACTGCAAAAAAACCGATGAGCTTGGCGCGCTAGCACGAGGTCGCCCTTTTGCCGCCTACACCCTCGATCAACTGCCGGGTAAAACCGTGCGGATGAAGATCGATTTGGCGGCGGAAGAAAGGCCTGCCATCGGCAAGACCTGGGTCAAAGTTCCTAACGGCTGGAAACGCTGCATGGGCGACAACTTCGAAGACCAGTACGCCTTCTGCTTCGGTAACCACATCGATTTCAGCACCTTCCAGATGGTCGATGGCCGCATCTGCACCATCTATCCCGGCTGCACGGAATAAGGAGTGTTCCACATGACGCCACTTGAAAAGGGGTTGCACAGCCTCACCGGGCCTCGCTTGCGGTACATGGCGGTGTTGGGGAGTTGCTTCGCCCTTATGGCTGGCTGCAAGAGCAATCCGCCCAACAGTTTCACCTTCACGGCTGATCTACCGCCGGGATTCGTC
>NZ_CP101655.1:5849815-5892451 GCF_028830055.1 Pseudomonas serboccidentalis
TACAGTTTGTATGCGTCGGACTTTGCAGTTTAGAGTGTCTGGCCACACAACGATCCAGGAAGGATCCGCCATGCCTGACCACACTCCCGCCATCAAAATCGAACGCTTCAACGAATCGCACATCGACGGCGTTACCGCGCTGTACAACGACCCGGCCGTGACCCGGCAGGTGTTGCAGATGCCGTTTCAGTCCACGGAAGTCTGGCGCCAACGGCTAATGGCGGACAACGAGCGGGCGTTGAAGCTGGTGGCGCTGCATCAGGGGCAGGTGATCGGCAATCTGGGCCTGGAAGGCTACTCGCGGATTCGCCGCAGCCACGCCGGCAGCATCGGCATGGGCGTCGCCGTGGCGTGGCAGGGCAAGGGTGTCGGCTCGACGCTGCTGGCGGCGGCGCTGGATGTCGCCGACAACTGGATGAACCTGCACCGCGTCGAGCTCACGGTCTACGCCGACAATGAAGCGGCCATCGGTTTGTACCGCAAGTTCGGCTTCGAGGACGAAGGCCTGTTTCGCGACTATGCAGTGCGCGACGGGCAATGGGTCGACACCCTGAGCATGGCCCGCCTGCGCACGCGCGGCAAAACCTGACTCAGTCGTCTAAGGCGAACGCCACCGCCGACTGCGCATGCAGTTCGGTGGTGTCGAGCAGGGGCAGGGCGCTGTGTTCGGGTTTGACCAGCAGGCCGATTTCCGTGCAACCGAGGATGATCGCCTGGGCGCCGCGTGCGGTCAGCGATTCGATCACCCGTTGATAGATTTTGCGCGACTCGTCGCTGATTACCCCGACGCACAATTCGTCGTAGATGATCCGGTGCACGTCGTTGCGCTCGGCGGCGTCCGGCACCAGCACCGTCAAGCCCTTGGCCGTCAGGCGCTGCTTGAGAAAATCCTGCTCCATGGTGAACGCGGTGCCGAGCAGGCCGACCGTGTGCGCATCGATATCCAGCGCGGCCTGTGCTGCCGGTTCGGCGATGTGCAGAAACGGGAGGCTGATCGCTGCCTGAATCTGCTCCGCCACCTTGTGCATGGTGTTGGTACACAGCACCACGCATTGCGCCCCGCCGGCCTCCAGCTTGCGCGCCGCATCCACCAGAATCGCCGCCGCCTCGTCCCAGCGCCCGGCGTGCTGGGCCTGTTCCACCGGGCCGAAGTCGACGCTGTGCATCAGCAGTTGCGCCGAACGGAGCGGGCCAAGCCGATCGCGAATCTGTTGATTGATCAGACGATAGTATTCAGCGCTGGACTCCCAGCTCATGCCGCCGATCAGGCCGATGGTGCGCATTGAAACTCCTCAGGCAATGGCCCGGGCCGGAAAGTCGGGCTCCGGCTGAGTGTCCTTCGGTTCAAAGACGGATGCCAGCGCAAACCAACTGTACCGTTGATCCTTTTGCCAAGTGTCACGGTGCCGGCGTTCGAGGATTAACGTACGCCGGCGCCTCGATCTGTCACTATCGACTATCGCAGGCTCTCCCGAGGAACGTACCGATGAACGACGTACAACAACTGGGCGAAATGCTTCGTCACTATGCCGAGAGTGAAGCGCACAAGAAGCAACTGTTCGAAACGCAGTCGCAGGCGTGGGCCAGCCGGATCACCGAGCTGTTCGGCCATATTCAGCAATGGCTGGAGCCGGTGCAGGCGCCGAACCTGCTGGAGGTGAGCCGCGAGGCTTACGTCGCGTTCGGGCCGAGCACACCGGTGGAAACCTCGACCTTCAAGACCGAGAAACTGAGCATCGTGATTGCCGGCAAACCGGTGGAATTCGTGCCGGACGTGATGGGCAGCGCCGGGCAGATTTCCCTGGCGGTGATGGGCCTGACGGCGGCGCGCTATGGCAGCATTTCGCTGGTGGGGCTGCCGAGCGGCGAGTGGCAGTGGCGCAAGACCAACGGCTTGAAGGATCCCGACACGTTTGTGTTCGATGCGGACTTTTTGGCGCAGCAGCTGCAGAGCCTGATTCCCCGCGATCGCAACTAGATCCCGAAAACACCCTCAACCCTGTAGGAGCTGCCGCAGGCTGCGATCTTTTGATCTTGTTTTTAAAAAATCAAAGGCAAAAGATCGCAGCCTGCGGCAGCTCCTACAGGGGCCGTGGTGGTTCTACATGTCGAGGTTGATCCAGCCCGGTTTTGCCTCTTCCGGCGCCACCGCATTCACGGTTTTCCCGGTCGCCAGCTCCACGCGCCGCGCCACCTCCGGATCATCGGCAAACGGCACCATGCTCGCATCATCCAGGCTTTGCGCTGTTTGATGGCGCAGGCAGTATTCGACCGCCAACCACAGAAACACCACCCCCAGCACATTCAAGAAAAGTTCGAACATCATCAGCTCCCTGACTCAGGCGATCTGCGCTTGACTGCGCGCCAGCGCCACGTCGGCCACCCGCACCGTGCGCCAGACGTTGTAGGCCATCAGCAGCATGCCGCTGAGGAAGAACACCCCGCCGGCAAAGCGCACGATGAACCCCGGATGACTGGCCTGCAGTGCTTCGACGAACGAATAGGTCAGCGTGCCGTCCTCGTTGATCGCACGCCACATCAGGCCCTGGGTGATGCCGTTGACCCACATCGAAGCGATGTACAGCACCGTGCCGATGGTCGCCAGCCAGAAGTGCAGGTTGATCAGCGGCGTGCTGTACATCTGCTCGCGGCCAAAGACCTTCGGCACCATGTGATAGGTCGCGCCGAAGGTGATCATCGCCACCCAGCCCAACGCCCCGGCGTGGACGTGGCCGATGGTCCAGTCGGTGTAGTGGGAGAGGGCGTTGACGGTCTTGATCGCCATCATCGGGCCCTCGAAGGTCGACATGCCGTAGAACGCCAGTGACAGCACCAGAAAGCGCAGGATCGGGTCGGTGCGCAACTTATGCCAGGCGCCGGACAAGGTCATCATGCCGTTGATCATCCCGCCCCAGCTTGGTGCCAGCAGAATCAGTGACATTGCCATGCCGAGTGACTGTGCCCAGTCCGGCAGCGCGGTGTAGTGCAGGTGGTGCGGGCCGGCCCAGATGTACAGGGTGATCAGCGCCCAGAAGTGCACGATCGACAACCGGTACGAATACACCGGGCGGTTGACCTGTTTCGGCACGAAGTAATACATCATCCCGAGGAACCCGGTGGTCAGGAAGAACCCCACCGCGTTGTGCCCGTACCACCACTGCACCATGGCGTCAGTGGCCCCCGAATACACCGGATAGGACTTGAACCAGTCCACCGGGATCGACAGGTGATTGACCACGTGCAGCATGGCGATCACCAGAATGAACGCGCCAAAGAACCAATTGCCGACGTAGATGTGCTTGGTCTTGCGCTGCACCACGGTGGTGAAAAACACGATGGCGTAGGCGACCCAGACCACCGCCATCCACACCGCGCCGGAGAATTCGATTTCGGCGTATTCCTTGGTGGTGGTGTAGCCCATCGGCAGGGTGATCAGCATGATCACGATCACCGATTGCCAGCCCCAGAAGGTGAAGGCCGCGAGCTTGTCGGAGTACAGCCGCACCTGGCAGGTGCGCTGTACGGCGTAGTAGCTGGCGGCGAATTGCGCACTGCCGGCAAAGCCGAAAATCACCAGACTGGTGTGCAATGGCCGCAAGCGCCCGAAGGTGGTCCAGGGCAGGTCGAGGTTCATCTGCGGCCACACCAGTTGCGAGGCGATCCATACGCCCATCGCCATGCCGACGACACCCCAGAAAACTGTCGCGATAACGAATTGGCGGACGACCTTGTAGTTATAAGCTTGTCCGATTGTTGCTGTGCTCATGGTCAGTTCATCCACGGTTGCAAAGTCTTGCCAGGCCACCCTGGTCTGGCACGAGTTGCACTGTAGGAACACCGCCAGAAACAAAACAGGCTCAGGAATCCTTCATTTGTACGGATCAGATTGAAGTGCTGCCTGCGGCGTTCTGCCGCGCCCTGATACGGTTTTTATCGTTTCAGGTGAATCTGTAACGTGCTGCGCTGTTCCGCCATAGTGCTTTTAAAATCTGTAGGAGTGAGCCTGCTCGCGATTGCGGTGTGTCAGCCAACATCCCCGTTGCCTGACACACCGCAATCGCGAGCAGGCTCACTCCTACAGCAATTGCGCACAATTTCTGATGGGGTAGCCGCTGCATGTATCAATACGATGATTACGACCGGGCACTGGTGTTCGAGCGCGTTGCGCAATTCCGCGATCAGGTCGAGCGCTTCATGGCCGGGGAGTTGAGCGAAGAGGAGTTCCTGCCGTTGCGCCTGCAGAACGGTCTGTATATGCAAAAGCACGCGTACATGCTGCGGGTGGCAATTCCCTACGGCACCCTGAGCGCCGAACAGATGCGCACCCTGGCGAGCATCGCCGCCGACTACGATCGCGGCTACGGCCACTTCACCACCCGGCAGAACCTGCAATTCAACTGGATCGAACTGAGCGAAGTGCCGGACATTCTCGAGCGCCTGGCGCAGGTCAACATGCATGCGATCCAGACCTCCGGCAACTGCGTGCGCAACATCACTACCGAGGCGTTCGCCGGGGTCGCGGCGGACGAGATGATCGACCCGCGTCCGTTGGCGGAAATCCTCCGCCAGTGGTCGACGATCAACCCGGAATTCCTCTTTCTGCCGCGCAAATTCAAGATCGCCATCTGCTCGGCGAAGCAGGATCGCGCGGCGATCATGATGCAT
The DNA here is from genome assembly GCF_028830055.1 of Pseudomonas serboccidentalis. NCBI lineage: Bacteria > Pseudomonadati > Pseudomonadota > Gammaproteobacteria > Pseudomonadales > Pseudomonadaceae > Pseudomonas > Pseudomonas serboccidentalis. Next base: position 5,854,481 of record NZ_CP101655.1, read on the forward strand.
GACATCGGCCTCTATCTTTACCCCGGGCGCGACGGACAAATGCTGCTGCGGGTGATCGTCGGCGGCGGACTGGGGCGCACACCGATTCTGGGTCTGCAGATCCGCGAAGGGTTGCCGTGGCAGCATCTGTTGTCCTACGTCGAGGCGATCTTGCGGGTCTACAATCGCCATGGCCGGCGTGACAACAAGTACAAGGCGCGGATCAAGATTCTGGTCAAGGCGCTGGGCATCGAAGCGTTCGCCCGGGAAGTCGAAGAAGAATGGCAACACCTCAAGGACGGCCCGGCGCAGTTGACCGACGCTGAGTACGAACGGGTCGCCAGTGCGTTCGTGCCGCCGATCTACCACACCCTGGCCGACACCGATCTGGACTTCGGCACGCGTCTGGCCGAGAGCCCGGCGTTCGCCCGTTGGGTCGCGCGCAACGTGCAACCGCACAAGAAACCCGGTTACACCAGCGTGGTGCTGTCGACCAAACCGGGCCTGGCTGCGCCGCCGGGGGATGTCAGCGGGGTGCAGATGCTGGCCGTCGCCGACTGGTCGGAGCGCTTTGGCTTTGGCGAGATCCGCATTGCTCATGAGCAGAATATCGTCCTGCCCGATGTGCAAAAATCCGACCTGTACGCCCTCTGGCAACTGGCCTGTGAGCAGGATCTGGGCAGCGCCAACGTCGGCCTGCTGACCGACATCATCGCCTGCCCGGGCGGCGACTTCTGCGCGCTGGCCAACGCCAAGTCGATCCCGATCGCCCAGGCGATTCAGGCGCGTTTCGACAACCTCGATTACCTGCACGATCTGGGCGACATCAGCCTGAACATCTCCGGCTGCATGAATGCCTGCGGGCACCACCACATCGGCAATATCGGCATCCTCGGCGTCGATAAGAACGGCAGCGAGTGGTACCAGATCACCCTCGGTGGCGCCCAGGGCAAAAACAGCGCACTGGGCAAAGTCATCGGCCCGTCGTTCAGCGCCGCCGAAGTGCCGCAGGTGATCGAGCGGATCATCGGCACGTTCGTGCGTTACCGCGAAAGCGAGGAGCTGTTTGTCGACACCCTGGCGCGCATTGGCCTGGAACCGTTCAAGGAACGGGTCTACCCGAAAGCACTGGAGGGGACGGCATGAACAATCTGTTGCGGTTGGAGCAGGGCGTGGCGCGGCTGGTCGAGAACGATCCGTGGTCGCTCATTCGCGCGCCGGAGCAGGGCAGGCCGCAAGGATTGCTGATTCTGCCGCTGGCGCACTGGCTGCAATCGCCGTCGACCCACGCGGTGTGGCTGGGCCCGGACGATGAGGTCGAAAGCGTGGTGCCATGGCTGGCTTCGCTGCCGTTGATTGCCCTGGACTTCCCGAGCTTTCGCGACGGCCGCGCCTACAGCCAGGCGTATCTGCTGCGCAGCCGTTTTGGCTGGGCAGGCGAGTTACGCGCGATTGGCGATGTGTTGCGTGATCAACTCAGCCACATGCGCCAATGCGGGTTCGACAGCTTTGCAGTGCGTGAGGACAAATCGGCTGAGGATGCGCTCAAGGGTTTGGCGGGGATGAGCGTGCTGTACGGCCGCTCCGTCATTGAGCCGCGCCCACTGTTCCGCAGACGCTGAGCTATTCAATGCCTGACAAATAACTTTGTGGTGAGGGGGCTTGCCCCCGTTCGGCTGCGCAGCAGTCGCAATTCTGTGCATGCTGTCTGTCTGACCTGGCGCGACAGCCTTTGTGGGGGCCGCTTCGCTGCCCAACGGGGGCGAGCCCCCTCACCACAGTATTGCGCACCGGCGTTTCAATACAGGGGAAACCCTTACATCCCACGCCATCCCCGGATTTTCCCTTGGGTCGATGCTGGCCTTTTGGTAGAGTCCCCGACGCCAGCGGGTTTTCGGCTGGACGACGGAACGAAGAAGGGAGTCTGGGTAGTGAATGCGGGCAAAAAGATTTTGGGCCTCACGGCGATGCTGTTGATGCTGACGCTGTGGGCCAGTTACTTTTATGTGATCAAGGAAAACCGCGACGGCCAGTTGGGCGGCGCCGGCGAAAGCACCGCGTGGTGCGGCACGCCGCCGTCCACCGAAGCGGCGCTGTTGGGCAAGGATCAACTGACCTTGCGCGTGACCAACAACCTGCGCGGCGAGTTCATGCTCAGCGGCTCGCTGGTGGTGTCCGAACGCACCTTCAACCGCTACGACCTCGGTCGCAATGAACTGCGTCTGCGCCTGGAACCCTTGCAGTGGTCGTACGGCGTCACGCCGATCTTTCTGGAACAGGTCAAGGTCCAGCCCCTGAGTCGCAACCTCGCGTCGCCGACCAAGAGCGCTTACGCCGAACTCGAGCCACGGCCGATCGGAGTACAGGGCCAGGTCACCGAATTCCCCTTCGACACCTATCGCTACGGCTATAAACCGGTGCTGTATTACCTCAAGGGCAGCGAGCGCATCGACCTGCGCTTCAAGAACATCACCACGCTGATGGACATGTCCAACACCTTCACGCCGATCCAGAAGTACAACCGCGTCGAGTACATCAACGAGAAAAACTCGATGATCCGCGACGAGGACTACAAGGCCTACGGCCCGCACGAATGCGCATTCAGCGTCGAGCGCAAAGGCTCGTTCAAGGTCGTGGTGCTGTTGTTGCTGCTGGTGCTGTGCCTGCCGTTGCTGCATGTGTTCTATCGTGACGAACCGGGGGTCGACTTCCTCGCCACACTGGTCGTGATTGCCGTGGTGCGCGTGGTGCTGGTGGGCCCGGTGCAGGACTTCCAGCTGTACAACATCGACTTCCTGTTCGGTGCGGCGATCCTGCTGGTGGGCTCGGTGTCGCTGATCAAGGCGATGCGCGCCAACAGTCGGCGGGAGATGGCGTTGAAGAGCGGGGCGACATCGTCCTGGTGATACCCGGCGCTTGAGTTCAACACTGACCCTGTGAGCGAGCCTGCTCGCTCTCACAAGGGATCAACGACTTTCTGGACCGGCCAACGCCGCGCCAATAATCTCCGCTGAATTTGTCTCTGCGGATCGCAATTGCCGAAGTTTTAGCTATACCTGTAGCTCCCCCTATACAAAAGTGTTCGGCCTTCTGACAGGAGTTACAGCATGAAGCTTGCAGTGATGATGGGCACACTGTGTATTGCCACCCTTGGCGTGGTCGGTTGTTCCAGCAAAACCGTCGCTCCCGATGAGTATTCCGGCTTTCTCAAGGACTACAGTCAGCTCAAGGAGGCCAAGTCCCCATCCGGTGCCGAAGTGATGCGCTGGATCGATCCGAAGGTGGACATCAACAAATTCACCAGTGTCTACATCGAGCCGACTCAGCTCTATCCGAAACCACAAGCGACCGCGAAGATCTCCCAGCAAACCCTCAATGGCATCACCTCCTACTACGATCAGGCGCTCAAGCGTGAAATCGGCAAAGAATTGCCGTTGGCCACCGGCCCCGGCCCGGGTGTGATTGTGGTGCGTGCGGCGATCACCGCCGTGAGCAGCAAGACCGAAGGTCTGCATGGGTATGAAGTGATCCCGATTGCTCTGGTAGCTGCTGCGGTCAGCACCGCGAGCGGTATCCGCGATCAGGAAACCACTCTGGCCACCGAAGCGGTATTCCTCGATGGCGCGAGCAACAAGGTCGTGGCGCAAGTGGTGCGCAAAGGCACTGGCAAACCCTTGGAAAACGAAACGCAGGCAATGAAGGCAAGCGACGTCAAGCCAGTGATCGACGGCTGGGCCAATGACTTGATGCAGATGTATCGCAAGCTGAAGTCCGAATCCCGGTAGTCCGACGGGTCTTACAGCAAGTCCGGGGCGAACTGGATCGGCTCATCTTCGCATCGAGGTGTTTGGCCAGGGCCTTGACCGTGTGGGTCTTGGCCAGCCCCGGCAGGCTTTCCAGCAGCAAGTGCCCGTTGGCCAACAGGCCGAGGTGGATCTGCCGAATGACCCGAGCCTGGCCAGGTACCGCTTCGGCGATGCTGGCTTGCAGGGCGTTGAGATCGGTGAGAGCGGTCATGGGACAGCCCTTTGTTGGCCGGTCTAGAAAAACGCCAGGGTCAGGTTGACGGCGAAACCATTGCCTTCGGGGCGATTCCTGGTGTCGAACTCCGGCACCCAACGCGCGCTGATGTTGGCCTGGGCGTCGGCGAACTTGCCGGCCCAGCCGATCACCGGACCGGCGCCCACCGAGCGGCCACGGAAGCCATTCAGTGCGTCGGCGGTCTGGCCCTTGTCGTCGGTAACCTGCTGGATATAACCGGCCGCGAGACCTGCGCTCCAGCCATTGCCAAAACCGTGGGTCCACAACGCATCGAGGGTGAAGATGTTGCCGTTGCGATAATCCGTGGTGGTGTTTTCGGTATAGAACTCCAGACCGCTGGACAGGGTGAACTCGCCACCCTTGCCATCCAGGTGGGTGAAGGCCACGGTCGGCATGAATGTGTAGTTGTTCTGCCCCGGGTTGGCCAGGCGGTTCTCGTTGTAGGCACCGGTCGGCACGTAGATCGGCAGGGAAAACGCGATGTGATTCAGTTCATCGAAGTGGTAACCGGCGGCAATCGGCGTCACCAGTGCATCGGCAAACTGAGTGCCGGAATCGCCGGTGCCGAGGGTCCGCCCACGCGGGCCGGTGATGGCCGCGTCGATGTCGGTGTACTGCAGCGGAATGCCGATCGCCGAGGCGAAGTTCCACGGACCTTTGCCGGTGTCCCAGATGCGGGTCAGATTGGTCATGGTGTAGGAGACTTTCATGTCGATCCCGGCACTGATTTCACCGGAAATCGGCGCGCCACGATTGCCTTTCAGCGAGCCGTCGTACCAGATGCTCGTCACCGATACCACCCAGCCTGGCTCCGGCGGGATGATCCCGGCGTTGGAGTAGACCTGTTGCCCGGTGATCGGCCGGCCAATACCACCCTCGGTTGCGTAGAGTTGAGTACTGCCGATCATGCACAGCGCCAACAGCGAACGCACAACACAAGGCTTGACCATCAATGGCTCCGCTTATTGTTTTGAACTGACGGGGGTGAGCTGCGGCATCCTCCATTCGCCGTTGGTCACTTCCGGTTTGGGCAGATAGAGCCGCAAGATCCCGTAGAACGGCCCGTTCGGCGCCGGCAGCCAATTGGCCTGCTGGTCCTTGCCCGGGTTCTTGTGCTGCACATACAGGGTCAGACCGCCGTCGGCATCGAGCGTCAGCCCGGGCAGCATCCGCGAGTTGATCAGGTAGCGGTTGAGCGGGTTGGCTACCAGCAATTTGCTCTTGCCGTCGTACATCGTCAGCGACCAGAACGCATCGGCCGGGGGCAGGGCACCCTTGTCGAAATGCAGGGTGTAATCGTGTTTCGAGGCGTCGACCGGTTGCCCGTCCTTGTCAACGAAGTAGCCGATGTAGTTCGCCTCTTCGGCGGAGTTGCCGAAGATACCCATATTGGCCCCGGCGTAGCGGTACAGGTAGTTGCCCTTGAGGTGATCGCGGGTGCCGAACAGGTCACCGCTGCTGAGCTTGTGCGCGTCGACCTGGTCTTTCTTGAACGCGGCGAACTCGGCCTTGGCGTCGCTGATGCCGTCTTCCAGCGCCTTGCGTTGTTGGGCGCTGAGTTTGCCCGGATCAAAGGGCTGGCCGGCACCGATGCCGATTTTGGCGAAACGCGCGAGCAGGTCTTTCTCGACGTCCTGCGGCGGCGTGAAGGCGAGCAGGAAGTTCAGGTAACGGAACAGGTCCGGGGTCTCACTCATGGTCGGCGTGGGTTTCGGCCAACTGACTTTTGGTGCCGGTGCCGGGGCTTTCTGTTTCAGGTAATGGCTGAGGGGTTCGACCTTGTAGCCTTTCTGGATCTGCTTGACCTTGCCCAGATCCTTTTCATCGAACAGCTGCGTGCGGTACAGCGCGTAAGTGATGTTGCTTTCGCTGCGCAGCAGGCGATCGATATTCACCGGTTGCTGGCCCTGCCATTCCGGCCCGGCAATCATGAAATGGCCGCCATTGTTGCCGGTACTGCGGGTGCCCAGATAAGCGAAGTTCTGCGTGTAGGCGTCGATCAACTGCACCGAGTAGTAACGGTGTTCCTCGATCGGCGGCAGGGTCAGGATCAGCGGCTCGGCGCGCAGGTCCATCCAGACGAACGAGTAGGGCGTGTCGGCATTCGGCGTGACGAAGGCGGTGTCCTTGGCGGTGAAGGCCTTGGCAGTGTTGCCGATCTGGTTGAACGGCGCCTTGAAGTTCGGGCTCTTGCGGTCGACGGCCTGGATGTAGAGGGTCTTGTACATCTCCACCACCGGGAAGCCATACAGATAGGCCTCTTTGGCAATGCCCCGGGCTTCTTCAGGGCTGGCGCTGAAATCGGCCCAGGCGCTGCAGCTCAGAGTCAGGGCAAGGCTGGTCAGTAACAGATTGCGTGTGTGCATGGCGCTTCCTTGTCATTGTGCGAGCGTGATGTCGTCGAGTTTCCAGCTCTTGTCGAAATACGCTTCGGTCGGCGCGTACAGACGGAAATAACTGAACCAGTGTTTGCCCGGCAGGGTTTGCACCCAGTTGTTTTCAAAGCCCTTGGGCGCGGTCGGGCCGAAGTACAGATCCACTGAGCCGTCGGGGTTTTTCTTCAGGTCTTGACGCGAGGACAGGTCGGCCTTGCGCTGCGGGTTATCGATCAGACAGCGGCTGGCGATGTCGTAAACGGTCATTGACCAGAACTGTTTGGCCGGCGGGTTGGCGCCAACGTGCAAGCGATAATGCTTGCCGCCGTCGAGCCAGTCGCCCTTGGCGTCGGTGTAGGCGCCGAGATAGGTCTGGCCCAGCCCTGGTGTTTTGGAAACCATGCCCTTGGTGTTGGTGACCGCCTCGTAGAACCACGCGCTGCGTTCCCACAGCTGGTCGTAATAGGCCACGCGTTGTGACGGCTCGGCGATGTTCAGCACTGTGTCCCAATGCCGGTCGGGCCAGTACTGGGCGTCGGGGAAACGCTTGGCGAAGGTGTTGGCCTTGGCGATCAATTCGCCGACCTCGACCCCTTGCTCCAATGCCTTGCGTTGCCGGGTGTTGGGGTTGAAGGGTTTGTCCTTTTCGATGCCCAGACTGGCAAGCATCGCCATGTAGAAACGGTCACGTTCATTGACCGGTTCTTTCTGGATGATCTGGTGCAGGCGTTCCCAGTAGGCAATGCCCCCCGGCTGTGTGCCCGACCACGGCTTGCCTTGCGGCGAGAGCAGGCGGGTGTCGCCCGGATTACTGCGCTGGGCGTACGGGTACATCTTGAATTTCCCGACCAGCGCCTTGCCCTTGGCCGGGTCCGGATCGAGCACGCGCAAACCTACCAGCACATTCATGGTTTCCGATTTGGCCAGGTAGTACTGGCCGGCATCCGCCGGTGGTTCGGCACCCGGTGGCAGTACCAGGTATTTACCGCCCTGGCCCTTGTCGGGGCCGGTCTGGCCCATGTCGATGATCGCCCGCTGCCAGAAATCACCGATGCCGCCAGCGGTAGGCCCCGGTGGCAACTCGATCACCAGCGGCCCGGTTTCACCCAGATCGACGAACCCGAGAATGTAAGGGGTGGTGGCATTGGCGGTGATCACCCCGAGCTTGTCTTCGTAGCTGTTGAGGATCATCAGATCGCCGCTGCGTGCACCGAGCTTGTCGCGAAACGCTTCCTGCCACTGGGCGTAGGACACCAGCGGCAAGGCCCACAGATAACTCTGGGTCGCCTGCTGGAAATCCAGTTCGGCGTACAGTTTGGCAATCGAGTCATGGGTCGGCAGCTCGCCCTCCATGGCGATCTTGCCGATGCGTGTATCGAGGTCCTGGGCGCCGACACCACAACTGGCGAACAACGTCATCAGGCTGAAACCGGCGGCGCGAAGTGCAATGTGCATTGCAATATCCTTATTTTCCAAACGTCACGTTGATGCCCGTGTACAGGGTGAATTGCGGCAGACCGTCACCCTTGCGGTCCACAGCGGCTCGATGAAGGCGTTGAGGATGTGGCTGCCGGACTTCCAGACCTTGCCCACGCCCGGGCCGATGGGTATTGCTGTAGCCATTATGCGGATCGGGGCGGGGGCTGATCGGCACGGTGGCGCGCAGCAACACGTCGTTGGTGTGGGCGTTGGAGTCGTAGAGTCGGGGCGGGTACTTGTCCTGCAGGTTCGCACCGGGTGCGATATTGCTTTTATTGGAGTCTTCGGCGTTATTCGCCTGCGCGCACGTGGCGGCCAGCAAACCGGTCAGAAAAAGAGTCTTCCCCACTCGATTGAACGTCATCCCCGATTCTCTGGTGGCTCATAGACAACTCGGCACTTGGCGGCCGTTAGGGCGTAATCCCTTCCTTATCAAGAAGGTAGGACGCGCCCGATTGACGCTAGCAGCTAATGGGGCGTTAGCCAGTGGAATGAATTAATTCTTTGGTTCTGTGTAAGGCTTCGCAGGAAGTTGTGTACTGAAGCGTTAATGCCAAGACAACGCCCCTCTGTAGGAGCTGCCGCAGGCTGCGATCTTTTGATCTTGTTTTAGTCGATCAACATCAAAAGATCGCAGCCTGCGGCAGCTCCTACAGAGGATAGTGGGGTCAGGCGTTTTTCTTCGCCTGCTCGCGAATTCGCTCCTCCTGCGCACGCGCTTCCGGGGTGAACTCGGCACCGAAGTCCTCGGCGGAAAATATCTGTCGAATCTCGATTTCTGCCTCGGTGCCCGGCATCGGGTTCGGGCAGCGCTTGACCCACTCGATGGCTTCTTCCTTCGACTTCACTTCCCAGATCCAGTAACCGGCCACCAGCTCCTTGGTCTCGATGAACGGGCCGTCGATGACCGTGCGTTTATCTCCGGAAAACCGCACGCGCGCGCCTTTGCTGCTGGGGTGCAGGCCGTCGGCGTCGATGAGGATGCCGGCCTTGACCAGTTCTTCGTTGAAATTGCCCATGGCGGTGATCAGCTCTTCGCTGGGCATGATGCCGGCTTCGGAGTCGGCGCTGGCTTTGACAAGGATCATGAATCGCATGGTGGTTGCTCCAGGGAATGGGGTGGATTCATGGTTTAGTCGAACGGGCCGCGCATGAATCGACAGGTCTTCTAAATAAAGATGCAGACCTGCGCTTTAACCAGCATCAACCCTTACGAGATGTGTCCGCCATGGGAACATGCTGCAACTATTTGTAGGCGTGAGCCTGCTCGCGATGGCGGTGTATCAGGCAACAATCAGGCGACTGACTTGACGCAATCGCGAGCAGGCTCACTCCTACAGGGGGAACGACGGCGGCTTTGTATACAATTCTCTGTTCGCTCCCCTGACAATTTCAATCAGGGCATAGGTCGTCGGACAATTTCGTGGTTAACTTCGGCCTCTTGCATGCTTTTCAACCAAAAACGCTAGAAGGACTCAAGTCATGGCTCAAGTCACCCTTAAAGGCAACCCGGTTCAAGTCAACGGCCAGTTGCCACAAGCCGGTTCCAAGGCGCCAGCCTTTTCCCTGGTTGCCGGCAATCTGTCCGACGTCACCCTGAAAGACTACGCCGGCAAGCGCAAAGTGCTGAACATCTTCCCAAGCGTCGACACCCCGACCTGCGCGACTTCGGTACGCAAGTTCAACGCTCAGGCCAACGACCTCGCCAACACCGTGGTGCTGTGCATCTCGGCTGACCTGCCATTCGCCCAGGCCCGTTTCTGCGGCGCTGAAGGCCTGGAAAACGTACAAAACCTGTCGACCCTGCGCGGCACCGAGTTCATCGAGAACTACGGTGTGGCCATCGCAGACGGCCCGCTCAAAGGCCTGACCGCCCGTGCGGTGGTGGTTCTGGACGAGAACGACAACGTTCTGCACAGCGAGCTGGTCAAGGAAATCGCTGAAGAACCCAACTACGAAGCAGCACTCGCCGTACTGAAATAAGCGCTTTTACAATTGTTAACGGCCTGGCTCTGTCCAGGCCGTTTTCATTTGTGTATCAGTGTTTTGCCTCATACCTTGAAACGTAAGTTGAAGGTAAATTGCCGGTAAAGCTGCTTTGCTTAAATCCTGCCAGTGCTTATCGTTCAGCCTCCCGTAAAAGAAGCCCACGCGCCCAATGGTTAATCACTCCATGCAATCGTCCCCTCGCAACTCCCGTCGCTGGCTGATCAGCCTGCTCGTCCTGTTGGTCATCGCCGTGCTCTGCTGGAAATTCTGGCCCGCCGGTTCGGCCCTCAAGGAGGGCGGCGAGAAAGCCGCGACCGGCCATGCCGGACGTTCGGGGGTGATGCGCCCAGGCTTCGGCGGCGCGGCCGGGCCGATTCCGGTGCGGGTGGCTGCGGCGGTCACCGGTGACTTCCCGCTGTACTACAAGGCGCTGGGCACGGTGACCGCGCTCAACACCATCAACGTGCGCAGCCGGGTCGGCGGGGAGCTGGTGAAGATCAATTTCGAGGAAGGGCAGATGGTCAAGGCCGGTGACCTGCTGGCAGAAATCGATCCGCGTCCGTACCAGAACGCCTTGCTGCAGGCTGAAGGCACCTTGCTGCAGAATCAGGCGCAGCTGAAAAACGCTCAGGTCGATGTCGAGCGTTATCGCGGCCTGTACAAGGAAGACAGTATCGCCAAGCAGACCCTGGACACCGCCGAAGCGCTGGTCGGCCAGTACCTGGGCACGGTCAAGACCAATCAGGCGGCGGTCAACGACGCCAAGCTCAATCTCGAATTCACCAAAATCCGCGCACCGATTGCCGGACGCGTCGGCCTGCGTCAGCTCGACGTCGGTAACCTGGTGGCGGCCAACGACACGACCTTCCTCGCAGTGATCACCCAGACCCAGCCCATCAGCGTGGTATTCACCCTGCCGGAAAACAACCTCGAAACCGTGCTCGCCCGCTACCACAGCGGCGCCAGACTGCCGGCCGAAGCGTGGGACCGTGGCGACACGAAAATCCAGGCCAGCGGCGTGCTGCAAAGCCTCGACAACCAGATCGACGTCGCCACCGGCACCCTGAAATTCAAAGCCCGTTACGACAACCGCGATCAAGCGCTGTTTCCCAACCAGTTCGTCAACGTCCACCTGCTGGCCGACACGCTCAAAGGCGTCGTGCTGGCCCCGTCGGCGGCGATTCAGTTTGGCACCAACGGCACCTTCGTCTACGCCCTGGACGGCGACAAGAAAGTCACCATCCGCCAATTGAAGATCGGCGCGAGCGACGGCAACAACACCGTGGTTACCGAAGGTCTGGCCGCAGGCGACCGCGTGGTGCTCGAAGGGACTGATCGTCTGAAAGAGGGCAGTGAGGTGGAAGTGGTCAACGACAGCAATGACGTGCCGACCACCCCGACCGGGCACCTGCAGGGCAAGCCTGCCGCCAATACGCCGGACGCCGCCGTGACTGACAAGGCCAAGAAGGGCGCATGAACATTTCGCGGCTGTTCATCCTCCGTCCGGTAGCCACTACCCTGAGCATGCTGGCCATTGTTCTGGCCGGCCTGATTGCCTATCGCCTGCTGCCGGTCTCGGCCTTGCCGCAGGTCGATTACCCGACCATCCGCGTCATGACCCTGTATCCCGGCGCCAGTCCGGACGTGATGACCAGCGCCGTGACCGCGCCGCTCGAGCGTCAGTTCGGGCAGATGCCGGGCCTGACGCAAATGGCCTCGACCAGTTCCGGTGGTGCGTCGGTGCTGACCCTGCGCTTCAGCCTCGACATCAACATGGACGTCGCCGAGCAGCAGGTGCAGGCCGCGATCAACGCTGCGACCAACCTGTTGCCGACCGACTTGCCGGCGCCGCCGGTGTACAACAAGGTCAACCCGGCGGACACCCCGGTGCTGACCCTGGCAATCACCTCGAAAACCATGCTGCTGCCCAAACTCAATGATCTGGTCGACACGCGCATGGCGCAGAAAATCGCCCAGATCAGCGGCGTCGGCATGGTCAGCATTGCCGGCGGTCAGCGTCAGGCGGTGCGGATCAAGGTCAACCCGGAAGCGCTGGCGGCCAACAGCCTGAACCTGGAAGACGTGCGCACCCTGATCGGCGCGTCCAACGTCAACCAGCCCAAGGGTAACTTCGACGGCCCGACCCGGGTCTCGATGCTCGATGCCAACGACCAACTGACCTCGCCCAAGGACTACGCCAACCTGATTCTTGCCTACAAGAACGGCGCGCCGTTGCGGCTCAAGGACGTGGCGGAAATTGTCGACGGCGCCGAAAACGAGCGTCTGGCCGCGTGGGCCAACCAGAATCAGGCGGTGCTGCTGAATATCCAGCGTCAGCCGGGCGCCAACGTGATTGAAGTGGTGGACCGGATCAAGGCCTTGCTGCCGAGCATCACCGACAACCTGCCGGCCGGCCTCGACGTCACCGTACTCACCGACCGGACCCAGACCATCCGCGCCTCGGTCACCGACGTGCAGCACGAACTGCTGATCGCCATCGCCCTGGTGGTGATGGTGACGTTCCTGTTTCTGCGTCGCGCCAGTGCGACGATCATTCCGTCCGTGGCGGTGCCGCTGTCGCTGATCGGTACGTTTGGCGTGATGTACCTGGCCGGGTTTTCGGTCAACAACCTGACATTGATGGCATTGACCATCGCCACCGGTTTCGTGGTCGACGATGCGATCGTGATGCTGGAGAACATTGCGCGCTTCATCGAGGAGGGCGACAGCCCGATGCAGGCCGCGCTCAAGGGCGCCAAGCAGATCGGCTTTACCCTGATTTCCCTGACCCTGTCGCTGATCGCCGTACTGATTCCGCTGCTGTTCATGGCCGATGTGGTCGGGCGACTGTTCCGCGAGTTCGCCATCACCCTGGCGGTGGCGATCCTGATTTCTCTGGTGGTCTCGCTGACGTTGACCCCGATGATGTGCGCGCGCCTGCTCAAACGTGAGCCGCAAGCCCACGAACAGGGCCGTTTCTACCGGGCCAGCGGCGCCTTCATCGACTGGATGATCGCTGCCTACGGGCGCAAGTTGCAGTGGGTGCTCAAGCACCAGCCGCTGACCCTGCTGGTGGCCATTGGCACGCTGGCGCTGACCGTGTTCCTGTACATGGTGGTGCCCAAGGGCTTCTTTCCGGTGCAGGACACCGGGGTGATCCAGGGCATTTCCGAGGCGCCGCAGTCGATTTCCTTTGCCGCCATGGGTGAGCGTCAGCAGGCGCTGGCGAAGGTGATTCTGCAAGATCCGGCGGTGGAGAGTCTGTCGTCCTACATCGGTGTCGACGGCGACAACGCTACGCTCAACAGCGGCCGTCTGCTGATCAACCTCAAATCCCACGGCGAGCGTGACCTCAGCGCCACCGAAGTGATCGCACGCCTGCAACCGCAACTGGACAAGCTGGTCGGTATCCGCCTGTTCATGCAGCCGGTGCAGGACCTGACCATCGAGGACCGGGTCAGTCGTACCCAGTATCAATTCAGTATGTCGTCGCCGGACGCCGAACTGCTCAGCCAGTGGAGCGGGCGTCTGGTCGAGGCGCTGGCGCAGCGTCCGGAACTGACCGATGTTGCCAGCGACTTGCAGGACAAGGGGTTGCAGGTCTATCTGGTGATTGATCGCGATGCGGCCTCGCGCCTCGGCGTTTCGGTGCAGAACATTACCGATGCGCTGTATGACGCGTTCGGTCAGCGGCAGATTTCCACCATCTACACCCAGGCCAGCCAGTACCGCGTGGTGCTGCAGGCGCAGGCCGGGGAGAAGATCGGCCCGCAGGCGCTGGACCAGATTCACGTCAAGACCACTGACGGCGCGCAGGTGCGTCTGTCGAGTCTGGCCCACGTCGAGGAGCGTCAGGCGCAACTGGCGATCACCCACATTGGCCAGTTCCCGGCGGTGATGATGTCGTTCAACCTCGCGCCCGGCGTGGCGCTGGGGCACGCGGTGGACATCATCGATCAGGTGCAGAAGGACATCGGCATGCCGATTGGCGTGCAGACCCAGTTCCAGGGCGCGGCCGAAGCATTCCAGGCCTCGCTGTCGAGCACCTTGCTGCTGATTCTGGCGGCGGTGGTGACCATGTACATCGTGCTCGGCGTGCTCTACGAGAGTTACATCCACCCGATCACCATTCTCTCGACCTTGCCCTCGGCGGCCGTGGGTGCCTTGCTGGCCTTGCTGCTCAGCGGCAATGACCTGGGGATGATCGCGATCATCGGCATCATCCTGCTGATCGGTATCGTCAAGAAGAACGCGATCATGATGATCGACTTCGCCCTCGACGCCGAACGCACCCAGGGCATGGCGCCGGAGCAGGCGATCTACCAGGCAGCGTTGCTGCGCTTCCGGCCGATCCTGATGACGACGCTGGCGGCATTGTTCGGTGCGGTGCCGTTGATGCTGGCCACCGGTTCCGGGGCTGAATTGCGTCAGCCGCTGGGTCTGGTAATGGTTGGTGGCCTGCTGGTGAGCCAGGTGCTGACCCTGTTTACCACGCCAGTGATCTACCTCTATTTCGACCGCCTGGGTCGGCGCTTCGGCAAGACCAATGCCGATAGCGATGAGGTGCCGGTATGACAGTTCGTACACATAACCCCTGTAGGAGTGAGCCTGCTCGCGATGAGGCCGGCACATTCAATATCAGTGGAGGCATACACACCGCTATCGCGAGCAGGCTCACTCCTACAGGGGATTGCGGTGAAGTCGGGGATCGTGGTCAATGAACCTCTCCGGTCCTTTCATCAAGCGCCCGGTCGCGACCATGCTCCTGAGCCTGGCGATCATGCTGCTCGGCGGTGTCAGCTTCGGTTTGCTGCCGGTGTCGCCCCTGCCGCAAATGGATTTCCCGGTGATCGTGGTCCAGGCCAGTCTGCCCGGCGCCAGTCCCGAGGTGATGGCGTCCACGGTGGCGACGCCGCTGGAACGCTCGTTCGGCGCGATTGCCGGCGTCAACACCATGAGCAGCCGCTCCAGCCAGGGCTCGACCCGGGTCATTCTGCAGTTTGACCTCGACCGCGACATCAACGGCGCGGCACGCGAGGTGCAGGCGGCGATCAACGCTTCGCGCAATCTGTTGCCGAGCGGGATGCGCAGCATGCCGACCTACAAGAAGGTCAATCCGTCGCAGGCGCCGATCATGGTGCTGTCGCTGACCTCGGACGTGCTGGAAAAAGGCCAGCTCTATGACCTGGCCTCGACCATCCTGTCCCAGAGCCTGTCGCAGGTGCAGGGCGTGGGCGAAGTGCAGATCGGCGGCAGTTCGTTGCCGGCGGTGCGCATCGAACTCGAACCGCAGGCGCTGAACCAGTACGGCGTGGCGCTCGACGATGTGCGCAAGACCATCGCCGGGGCCAACGTGCGCCGGCCCAAGGGCTCGGTCGAAGACGGCGAGCGCCTGTGGCAGATCCAGGCCAACGACCAGTTGGAGAAGGCCAAGGATTACGAATCGCTGATCATCCATTACAACAACGGCGCGGCCCTGCGCCTGAAGGACGTGGCCAAGGTCAGCGATGGCGTCGAAGACCGTTACAACAGCGGTTTCTTCAACGATGACGCGGCGGTGCTGCTGGTGATCAACCGCCAGGCCGGCGCCAACATCATTGAGACGGTCAACGAGATCAAGGCCCAGTTGCCGGCCCTGCAAGCGGTGCTGCCGGCCAGCGTGAAGCTGAATCTGGCGATGGACCGCTCGCCGGTGATCAAGGCCACCCTGCATGAAGCGGAAATGACCCTGCTGATCGCCGTGGCGCTGGTGATTCTGGTGGTGTTTCTGTTCCTCGGTAACTTCCGCGCCTCGCTGATTCCGACGCTGGCGGTGCCGGTGTCGCTGGTCGGCACCTTTGCGGTGATGTACCTGTATGGCTTCTCGCTGAACAACCTGTCGCTGATGGCGCTGATTCTGGCCACCGGGCTGGTGGTGGACGATGCCATCGTGGTGCTGGAGAACATTTCCCGGCACATCGACGAAGGCATCAAACCGATGCAGGCCGCGTATCTCGGGGCCAAGGAAGTCGGCTTCACCTTGCTGTCGATGAACGTGTCGCTGGTGGCGGTATTTCTGTCGATCCTGTTCATGGGCGGGATTGTCGAGAGTCTGTTCCGCGAGTTTTCCATCACGCTGGCGGCGGCGATCGTGGTGTCGCTGGTGGTCTCGCTGACCCTGACGCCGATGCTCTGTGCGCGCTGGCTCAAGCCGCACACACCGGGGCAGGAAAACCGTCTGCAACGCTGGAGCCGCAAGACCAACGACTGGATGGTCGGCAAGTACGCCACCAGCCTCGACTGGGTGCTGCGCCATCGGCGCCTGACCTTGCTCAGCCTGATCATCACGGTCGGGGTCAACGTCGCCCTGTACGTGGTCGTGCCCAAGACGTTCATGCCGCAGCAGGACACCGGTCAGTTGATCGGTTTCGTGCGCGGCGACGACGGCCTGTCGTTCAACGTGATGCAGCCGAAAATGGAAACCTTCCGCCGCGCCGTGCTCAAGGACGAAGCGGTGGAAAGCGTGGCCGGGTTCATCGGTGGCACCAACGGCACCAATAACGCCTTCATGCTGGTGCGCCTGAAGCCGATCAAGGAGCGCAACCTGTCGGCGCAGAAGGTCATCGAGCGGCTGCGCAAGGAAATGCCCAAGGTGCCCGGCGCCCAGTTGATGCTGATGGCGGACCAGGACCTGCAGTTCGGCGGTGGCCGCGAGCAGACCACCTCGCAATACAGCTACATCCTGCAGAGCGGTGATCTGGGGGCGTTGCGCGAGTGGTATCCGAAAGTGGTCACCGCGCTGCGCGCACTGCCTGAACTGACGGCCATCGATGCCCGCGAAGGGCGCGGTGCGCAGCAGGTGACGCTGATTGTCGACCGCGATCAGGCCAAGCGCCTCGGCGTCGACATGAACATGGTCACGGCGGTGCTGAACAACGCCTACAGCCAGCGGCAAATCTCGACCATCTACGACAGCCTGAACCAGTATCAGGTGGTGATGGAGGTCAATCCGAAGTACGCGCAGGATCCGGTGACCCTCAAGCAAGTGCAGGTGATCACCGCTGATGGCGCACGGATTCCGCTGTCGACCATCGCCCACTACGAAAACAGCCTGGAAGACGACCGGGTCAGCCACGAAGGCCAGTTCGCCTCCGAAAGCATCGCCTTCGACATGGCCGAAGGGGTGACAGTGGAGCAGGGCAGCGCCGCGATCGAGCGGGCGATTGCCAAGGTCGGTTTGCCGGAAGAGGTGATTGCGAAAATGGCCGGCACCGCCGACGCCTTTGCCGCGACCCAGAAGAGTCAGCCATTCATGATCCTCGGCGCGCTGCTGGCGGTGTATCTGGTGCTCGGGGTGCTCTATGAAAGCTACATTCACCCGCTGACGATTCTTTCGACGTTGCCGTCGGCCGGGGTCGGTGCGTTGCTGTCGATCTATGCGCTGGGCGGCGAGTTCAGCCTGATCTCGTTGCTCGGGCTGTTCCTGCTGATCGGTGTGGTGAAGAAAAACGCGATCCTGATGATCGACCTGGCGCTGCAACTGGAGCGCCATCAGGGCCTGTCGCCGCTGGAGTCGATCCGCAGCGCCTGCCTGCAACGACTGCGGCCGATTCTGATGACTACCCTGGCGGCGATTCTCGGTGCCTTGCCGTTGCTGCTCAGCCGGGCCGAGGGCGCAGAGATGCGCCAGCCGCTGGGCCTGACCATCATCGGCGGGCTGATCTTCAGCCAGGTGCTGACCCTTTACACCACCCCGGTGGTTTACCTCTATCTCGACAAGCTGCGCCACCGCTTCAACAAGTGGCGTGGCGTGCGTACTGACGCTGCTCTGGAAACTCCGCTATGACTGACCGTTCGCTTATCAATCTGGCCACTGTGCGGGGCTCGCGTCTGTTGAGTCTGTCGCTGTGCGTGGCGATGCTCAGTGCCTGCGCCGTCGGCCCGGACTATCAGCGCCCGCAGACCGCCGAAATCGCGCAATACAAAGAGGCCAAGGGCTGGCGTCAGGCCAACCCCAGCGACTCGCTGGCCCGCGGCGCCTGGTGGGAGCTGTATGGCGATCAGCAACTCAACGCACTGGTCGAGAAACTCAACAGCGCCAACCAGACCGTCGCCCAGTCCGAGGCTCAGTACCGTCAGGCCCAGGCTTTGGTACGCAGTGCCCGCGGGGCGTTTTACCCGAGTGTCGACCTGAGCGTGGGCAAGACCCGCTCCAGCCAGGGCACTGGTAGTAGCAGTTCGAGCCTGAGCAGTTCTTCCAGCGGCATTCGCGACACCTACAATGCGCAGTTGGGCGTGAGTTGGGAGGCGGACATCTGGGGCAAGTTGCGTCGGGGACTTGAGGCCGACGAAGCCAGCGCCCAGGCCAGTTTTGCCGATCTGGCGGCGATGCGTCTGAGCCAGCAATCGGAACTGGTGCAGAATTACCTGCAATTGCGCGTGATCGATCAACAGAAACGCTTGCTCGAGTCGACGGTGGCGGCTTACGAAAAATCGCTGCAAATGACCCAGAACCAGTACCGCGCAGGGATCTCCGGACGTGATGCGGTAGCGCAGGCGCAGACCCAGCTGAAAAGCACCCAGGGCGATCTGGTGGACCTGATCTGGCAGCGGGCGCAATTCGAAAACGCTATCGCGGTGCTCACCGGACAGGCACCGGCCGAGTTCAGCATCGCCGAGACCCAGAACATTCCGAACCTGCCGCAGATTCCGTTGAACCTGCCGTCGCAGTTGCTGGAACGGCGTCCGGACATCGCTTCGGCGGAACGCTCGGTGATCGCCGCCAACGCCAACATCGGTGTGGCAAAAGCGGCGTACTACCCGGACCTGACCCTGAGCATGAGCGGCGGTTACAGCAGCAGTACATCAAAAAACCTCCTGACGCTGCCCAACCGTTTCTGGTCGGTTGGCCCGAAACTGGACTTGCCGATCTTCGATGGCGGGATCCGTTCCGCCGAAGTCGATCGCACCGAGGCGGTGTATGACCAGACCGTCGCCAAGTATCGCCAGACCGTGCTCGACGGTTTCCGCGAGGTGGAAAACTATCTGGTGCAATTGAAGGTGTATGAGAACGAGGCGGTGGTGCGTCAAGAAGCGCTGGACGCCGCGCGCGACTCGTTGCGCCTGACCCAGAACCAGTACAAGGCCGGGTTGATCGCCTACCTCGACGTGGTGGTGGTGCAGGCCACGGCGCTGAGCAACGAGCGCACCGTCCTCAACATTCTGCAGAACCGCTTGATTGCCAGCGTGCAGTTGATCGCGGCGCTGGGCGGTGGCTGGGATGGGCAAGTGCCTGCCGAATAAACTGTGTAGGAGCTGCGGCACGCTGCGATCCTTTGATCTTGATCTTCAAAAGCAAAGTCAAAAGATCGCAGCGTGCCGCAGCTCCTACAGGGTATTTGAGTAGCCTGTGAAGGCTGTTTCAGAGCCTTGCAGAGCGATCAAACAAGCGTTTCATCGGCTTGATGGCAAAATGATTACTTTGTCAGTGCGTTCTTCTGCGCAATCAGTACAATCGCCGCATTTTCCCGGCCGAGAATGGACGCAGTACGGCGCGGGTGGCTGCGAGAATCCCCATGCTCATCGGTAATTATTCCTTCACTCTGGTTTTCATTTCGCTGTGCGTGGCGATTCTGGCGTCGTATACGGCGCTTGATCTGACCGGGCGCATCGCCACCGCCCGTGGGCGCGCAGTGCATTTCTGGACCGCGGGCGGCGCACTGGCGATGGGCGTCGGCGTGTGGTCGATGCACTTTATCGGCATGCTCGCGTTCAAACTGCCGATCACCCTCGGTTACGACACTTCGATCACCGCGTTGTCGCTGTTGATCGCGGTGCTGTCCTGCGGGTTTGCCCTGTGGTTGGTCAGCCAGCCGAAGCTACCGATTCTGCAATTGGCGTTTGGCGCCTTGATCATGGGCGCCGGGATCAGCACGATGCATTACACCGGCATGGCAGCGTTGCGCATGACCCCGGGGATCGATTACGACCCGACGCTGTTCGGCGCGTCACTGCTGATCGCGATCGGGGCCTCGGCGGCAGCCTTGTGGATTGCTTTTCGCTTGCGCCAGCACTCGCCTTATGTACGCCTGATTCGCGGTGGCGCGGCGGTGATCATGGGCATTGCCATCGTCGGCATGCACTACACCGGCATGGCTGCTGCGCAGTTTCCCGATGGCAGTTTCTGCGGCGCAACGCTCAACGGGCTGAAGGGCAACGGCCTCGACAGTCTGGTGCTGATCACCACGCTGGCGGTGTTGTCGATCGCCTTGCTGACGTCGATCCTCGATGCTCGCCTCGAAACGCGTACGGCCGATCTGGCGCATTCGCTGACCCTGGCCAACCGCGAGCTGACCCAACTGGCGCTGCACGACACCTTGACCGGCCTGCCGAACCGCATGCTGCTGGACGACCGGATCAATCAGGCGATGAATAAAGTCGAGGAGCAGGGTGGGTGTTTTGCGCTGATGTTCATCGATCTGGACGGTTTCAAACCGGTCAACGATGCTTTCGGTCATCACATGGGAGACCAGTTGCTGCGCGAAGTCGGGGCCCGTCTGCGCGAGGACTTGCGCAGTCAGGACACGCTGGCACGGATCGGCGGCGATGAATTCGTGCTGTTGGTGCGTCTGAACGAACCCAACGATGCCCTGAGCCTGGCTGCCCGCCAGGTCGGCTTGATCGGCCAGTCGTTTCGGGTGGCCGAACACGATTTGCAGATTTCCGCCAGTGTCGGCATCGCCTTGTACCCCGGCAATGGTCAGAGTGCTCAGGAGCTGTTGAGGAACGCCGACGCGGCGATGTATCACGCCAAGGGCGGCGGCAAAAACGGTTACAGTTTTTTCGACGCATCGATGAACAACAACGCGCGCAAGCAACTGCAACTGTTGCAAGACCTGCGTGCGGCGCTGGAGCACAATCAGTTCTGCCTGCATTACCAACCCAAGTTCGATGCCGCCAACGGCCGTCCGGTTGGCGCCGAAGCGCTCCTGCGCTGGCAGCACCCGACCCAGGGCATGTTGCTGCCGGACAAGTTCATCGATCTGGCGGAGAAGACCGGCGTGATCATCGCCATCGGCGAATGGGTGCTCAACGAGGCCTGCCGGCAGATGCGCGAATGGTACGTGCTCGGCTACACCGAGTGGCGCATCGCGGTGAACCTGTCGGCGCTGCAGTTCTGCCACGCGGGGCTGGTGCAGAGCGTGGCCAAGGCGCTGGCGACGCACCATTTGCCGGCCAACAGCCTGACCCTGGAAATCACTGAAACCACCGCCATGAGCGACGCCGATGCGAGCATGACCGTGTTGCAGGAGTTGTCGGACATGGGCGTCGACCTGTCGATCGACGACTTCGGCACCGGCTATTCGAGCCTGATGTACCTCAAGCGGTTGCCGGCCAACGAGCTGAAGATTGATCGTGGGTTTGTCCGGGATCTGGAGCATGACAGCGACGATGCGGCGATTGTCTCGGCGATTGTCGCGTTGGGGCAGGCGCTTGGATTGCGCATTGTTGCTGAAGGTGTCGAGACCGGTGTGCAGCAGGCGTTTCTGACTGAACTGGGGTGTGATTCTTTGCAGGGTTATCTGCTGGGGCATCCGATGCCAGCGGAAAAATTCATGCAGGATATTGCGCGGGTTGAGCAACAGGCGGTGGTCTGACTCCACACTGAGCCGAGGCCAGAAAAATCTGTGGCGAGGGAGCTTGCTCCCGTTGGGTCGCGAAGCTACCCCTCTTTTAAAACATGGGCCTGCTGCGCAGGCCAGCGGGAGCAAGCTCCCTAGCCACAAAGGCACTGCAACGTCGAAACTGCGTGAGCGCTCAAGCCTTTGACACAGCCCATGCAAAACCCGTGAATGACGGTTATTCTTCCACCCGACTGTTACGTGTGCATTTTGGGGGAAGGGCCAGCATGGATAAAGTCATTGTGATCACCGGCGGCGGGCGCGGAATCGGCGCCGCTACGGCGCTGTTGGCTGCCGGGCAGGGCTATCGGATCTGCATCAACTATCAGTCGGATGAACAGGCCGCACAAAGTGTGCTGGAGCAAGTGCGGGCGCTGGGGGCGCAAGCCATTGCCGTGCGCGCCGATGTCAGTATCGAAGACGAAGTGATCGCGCTGTTTCACCGGGTCGACACCGAACTCGGTCGGGTCACCGCGCTGGTGAACAACGCCGGCACCGTTGGACACAAATCGCGGGTCGAGGAAATGTCCGAATTCCGCATCCTCAAAATCATGAAAACCAACGTATTGGCGCCGATCCTCTGCGCCAAGCACGCGATCCTGCGCATGTCGCCCAAACACGGCGGGCAGGGCGGCAGCATCGTCAACGTGTCGTCGGTCGCCGCACGTCTGGGGTCGCCCAACGAATACGTCGACTACGCCGCCTCCAAAGGCGCGCTCGACACCTTCACCATCGGTTTGTCCAAGGAAGTGGCGGGTGAGGGAATTCGCGTTAATGCGGTGCGTCCGGGCTACATCTACACCGATTTCCATGCGTTGAGCGGCGATCCGGATCGGGTCAGCAAACTCGAGTCGGCGATCCCGATGGCCCGGGGCGGCCGGCCGGATGAGGTGGCGGAGGCGATTGTCTGGTTGCTGTCGGACAAGGCTTCATATGCGACGGGGACGTTCATTGATCTGGGCGGCGGCCGTTAATTCAACGGTGTCTGGACAGGCCACATCGCGAGCAGGCTCACTCCTACAGGTGAACGCATTTCAAATGCAGGAGTGAGCCTGCTCGCGATAGCGCTAGTTCAAACAACACAGAACGGTCAGAACGACCGCACAATCCGCCCCAACGTTTCCATCGCCTTCTCTGAATCCTCGGTCCACGGGCTGCCGTAATTCAAGCGGATACAGTTCCTGAACCGCTGGGTCGGTGAGAAGATCGGCCCCGGCGCAATGCTGATGCCTTGCGCCAATGCCATCTGAAACAACTTCAATGAATCCATCTGCGGCGGCAGTTCCAGCCACAGGAAATAGCCGCCCGCCGGCTGACTGACCCGGGTCTGCGCCGGGAAGTAGCGGGCGATCGCTGCGAGCATCGCGCTTTGCTGTTCTTCCAGGGCGTAGCGCAGTTTGCGCAGGTGGCGATCGTAGCCGCCGTGTTGCAGGTAGTCGGCGATTGCCGCTTGCGCTGGCATCGAGGCGCACAGCGAGGTCATCAGTTTCAGTCGTTCGATTTTCTGCGCATAGCGCCCGGCGGCGACCCAGCCGATGCGGTAGCCGGGGGCCAGGCTCTTGGCGAACGAACCGCAGTGCATCACCAGCCCTTCGGTGTCGAAGGCCTTGGCCGGTTTCGGCGCTTGCTGGCCGTAATAGAGTTCGGCATAGACGTCGTCTTCGATCAGCGGCACCTGATGCCGGCGCAGCAGTTCAACCAGTTCCTGTTTCTTCGCCTCGGGCATGGTCGCGCCCATCGGGTTCTGGAAACTGGTCATGCACCAGCAGGCCTTGATCGGGTGCCGTTCCAGCGTCTGCGCGAGCACGCCAAGGTCGATGCCGTCACGCGGGTGCACGGGGATTTCCACGGCTTTGAGTTTCAGTCGCTCCAGTACTTGCAGGCTGGCGTAGAACGCCGGGGCTTCGATGGCCACCAGATCACCCGGTTCGGTCACGGCTTGCAGGCACAGGTTCAGCGCTTCGAGGGCGCCGTTGGTGATCAGCAGTTCCTCCATCGGCAGCATCAGCCCGCCGACCATGTAACGCAGGGCAATTTGCCGGCGCAGTTGCGGGTTGCCCGGCGACATGTCGGTGACCACCATGCGCGGATCCATCTCCCGTGCCGCGCTGGCCAGCGAGCGCGACAGGCGTTGCAGCGGGAACAGGGTCGGGCTGGGGAATGCGGAGCCGAAGGGCACGGTGCTCGGGTCCTTGATCGATTCGAGGACCGAGAACACCAGTTCGCTGACATCGACTTCGGTGGAATCGTTGACGTGGCTGCTGATCACCGGCTCCGAAAACGGACTCGGCGCGTGGGTGTTGACGAAGTAGCCGGAGCGCGGCCGGGCACGGATCAGGCCGCGACGTTCCAGCAGGTAATAGGCCTGGAACACCGTGGACGGGCTGACGCCGTAGGTCTGGCTGGCGTAGCGCACCGACGGCACCCGCTGCCCGGGGCCGAGGACGCCGGAGCGGATCAGTTCAGCGATGTCGTCGGCGAATTTTTCGTAGCGTTTCATCGGTTGCCCGGTTAGTAAGTGATTCGTGAGTATGCATTGTGGCGAGGGGGCAAGCCCCCTCGCCACAGGTATTGCGTCGTCAGTGAAAGAGGACTGCATCTTAAAGGCTCAGCGATTCATCGGCGCCACAAACCTGCTTTTTGCCACGCTATAAACCTCAGGCTCGTCGCTGTCGGCAATCTTGAAACTCAAGGTCTGCGAGCTGCTGGCCGGGCGTTCCGTGGTCATCGCCACCGACACCGGCACATCGACAATCTCACCCGGCGCCAGGCTCAGTTCGGTTTTGCCCTGCAACTGGAAACCCTCGCCATCCACCAGGCTGAGGTTGTAGGCCTGGCGTTGCTGGGTCTTGTTGATGACCTTGAGGGTGTAGATGTTCTCGATCTGGCCCTGACCGTTCTCACGGAACAGCCCGCGATCCTTGGTCACGTCCAGCGAGACCATTGGCCGTTCGACCAAGGCCAGCGCCAGCGCGCCGATCATCACCAGCAGCACCGCAACGTAACCGATCAGCCGTGGCCGCAGCAGGTGCGTCTTGCCGCCCTGCAATTCGCGCTCGGAACTGTAGCGAATCAGGCCACGCGGGTAGTTCATTTTGTCCATGATCGAGTCGCAGGCGTCGATGCACGCGGCGCAGCCGATGCATTCCATTTGCAGGCCGTCGCGGATGTCGATGCCGGTCGGGCAGACCTGTACGCACAACTGGCAATCGATGCAATCGCCCAGTCCGGCTTCGGCAGGCTTCACATCGCGTTTGCGCGGGCCACGGTTTTCGCCACGGGCCACGTCGTAGGAAATCGCCAGGGTGTCCTTGTCGAACATCACGCTCTGGAACCGCGCATACGGACACATGTGGATGCACACCGCTTCGCGCAGCCAACCGGCATTGATGTAGGTGGCGGCGGTGAAGAACAGCACCCAGAACAGGCTGACGCCGCCGATTTGCAGAGTGAACAGTTCTTCAGCCAGCGGACGAATCGGCGTGAAATAGCCAACGAAGGTCAGCCCGGTCATCACGCTGATCGCCAGCCACAGCGTGTGCTTGGCCGCGCGCCGGGCCAGTTTGTTCAGGCCCCACGGCGCCGCTTGCAGTTTGATGCGCTGGTTGCGCTCGCCTTCGGTGACCTTCTCGCACCACATGAAAATCCACGTCCACGAGCTCTGCGGGCAGGTGTAACCGCACCAGACGCGGCCCGCAAACACGGTGATGGCGAACAGACCGAACGCAGCAATGATCAACAGCGCCGAGAGCAGGATGAAATCCTGTGGCCAGAACGTCGCGCCGAAGATGTGGAATTTGCTTTCGGCCAGGTCCCACAGCACTGCCTGACGGCCACCCCAGTTCAACCACACGGTGCCGAAAAACAGCAAAAACAGAAACCCCGCGCCGCTCATGCGCAGGGTGCGGAACAGGCCGGTGAAGCTGCGGGTGTGGATGTGATTGTCGGTGGAGCCGGCCTTCGCCTTCATCGGGCGACCAGGCACATTTTTTATGGTGGGGCTTGCTTCTACGGTTCGGACGGGGATTTGTTCGCTCATGGTCGTTCGCTCATCAGCCTCCATCAGGCGGATGAACTATGAGCGCCGATCTGTTTGCATAACAGACTCAGCTATTTGAATAAAAAGCGTATCAGATGGCTTTCTGCGCCCGCCCTGCGACAACTTGAAGCAGCCCGCAGACGCCGGCGCAAACGCCTATCGCAGGCGTCTGCGCCGGGTGTTGATCAGGGTCAGTCAAATCACCGAATCACTCTCGTCAGCCTTCAGGTGCTTACGTCCGTCCTTGGCACCTGCGACGGTCAATCCATCGGCTTCGGCTTCGGTGACGTAAACGCGCCGGCCTTCGATTTCCACGAACGACATGGATTTTTCACTATCTGTTTTGACTTCCAGGGTGTCGCAGATGCGAATTTCCTCGCCATTTTCGACGGTGAAAAAACACACTTTTGATTCGGGATTGGATTCATCGATTCGAACGGGCATGAGGCTGTCCTTTTTCGGGGGTATCTACAGGGTTAGGACGCAGCGCCGGGTGATCGTTCGACGCAACCGATTAATGGTCGGCGCTGTCCATCGACTAACCACGTATAAGAAGGGATGGAGCGATGGACGCCTGGTGGCATGAAGTGTGGGTAACGCTGCAAGCGGAGTTCGCCGACATCGGCGATGCGTCGCAACTGACGCGCATCACCGTGCGCCTGCTGATGGCGGCGGTGCTCGGCGGGATTCTGGGTTTCGAACGCGAGCACAAGGGCAAGGCCGCCGGGGTGCGCACGCACATGCTGGTGGCGCTGGGGGCCGCACTGTTTGTGCTGGTGCCGCAGACCTCCGGGGCCGAATCCGATGCCATGAGCCGGGTGCTGCAGGGGGTGATCGCCGGGATCGGTTTTCTCGGCGCCGGGACGATCCTGAAGAATCAGGAGGGCGATGAAGGGCATGTCAAAGGGCTGACCACGGCGGCGGGATTGTGGATGACGGCGGCGATCGGCGTGGCGGCCGGGTTGGGCAAAGAGGCGACGGCGCTGCTCAGCACGTTGCTGGCGCTGGGAATTTTCAGCGTGATGCCACGGGTCGTCCGGCTGTTCGAGAAAGACGACGAGAAAAACCAACACCTGTAACACACCGCACACACCCTGTAGGAGCTGCCGAAGGCTGCGATTTTTTGATCTTGAAAAGCAAAGATCGCAGCCTTCGGCAGCTCCTACAGAGGGGCGCGCTGCTTAGACGATGACCGGGGGCATTGTTGTCGGTGGCTCTTCCTTCGGCGGCGGCGTGGTGCCTGGCGGTTCTTCGTCGGGAATCGGTGGCGGCTCGGTCTCGGGCAGGGTGGGTTTGTCGATGTTCGGATCAGGCGTTTCCGCCGGGATCGGGATGTTCATCTGTAGACCTCCGTGTGGCACATGGCGTGAGAAGTGCTTAAGTGGATTGACCACCTCGTGGCGATTTCGATCCGCTTTTTTGCCCAGGCAAATCCCTGTGAACTTTTCCCCGCGCCGGTCGCTCGGAACCTAAGTGAGTTCATGTCGGGGCCGGTGCCTCTTTGTGAACGCGGATCCGGCACAAGAGCGTCCTTGGGGCGTAAAGGAGAGATGCTCGATGTCTGCTGAAAAACCTTCAGAGCAGAGCTACAACCCGCACATGCCGCTGTCGCAAGCATTGTTGCTGCCGCGCATCGTGATCGAAAACACCATGCCGACCCTTGATGGCGGGCAGTTTGCCGTCAAGTCGATCGTCGATCGTGAAGTGATCGTCACCAGCAAGGTCTTTGCCGACGGCCACGACAAACTGGCCGTGCGCATCCGCTGGCGCGCGGAGGGCGAAGAGACCTGGCAAAGCGAGGTCATGCAGGAGTTGGGCAATAACAGCTGGGAAGGGCGTTTTCGTCCCGAGCGTCCGGGGCGCTATCTGTATTGCGTCGAGGCCTGGATCGACCACTTCGCCAGTTTCCAGTACGAACTGGAGAAAAAGCACAACGCAGCCGTCCCGGTTTCACTGGAACTGCAGGAAGGCCGGAGCATGGTGCTACAGGCTGCCGAGCGCAGCGATGGGCAGCTCAGCGAACAACTCGCGGCGCTGCATC
The DNA here is from genome assembly GCF_028830055.1 of Pseudomonas serboccidentalis. Classification (NCBI taxonomy): domain Bacteria; kingdom Pseudomonadati; phylum Pseudomonadota; class Gammaproteobacteria; order Pseudomonadales; family Pseudomonadaceae; genus Pseudomonas; species Pseudomonas serboccidentalis. The sequence goes on from NZ_CP101655.1 coordinate 5,882,084, forward strand.
ACGAACTGTCCGGCCTGCTTGAAACCGAGCAGGTGGCGTTGTTTCTGCACCGGCGCAGTGCGCAATTGATGGCGCAGGCCGATCACCGCGCCTACCTGAGCCTGAGCGCCGAATTCCCGATGGATGTCGAACGGGAACTGGCCGAGTTCGCCAGTTGGTACGAGCTGTTTCCCCGCTCGATCACCGACGATCCCAACCGCCACGGCACCTTTAACGACGTGCATGCACGGTTGCCGATGATTCAGGACATGGGCTTTGACGTGTTGTATTTCACCCCGATCCATCCGATCGGTCGCGCTCACCGAAAGGGTCGCAATAATTCCCTGACGGCCGGGCCGGATGATCCGGGCAGCCCTTATGCCATCGGCAGCGAGGAGGGTGGCCATGAGGCGATTCACTCGCAGCTCGGGACCCGCGAAGATTTTCGTCGACTGGTGGCGGCCGCCGCCGAGCACGGCCTGGAAATCGCCCTCGATTTCGCCATCCAGTGTTCTCAGGATCACCCGTGGCTCAAGCAGCACCCGGGTTGGTTCAACTGGCGGCCGGACGGCACGATCAAATACGCGGAGAACCCGCCGAAGAAGTATCAGGACATCGTCAATGTCGACTTCTATGCGCCGGACGCGATCCCCAGCCTGTGGGTCGAACTGCGTGACATCGTGGTCGGCTGGGTCGAGGAAGGCGTGAAGATGTTTCGCGTCGACAATCCGCACACCAAGCCGCTGCCGTTCTGGCAATGGCTGATCGCCGATGTGCGGGCGCTGCACCCGCAAGTGATCTTCCTCGCCGAAGCCTTCACCACGCCGGCGATGATGGCGCGCCTCGGCAAGGTCGGTTACAGCCAGAGCTACACCTATTTCACCTGGCGCAATACCAAGGACGAGCTGGCGACGTATTTCACCGAGCTCAATCAATCGCCGTGGCGCGAGTGCTATCGGCCGAACTTCTTCGTCAATACGCCGGACATCAACCCGGCGTTCCTGCATGAATCCGGGCGCCCGGGGTTTCTCATCCGCGCGGCGCTGGCAACCATGGGCTCGGGTCTGTGGGGCATGTATTCAGGATATGAACTGTGCGAATCGGCACCGGTGCCGGGCAAGGAGGAATACCTCGATTCGGAAAAGTACGAGATCCGTGTTCGCGACTTCAATGCACCGGGCAACATCATTGCCGAAATCGCCCAGCTCAACCGCATCCGCCGGCAGAACCCGGCGCTGCACACGCACCTGGGGCTGAAGGTCTACAACGCCTGGAACGACAACATTCTGTACTTCGGCAAGCGCAGCTTCGACGGCAGCAACTTCATCCTGGTGGCGGTGAGCCTTGATCCGCACAACGTGCAGGAGGCGAACTTCGAGTTGCCGCTGTGGGAAATGGGCCTGCCGGACGACGCGACGACCCACGGCGAGGATTTGATGAACGGGCATCGCTGGGACTGGCATGGCAAATATCAGTTCATGCGCATTGACCCGGCGTATCAGCCGTTCGGGATCTGGCGGATTACGGCCGCCTAAAGCATTGCACAACTCCTCCTCTGTAGGAGCTGCCGAAGGCTGCGATCTTTTGCCTTTGATTTTTAAAAGCAAGATCAAAAGATCGCAGCCTTCGGCAGCTCCTACACAGGAATCGAACAGAATTTTTCAGGAGTTTCACATGGCGAAGAAACCCAAGGCAGCCACCTTCATCAAAGACCCGCTCTGGTACAAGGATGCGGTGATTTATCAGGTTCACGTCAAATCCTTTTTCGACTCCAACAACGACGGGATCGGCGACTTTCCCGGGCTGATCGCCAAACTCGATTACATCGCCGAACTCGGCGTCAACACCATCTGGCTGCTGCCGTTCTACCCCTCGCCACGCCGCGACGACGGTTACGACATCGCTGAATACCGTGGCGTGCACAGCGACTATGGGACGATGGCCGATGCCAGGCGTTTTATCGCCGAGGCGCACAAGCGTGGTTTGCGGGTGATCACCGAACTGGTCATCAACCACACCTCCGACCAGCACCCGTGGTTCCAGCGTGCGCGCAAGGCCAAACCCGGCTCGGCGGCGCGGGACTTTTACGTGTGGTCGGATGACGACCAGAAATACGACGGCACCCGGATCATTTTTCTCGACACCGAAAAGTCCAACTGGACCTGGGATCCGGTTGCCGGCCAGTACTTCTGGCACCGTTTCTATTCGCACCAGCCCGACCTGAATTTCGACAACCCGCAGGTGATGAAAGCGGTGCTGTCGGTGATGCGCTACTGGCTGGACATGGGCATCGACGGCCTGCGCCTCGACGCCATTCCGTACCTGATCGAGCGCGACGGCACCAACAACGAAAACCTGCCGGAGACCCACGACGTCCTCAAGCAGATCCGTGCCGAAATCGACGCTAATTACCCCGACCGCATGCTGCTGGCCGAGGCCAACCAATGGCCGGAAGACACCCAGCTGTACTTCGGCGACACCGATGCCGCCGGCGTCAATGGTGACGAATGCCACATGGCGTTTCACTTTCCGCTGATGCCGCGCATGTACATGGCGCTGGCGCAGGAAGACCGCTTCCCGATCACCGACATTTTGCGCCAGACCCCGGAAATTCCCGCCAATTGCCAGTGGGCAATCTTCCTGCGCAACCACGACGAGTTGACGCTGGAGATGGTCACCGACAAGGAGCGCGACTACCTGTGGAACTACTACGCCGCAGACCGCCGCGCGCGGATCAATCTCGGCATTCGTCGGCGTCTGGCGCCGTTGATGGAGCGTGACCGCCGCCGGGTCGAACTGCTCAACAGCCTGCTGCTGTCGATGCCCGGCACGCCGACCCTGTATTACGGCGATGAAATCGGCATGGGCGACAACATCTACCTCGGCGACCGCGATGGCGTGCGGACCCCGATGCAATGGTCGATCGACCGCAACGGCGGTTTCTCCCGCGCCGACCCGGCGAGCCTGGTGCTGCCGCCGATCATGGACCCGCAATACGGCTATCTGTCGGTCAACGTCGAAACCCAGGCCGGCGACCCGCATTCGCTGCTCAACTGGACCCGACGCATGCTCGCCGTGCGCAAGCAGTCCAAGGCCTTCGGGCGCGGTACGCTGAAGATGCTCTCGCCGAGCAACCGGCGGATTCTGGCCTACACCCGTGAATTCACCGACGTCGACGGCAAGCACGAGATCATCCTCTGCGTGGCCAACGTGTCGCGCAGCGCGCAAGCGGCGGAGCTCGATCTGTCGGCGTATGTCGGCATGGTCCCGGTGGAGATGCTCGGCGGTAACGCGTTCCCGCCGATCGGCCAGTTGAATTTCCTCCTGACCCTGGCGCCGTACGGTTTCTACTGGTTCGCTCTGGCCACGGAAAACCAGATGCCGAGCTGGCACGTGGAACCGGCGCAGAGCCTGCCGGACTTCACCACGCTGGTGCTGAAAAAACGCATGGAAGAACTGCTCGAAGCGCCAACCCGCAACACCCTGGAGCAGGGCATCTTGCCGAGCTGGTTGCAGAATCGCCGCTGGTTCGCCGGTAAGGACGCGGCCATCGAACAAGTGCATCTGGCTTACGGTGTGCGTTTCGGCGATGCGCAGCATCCCGTGTTGCTCAGTGAGGTCGAGGTCACCAGCGCCGGGCAGACCAGCCGTTATCAACTGCCGTTCGGCTTCATCTCCGAAGATCAGGTCGGCCCGGCACTGCCGCAGCAGCTGGCGTTGTCCCGGGTCCGGCGTGGCCGCCAGGTCGGGCTGATCACCGACGCGTTCAGCCTTGAAGCGTTCGTCCGCGCGGTGCTTGAGGGCATGCAGAACAACACCGTGCTGAATTCCGAAGAAGGCGAGATTCGTTTCGCGCCGACCGCGCAGCTGGAGAAGCTTGGCCTCGGCGCCGAATCGGAAGTGCGCTATCTGTCGGCCGAGCAATCGAACAGCTCGGTGGTGATCGGCAACAGCCTGGTGCTGAAGCTGATCCGCAAAGTCGCCTCCGGTGTGCACCCGGAACTGGAAATGAGCGCCTACCTGACCGAGGCCGGTTTCCAGAACATCTCGCCACTGCTGGGCTCGGTGATCCGCCGCGATGCCAACGGCGAAGACAACCTGCTGATGATCGCCCAAGGCTACCTGAGCAATCAGGGCGATGCCTGGGAGTGGACGCAGAACAACCTCGAACGGGCGCTGCGCGATGAGCTGGCCGACGCCATGTCCGAGCAGGAGCAGCATTACAACGCCCTCGGTGAACTGAAGGACTTTGCCGGCATGCTCGGCCAGCGTCTGGGGGAAATGCACCAGATGCTGGCGGCGCCGAACGACAACCCGGACTTCGCTCCGCAAACCACCAGTGCCAAGGACGCGTTAGCCACTGGCAAGGACGTTGCGGCGCAGGTCGAGCATGCGCTGAAGCTGCTCAAGCAGCATCAGGGCCAGTTGGGCGCGGCGGATCAGAAACGGGTCACACGCCTGCTGGACAACAAAAAGGTCATCCTCGGTCATGTGCAGGACCTGGCGAAACAGGCTGTCGGCGGGTTGCGCATTCGCGTCCACGGTGACCTGCATCTGGGCCAGGTGCTGGTGATCAAGGGCGATGCCTACCTGATCGATTTCGAGGGTGAGCCGGCGCGGCCGCTGCACGAACGGCGCGGCAAACACAGTCCGTACAAGGACGTCAGCGGGGTGTTGCGTTCCTTCGATTACGCCGCAGCGATGACCATCAACGTACACAACGTCGATCACAGTCCGGAGTCGGAAGCGGCGCGGCATCGCGTCGCCGAGCGCTACTTGCGTGAGGCGCGTGAAGCATTTGTGCAGGCATATCGCCGGGCGGCAGCTAGTCTTGATCATGCCTGGCAGGATCCTGCGGGTGCCGACGCTGCGCTTGCGCTGTTCGGCCTGGAGAAGGCGGCCTATGAAGTGGCCTATGAAGCCGAAAATCGCCCCACGTGGCTGCCCGTGCCGTTGCACGGTTTGTATGGGTTATTGACGGGGCTTAAACCCTTTTCCGATCTTGGTGGAGAGTAGTCATGAGTTTCTCGAACAAGGAACAGGGTCACGCCAAAGAGGCATTGTTGCCGGCGGCGCAGGACATCGACGCCCTGGTGCGCGCCGAACACCACGACCCGTTTTCCATTCTCGGCCCGCACGGCGATGGTGCTGGCGGGCAATTCATCCGTGCCTATCTGCCCGGTGCGTTGAAGGTTGAAGTGCTGGACAAGGACAGCGGTGAAGAACGCGGCGAACTGACCGCCACCGAAACCCCAGGACTGTTTGTCGGGCACTTCGCCCAGGCGCGGCCGTATCTGCTGCGCACGCGCTGGGCCGGGGGCGAGCAGGTGGCGGAAGATCCCTACAGATTTGGCCAGTTGCTGGGGGAAATGGACCTGTATCTGTTCGCCGAAGGCAATCACCGCGACCTCAGCAGCTGCCTCGGCGCGCAACTGACCACGGTCGATGGTGTCGACGGTGTACGTTTTGCCGTGTGGGCGCCGAATGCCCGACGCGTTTCGGTGGTCGGCGATTTCAACGTGTGGGACGGTCGCCGCCATCCGATGCGCCTGCGGCATCCGTCCGGGGTCTGGGAGCTGTTCATTCCGCGCCTGCAAGCGGGCGAGTTGTACAAGTACGAGATCCTCGGCGCCCACGGCATCCTGCCGCTGAAGGCTGACCCGATGGCGCTGGCCACCAGCCTGCCACCGGACACCGCGTCGAAAGTCGCCGCGCCGCTGCAGATCAACTGGCAAGATCAGGACTGGATGAGCAGCCGTCGCGAGCGGCAACAGCATTCGCAGCCACTGTCGATCTACGAGCTGCACGCCGGATCGTGGCAGTGCGAGCTCGACGATCTGGGCGAAGTCGCCCGTCAGTACACTTGGCCGGAGCTGGCCGAACGGCTGATTCCTTACGTCAAGGAACTGGGGTTCACCCACATCGAGCTGATGCCGATCATGGAACACCCGTTCGGTGGTTCGTGGGGCTATCAATTGCTCTCGCAATTCGCTCCGAGTGCGCGTTACGGCACACCGGAGCAGTTCGGCGATTTCGTCAACGCCTGTCACCGCGCCGATATCGGGGTGATTCTCGACTGGGTGCCGGCGCATTTCCCCACCGATACCCACGGTTTGGCGCAGTTCGACGGCACGGCGTTGTACGAGTACGGCAATCCGCTGGAAGGTTTCCATCAGGACTGGGACACGCTGATCTACAACCTCGGACGCACCGAGGTGCACGGCTACATGCTGGCGTCGGCGCTGCACTGGCTGAAGCATTTTCACGTCGATGGCCTGCGGGTCGACGCGGTGGCCTCGATGCTCTATCGCGACTATTCGCGCAAGGCCGGCGAATGGGTGCCGAACCGCCACGGTGGCCGGGAAAACCTCGAAGCCATCGATTTCCTGCGGCACTTGAATGACGTCGTCGAGCTGGAAGCCCCGGGGGCGCTGGTGATCGCCGAAGAATCCACGGCATGGCCGGGCGTCAGCCAGAGTACCCAGCAGGGCGGCCTCGGTTTTGCCTACAAATGGAACATGGGCTGGATGCACGACTCGCTGCACTACATCCAGCAGGATCCGGTGTACCGCGCACACCACCACAACGAACTGAGTTTTGGCCTGGTTTACGCCTGGTCCGAGCGCTTCATCCTGCCCATTTCCCACGACGAAGTGGTGCACGGCAAGCATTCGCTGATCGACAAGATGCCCGGCGATCGCTGGCAGAAGTTCGCCAACCTGCGCGCCTACCTGAGCTTCATGTGGACCCATCCGGGCAAGAAGCTGTTGTTCATGGGCTGCGAGTTCGGCCAGTGGCGCGAGTGGAATCACGATCAGCAACTGGACTGGTACCTGCTGCAATACTCCGAGCACAAAGGCGTGCAGAAACTGGTCGGCGACCTCAATCGTCTGTACCGCGACGAACCGGCGCTGCACGATCAGGACGATGCGCCGCAGGGTTTCCAGTGGCTGATTGGCGATGACGCGATCAACAGCGTGTATGCGTGGCTGCGCTGGAGCAAGGACGGCAAACCGGTGCTGGTGGTGGCTAACTTCACCCCGGTGCCGCGCCAGTCGTACCGCGTTGGCGTGCCGTTTGCCGGGCGCTGGACCGAGTTGCTCAACAGCGATGCCGACACCTATGCCGGCTCCAACTATGGCAATGGCGGCGGGGCGTTCACCGAAGAGGTGCCGAGCCATGGGCAGGGGCTGTCGCTGGAACTGAACCTGCCGCCGCTGGCGGTGTTGATTCTCAAGCCGGAGGGCTGACAGACACCGCTAACCCGGTGGGAGTGAGCTTGCTCGCGAAGGCGATATGTCAGTCAACGATGATGTTGAATGTTCAGCCGCTTTCGCGAGCAAGCTCGCTCCCACAGTGATCCTGGGTGATCCGAAAATCACCAGCGCATCCGCACCCCCACGCTGCCAATCAACCCGTTCAAATCATTGTCATCCACATCACTGCTGTAATCGGCGCTGACATACAGGCTGACGACAGGCGTTACTCGCGCCACCAGCCCCAGCCCTAACTCGACCGTCGACGATTTGCGGCTGCTGCTGATCTTGTCGACCTGATCCAGGGTCACCGTGTTGCCGGTGTAGACCGTGTGCCAGAGGTTGGTGCGCACGTAGGGTTCTACCGGCAGACCGTTCAAATCGTAACTGCCTTTGAGGCGCGCGCCGACGCGGCCGCTCCACGCCGACAGATCGGTTGATGAAGCATTGCCGGAACCTGCGTACGGTGTGTCGAGGGTGATGCGTTGGTTGATCAGTTGCGCCTGGGGTTCGACCACCCAGTTCTCGCTCAGGCCGATCGGGTAGCCACCCTCGACCGAGAAAGTCATCGCGCTGCCTTCGGTGGCTTGGCGTGCGCCTTGGCCGTTGCGGCTGAAACCGCTGACCCGGCCACCGCTGGCCGTCAGATCGACATGCCAGCCCTTGTCGCCGGTCAGGCGATAATAGGCGCCGAGGCTCTGGCCTTGCAGGTTGAGGGTGTCGGTGCTCGGGTCGGCGAGGGCGCGGCTGTTGAGCAGCCCGCCGCTGTTGGCCTGGATCTGGTTGCGCCCGCCAATCAGGCCGATGGTCTGGGTGTGGCCGCCGGAGGTTTGCACGGTGAGCACCGCCGGGCCTTTGAAGTCGCCGCTGCCGGGCGTGGCAAAACTTGGCGAAAGCACGTCGGTTTGCGCCTGCCAGGCGTTTTGCCCGTACAACTGATCCCAGGCCGCCGGCGCCAGGTCTTCGGTGATCAGGTTGACGCCTTGCAGGTCGGGGCGTGGACTCAAACGCTGTGGCTCGGGGGTGATCACGGTCGCCGGCAGGATCAGAACGGGCACATCCTGGCGATACCAGGGGGTGGTTTCATCCGTTGCAAGACCGGCTTGCGCCTCCATGGATGAGCACAGCAGGATCGAACTCGACACTGTGCAGAACGTCACTTTGATCTCTTGTGGGGTGAATGAGCTTTTCATGGAGGTCTACCTTGCAAGCGCATGCGGGATCTCTTTTCTGGCGTCTCTCCTACCCCGAACGAGGGGCGACCGAATGGAGCGGGGCGAACCGCGGTCGCTCGATTTCGCGAGTGCCGGAAGGGTCGCCCCGGACAGTGATTCCGGGGGTAGTAAGGTAGAGATAAGAAGAGTGAGGCTGTTGCGTCAAGAAACTGATCGATGAGCGGTAAGGTTTAATCAGAAGCTGCAACCTTTTGTTTTGCTGTAGATATCTAAGTTGTTGTTTGCAGGGGTAAACGCCGCGCTGTCAGCGAGACAGAACGGTTACCTGCCAGGCTACTGGTCTGGCGTCTGATGCGGATTCGCCTGTTCGACACCGAGGCTCGCCGTTCATTGCTGTCAATATCGCTACAGAAGTCGGTGCTTACAGATGCACCTCAACCGCCAGCGGCAGATGATCCGACAGATGCGTCCACGGCTTGTTGCCGAGGATCTGCGGGTCGTGGCTGGTGGCGTTGCGCAGGTAAATGCGGTCCAGGCGCAGCAGCGGGAAACGTGCCGGGTAGGTCTTGGCCGGACGGCCGTGGTGGCGCTCGAAGGCTTCGTGCAGGTAGTCGCGGCGGGCGAGGGCGACGTTGCCCTGCAGTTGCCAGTCGTTGAAGTCACCGGCAATGATCACCGGCGCATCGTCGGGCAGCGATTCGAGCAACTGGCAGAGCAGTTGCAACTGCAGTTGGCGGTGGCTTTCCAGCAGACTCAGGTGCACGCAGATCGCGTGCACCTCGGCGTGTCCCGGCACGTCCAGTACACAGTGCAGCAGGCCTCGGCGCTCGGGGCCGGTGATCGACACGTCGAGGTTGCGGTATTCGCGGATCGGGTACTTCGACAGCAGGGCATTGCCGTGGTGTCCATCGGGATAGACCGCATTGCGCCCGTAGGCGAAATCGCTCCACATGCTGTCGGCGAGAAATTCGTACTGCGAGGTTTGCGGCCATTCGTTGTAGCGATTGGAATGTCGCTCGTGTTCGCCCACCACTTCCTGGAGAAACACCAGATCGGCCGAGGTACTGCGCACCGCTTCGCGCAGTTCCGGCAGGATGAAGCGCCGGTTGAGGGCAGTGAAGCCCTTGTGGGTATTGACCGTCAGCACGCGCAGGCGGTGAATGACGGGGGCGTCGACGGCGTGACGCTTGGGATCGCTGGACACGTTCACTCCTCTGAAAAACAGGCTTCCTGTTCATGCGACTGGTCTGTGGGCGGGCAGTTCCTTCCAGATGCCTCAGTCCAATACAACCGGGCAAACCTTGGAAATAAACGCAAACCCGCAACCACGTTTAAAGTACACGAACCGTTACGCCATAACGGCTACAACGCCTTGCGCCGTTACCTACGCGTACGCCAGAATCCACCGGCTTACACGGCTATGGGCCGGGCTATATCGTTTCCCTGTCACTGAACATCAGTGATCGGGTTTGGTAGCCCGTTTCGGTACGACCGTATGGCATCACCTTATGCAGCCTCTTTCTTGCGGCTCAGCTATATATGGTGGACATGCGTGGGGCTCATTCGTGAGCGCCGGGTTCCGTATCGACCGGTCTACCAACCCGCGCATGGCCACCACCCATCGTTTGGTAGCGAGGGTGATGGCTCCTGTTTCTCGATACGGAGCTTCATCTATGTTCAAAGCCACACCCAACCCCCCAGACGCCGACCCGATCCCATACGACCCGGCCCTCGACCCGCAGAAGATAAAAGAAGCGACCGACCGCGCCATCAAGTTCTACCTCAACCCCGGCGCACTGAAGATATCGATCCCTTCAACCCCGTCACGCAAATCGAACAGAATCTTCCTCATCGACCCGACCGTTGACGAAGAAACTCTACTGGTCGAAGCCTGCGAATCACTAGCCGCCGCCAGCGACATGGCCCGCGATATCGGCAGCGCGCTCGACGACTCACAC
>NZ_CP101655.1:5892551-5918784 GCF_028830055.1 Pseudomonas serboccidentalis
AGGTCATCGTCAAGATTAAATTCCGAAACCCCAATTGCGAAAGCAGTTGGGGTTTTGTTTTAGTAGAAGTTCCCATTTTTGCTGGTACGTTACCGTGTTGACGGGCCAGATACAGAATTTCTTGACGACCATAGAGCGTTGGAACCACCTGATCCCATCCCGAACTCAGCAGTGAAACGATGCATCGCCGATGGTAGTGTGGGGTTTCCCCATGTGAGAGTAGGTCATCGTCAAGATTAAATTCCAGAACCCCTGTCTGCTGACGCAGACAGGGGTTTTGTCGTTTCAGGGACTGGCAGAAATCCGGACGTCAGGCTGTTTTGCGAGCCTTGCTGATGCGCCGGGCCTGCCACTTGCGCCACCAGATGTAGACGCCCGTCGCTGACAGACCCGCAATCAGAACACCCAATACCGCGATGATCACCTGCCCCGTAAAACCAATGATCCGCCCGCCATGTATCGGTAACTGCAATCGATAAAACCGTTCCCCCAACGTCCCTTGTCCAGCGATCTCCTGCCCTAGTAATCGTCCGTCCGTGCCGTGAAAGAACAACCAGGATTTACCATGGGCCTCAGTGTCGTGCTGTCCAAACCCGGCACCGTAGAAGTTGTACTCAAAGCTGTAATACAACTCCCCGATCGCTGCCGTCAGCCCTAACCTTTTGCCCTCCTGTAATGCCCTCTCGTATGCCTGTTGATAACTCAACTGCGTCACGCCCAACTCGGAAGGAGGCATTCGCCCGCGGGCCTCATACAAGCTCGGCTCAATGGGCGAAAACAACGACACTGCCGGTTTGAATACCTGGCTCGGCAGATTCATCGCGACGCTGCTGACCGCAATCGGCAGGAGCAACAACCATAGCCATAATCCCCCCGCACGATGCAGATCGAAGTTGAGCCGGTAAGCATGCCCGCCCTTGATCTTCCAGGCCGTCGACCACTTCTTCCAGAACGGCTTGCCCCGCGGAAGCGTGAGCCACAGCGCAATAAAGCAATCGATCACCCAGGCGATGGCCACCAGGCCCATCAACCACAAACCCCAGTTACCGGGCAGCGTCAGGTTGTAATGAAACTCGAGAATGAACGGAACAAAGTTTTCCCGCGCAAAGCAACACTCACCCCAGTAACGCTGGCCTTTCTGCTTGGCACTCACTGGGTCCAGATAGAACACCTGATTGCGCTCATCAAACGGTTTGCCTGTCGCCGGATCATTGCGCGGGACAGCCGCCAATAACGCGGTATGCCCCAATTCGTCCGGATACTCCATGTACCAGACCTGCAACTTCGGATGCGTGTTTTGCACAGCATCTACCAACGCTCCGGGAGGCAAACGCTGCCCCTCGGCGGAGGCTGCATAAAACTGCGGATTCAGCCATTCATCCAGCTCGTGATTGAACGCCAGAATGCTGCCGGTGATGCCGGCCAGCAGCAAAAACACCGCCGTGGCCAAGCCGATATAACGATGTAACAACACTAACAATGCGCGCATGAAAGATTCCTCACAGAGACGACAAAGCCAGCCCCTGAACAATCAGGGACTGGCTTTTTTATGCACAAGGCAAAGCCTTAGAACTGGTAGCTGACCGTGGCGGCGACGTTGCGCTCTTCGCCCATGTAGCAAAAGTTCAGGCTCGCGCAGGAGGCCACGTAAGACTCGTTGGTCAGGTTGTTCGCGTTCAGGCGCACGTCGACACCCTTCAAGCCGACCTTGCCCAGGTCGTAGCCGATCGATGCGTCGAACAAGGTGTAGGAAGGCACCTTCATGGTGTTTTCTGCATCCGCCCAGCTGTAGCCGACATAGCGCACACCACCGCCCAGACGCAGGCCATCGAGTGCTGCGCTGTCGAATTTGTAGTCCGCCCACAACGAGGCCATGTGCCGCGGTGCCTGAGTCGGCGAATTGCCTTTGTTCTCGATCACGTCGGTCGGCGTGCTCAGGGTGCTGACCATCGACTTCGAGTACTCGATATCGGTGAAGGTGTAGCTGCCGAGGACTTTCAGGTTGTCGGTCATCTGCATGTGCGCTTCCAGCTCCAGACCTTGCGAACGCACGGCACCGACAGCGCGGTAGAAGTTTTCCTGCGGCAGCTTGGTTGCCAGGTTCTCTTGATCGATCCGGAACAGCGAGGCGGTGAACAGGTTGTCGGTGCCCGGCGGCTGGTACTTCAGGCCGACTTCCCACTGCGTCCCGTCGGTCGGTGGCAGCGGATTGCCGGCGCTGTCGGCATACGAGTTCGGGTTAAACGACTCGGAATAACTGATGTATGGCGCCAGGCCGTTATCGAACAGATACAGCACGCCCGCGCGGCCGGTCAGTTTGGTGCGACGGTCATTGATTTCGGTGCCCACCGGGCGTTCTGCTTCGGCGATGCGGTTTTCATCGGAGGTCTCGACCCAGTCCTGGCGCAGACCCAGCGAGAAGCGCCATTGGTCCAGCTCGATCAGGTCCTGCAGGTACACCCCGGTCTGCTCCAGGCGCCGTAGGTAACTGGTCTGACCGTACAGGTCGATCGCCGCGTTGCCGTAGACCGGGTTGAACGCATTGATCGGCGTCAGACCGCCGCTGGTCCAGTCGACCACCGTCTTGCGTCGCTGATAGTCGGCGCCCATCAACACGGTGTGCTTGGTGGCACCGGTGAAGAATTCGGCCTGCAGCATGTTGTCGACGATGAACGCATGCAGGCGCTCATCGCCGCCGGTGTAGTAACGGTTCAGTTCGTTGCTGGTCGGCGTCGTCCAGCCGTAGGCGTAGACCTGATCCATGTTCACTTTGGAGTCGAGGTAACGGAAGTTCTGCCGCGCCGTGAAGACATCGTTGAAGCGATGTTCGAACTGATAGCCGAACGACTGCTGATCCCGCGAATACCCGTCAACCCCCGGCTCACCTTCGAAGAAATGCGACGAGATACGCTTGCCGTTGCGCTGATGAATCGTGCCATCCGCCGGCACGCCACCGTGGTAGCCGCCATCCGGATCGTGTTGCAGATACGCTTGCAGCGTCAGCGAGGTGTCTTCAGTGAAATCGATGCTCAGGGTCGGGGCGAGGGCGAAGCGTTTTTCCTTGTTGTGGTCGAATTGCGTGTCGGACTGATCCGTCAAACCGGTCAGACGATAGGCAATGCGCTTGTCGTCATCGACCGGACCGCTGAAGTCAAAACCGACCCCGCGCTGACCCTGGGTACCGACCGTGGCCTGCACCTGATGATAGGCCTCGTACAACGGCTGCTTGCTGGTCAGTGCCACGAGGCCACCGGGCGAACTGCGGCCGTACAACACCGACGATGGGCCTTTGAGAATATCCACGCGCTCGAGGAAATACGGATCGACCTGCATGGTGCTGTAGGTCCCGCTGTCGCCCATCGACTTGAGGCCGTCGAGGTAGATGTTGTCCACCGAACCGTCGTTGAAACCGCGCATCGCTACATAGTCGTAGCGATGGGTCGCGCCGTACGGGTTGGTCAGCACGCCGGGGGTATAGCGCATTGCCTGGGAGACAGTCTGCGAGCCCTGGTCGTCCATTTGTTCGCGAGTGACCACGGACACGCTTTGCGAGGTTTCCAGCAACGCGGTACTGGTCTTGGTGGCGATCTGGCTGTGGGTGGCGTTGTAGCCCTCCATGTTGCCCAGTGCGTTACCGAGGGCGAAGCCTTTGATATCGGTGGTCGGCAGCGCCAGGGCGGCGCTGTCGCTGACTGAATGCAGAATGTAGCTGTTACCGTCCCGGCTGACCGCCTCCAGACCCGAGCCACTGAGCAAATGGCTCAACGCCTGATCCGTTGAGTATTCGCCCTGCACGCCGGGAGACTGCCGCCCCTGCGTTTGCTGCGGGGTCATCGACAAGGTGATGCCGGCCTGGCGTGCAAACTGGTTCAGCGCTTCGCCCAGCGGGCCGGCGGCGATGTTGTAGCGCTGACTGCTGGTCTCACTGGCATTGGCGGCGAAGCTCAGGCCGGGCAGCACACTTGCACCCAAAACAGTGGAGAGCAGGGCGGCGCGAATGGCGTGGCGCAACAGGCCCGATTCGGCAGTGAAATGCAGCGGTTTCTTACAGGTGATGCGGACCGTCATTGTAGGTTTCCGTGGCAAGTCGCAAAGGCTGAGTTGAAGTACTTACTGACCAAGCCGGACTTGCCGCGAAAACCCGCCAAAATAATTTCAGGCCACTGGCTCCAGCGTGACCCACCAACGGGTGCGATAACGCAATTGCACCGGCAGGGTCTGCGGCAGGATGGCCAGCAGCTTGTCGGTGTCCTCCAGGCGGAACACCCCGGACAGGCGCAGATCAGCCACGGCCGACGCACACGTCACGAAACCCTGCCGATAACGTCCGACCTCGTTGAGAAAATCGCCCAGGCGTATGTTGCGAGTCACGATCAAACCGTCGACCCATGCGCCCGCGTCCATATCCAGTGGCGGCGCCGGGCGTACCTGGTGGTGGTCGATCAGGTAGGTCTGCCCGGCGAGCGCCTCAAACGAGGCTCCGCCGCTGTGGATGGCGACGCTCCCGGTGGTGACGCTCAGCCGCGTGCAATCGCTGTCCTGACGCAGAATGAAGCGGGCATTGGTCGGTTCATAAATGCCGTGACGGCTTTGCACGCGAAGCGCTCGGTTGAACGCCGCGCCTTCATCGTTACCGCCGCACGTGACGATGATTTCGCCGCGGGTGAGTTTGATCAGCCGCTGTTGCGCGGTGTAATCCAGATCCACTGCGCTGGCGGTGTTGAGTTCGATCCGCGTGCCGTCGGGCAACTGGAAGCCGCGACGCTCGCCGGTCGCCGTGGCGTAGTCGGCGCGCCACTGCTGCCAGGCAGAGGTGTCCTTGGCCAGCCACGCGGCGGAGCCCATCAGCAAGGCACCGGACAACAGCTTCAAGGCCTGGCGCCGTCCGAGTCCCTGCGCACTGTTTTCCAGAGTATTGAGCGCCACCTGTGCACTGGGTACTGCGCGCAGGTTATGGCTCAGTTCAGCCTGCAGCGACTGCACGCGCTGCCAGGCCAGTTCATGCTCATGATGTTCGGCGCGCCAGGCTTCGCACTGGCGACTCAGGCGCGCATTGCCGTGGTTGTTGCGCAGCCGCAGCAGCCAATGAATGGCTTGTTTGACCACCTGTTGCGGCGGTTCGGCGCGGCGTCCGGCCGAGACGTTATCCACAGGCATCAGCTTGCGTACCGCAACACGTAGCAGTGATACAGCGCATCGGCGACGTAACGCTCCACCGAGCGCAGCGACAAACCCATCTGCTCGGCGATCTGCTTGTGGGTCAAACCTTCGCACTGCGCCAGCAGAAACGCCTGACGCACTTTCGGCCGCAGGCCTTCGAGCATGCGCGCGACGCTTTCGAGCAATTCGATTACCAGGGCGCGGGCCTCGGCACTCGGGGTTTCGGCTTCGGGCAAGTGGGCGATGGCTTCGAGATAGGCGCGTTCGATTTCTTCACGGCGCCAATGGTCGATTACCAGACCGCGGGCGATGGTACGCAAAAAAGCGCGCGGCGCCTTGAGCTCCAGGCGTTCGGTGCGTTGCAACAGGCGCACGAACGTGTCCTGCGCCAGATCCGCCGCGTCCGCGGCATTGCCCAGCCGCGCCCGCAGCCAGGCGTTGAGCCAGCCGTGATGACTACTGTAAAGCGCCTGCACTGCAAACTCAGGTGAGGACATGAACGCGACAGCCCGGACGTCACAAATGATAATTAGTCGCATTTTTATCAAGGGCTGGAAATTTTGCAACCTCCACTCGAATAACGTTCTTGAAAAACTCAAGGCGAACGCTCTGGCGCGCCGTTCGGCGGGAATCTGACAGAAATGCCGTGCATTTCCCACACAGCCCTAAGATTTCTGCGAACGGTGCCGACAGACTGGTGAGACATGCGTGCACCAAAGTAGAGCAGCCATCAGAACGCTGCCTGCCAACTATTGGATATTTGGAGCTACATGGAATGTTGCATCCCGGAACGCATCCCCACTTTTGCATAAGAAGTCCCATGAAATGAATCTCAAGTTCAGCCATAAAATCCTGTTGGCCGCCTCGGGCGTCGTGGTCCTGGCTTTCGCTTTGTTCACCCTCTACAACGACTATCTGCAGCGAAACACCATTCGCCAGAACCTCCAGTCCTCCGTGCAGCAGGCCGGCGATCTGACCGCCAGCAGCGTGCAGAACTGGATGAGCGGGCGGATTCTGGTGCTGGAAAACCTCGCGCAGAACGTTGCCCATCAGGGCAAGAACGCCGACTTCCCGGGGCTGGTCGATCAACCGGCCTTCACCTCGAACTTCCAGTTCACCTACGTCGGCCAGGCCAACGGTGTATTCACCCAGCGCCCGGACGCGAAAATGCCAGACGGCTACGACCCGCGTCAGCGCCCCTGGTACAAGCAAGCCGTCGCCGCCGACAAGACCATGCTGACCCCGCCTTACATGGCCGCCGTCGGTGGTCTGGTGGTGACCATCGCCATGCCGGTGAAGAAGGACGGCGAGCTGCTCGGTGTGGTCGGTGGTGACCTGAGCCTGGAAACCCTGGTGAAGATCATCAACTCGGTGGACTTCGGTGGCTTGGGTCATGCGTTCCTGGTCAGCGCCGACGGTCAGGTGATCGTCAGCCCGGACAAGGATCAGGTGATGAAGAACCTGAAGGACATCTACCCGAACGCCAGCGTGCGCATCGAGAAGGGCAACCAGAACGTGGTGCTCAATGGTCAGGAACGCATCCTGTCGTTCACCCCGGTCAGCGATTTACCGAATGCCCAGTGGTACATCGGTCTGTCGATCGATCGCGACAAGGCCTACGCCGCTCTCAGCCAATTCCGTACTTCGGCGCTGATCGCCATGTTCGTTGCGGTCGCCGCGATTGCGCTGCTGCTGAGCCTGCTGATCAATGTGTTGATGCGTCCGCTGACCACCATGGGTCGTGCGATGCAGGACATCGCCCAGGGCGAAGGCGACCTGACCCGTCGTCTGGTCGTGGAAGGCAAGGATGAGTTCGCGGAACTGGGCAGCTCGTTCAACCAGTTCGTCGAACGGATTCACGCGTCGATTTCCGAAGTGTCGTCAGCCACCCGTCACGTGCACGACCTGTCGCAACGGGTGATGGCGTCGTCCAACGCCTCGATCATCGGTTCCGACGAACAAAGCGCACGCACCAACAGCGTGGCTGCCGCGATCAACCAGTTGGGCGCCGCCACTCAGGAAATCGCCCGCAACGCCGCCGATGCTTCGCAACACGCCAGCGGCGCGAGCGAGCAGGCCGATGACGGCCGTCAGGTGGTTGAGCAAACCATCCAGGCCATGACCGAGCTGTCGCAGAAGATCAGCCTGTCGTGCACCCAGATCGAAACCCTGAATGCCAGCACCGACAACATCGGCCACATTCTCGATGTGATCAAAGGCATCTCGCAGCAGACCAACCTGCTGGCGCTCAACGCGGCGATCGAAGCGGCGCGTGCCGGCGAAGCCGGACGTGGTTTTGCGGTGGTGGCGGACGAAGTGCGCAACCTCGCCCATCGCACCCAGGAGTCGGCGGAAGAGATCCACAAGATGATCACTTCGTTGCAGGTCGGCTCGCGTGAAGCGGTGACCACCATGAACGCCAGTCAGGCGTCCAGCGAAGAAAGCGTGGAAGTGGCGAACCAGGCCGGTCTGCGACTGGTCAGCGTGACCCAGCGCATCGGCGAGATCGACGGCATGAACCAGTCGGTGGCTGCCGCGACCGAAGAGCAGACCGCCGTGGTGGAAACCCTCAACGTCGACGTCAACCAGATCAACCTGTTGAACCAGCAGAGCGTCGCCAACCTCAACGAGACGTTGAAGGATTGTGATGCCTTGTCGCAGCAGGCCAACCGGTTGAAGCAGTTGGTTGATAGTTTCAAAATCTGATCTTCAGATTGAAGACCGCGTTATCGTTCATCGCGAGCAGGCTCACTCTTACAGGGGAACGCATTCCAACTGTAGGAGTGAGCCTGCTCGCGATAGCGGTGGATCAGTCACCGCCGAACTGAAGCCTTAAACAAACAGCTTCAAAACATTCCCCATCGCATCATCAGCAAACCCCTGCACAAAATCCTTGAACCCCGGCAGCGCTTCTTCCCCCCCTGAAGCCGGTTCGGCAATGATCGTCCAGGTCGCCCGCGACTTCCCCGCCCCCAGCGACTCCACATTCATCGCCGCCCACAGATTGGCCACCCCCAGGGTGTTGTAGATCGTGGTCCAGGTCATGGCCCGCGCCTGCTCATCGCGGGAGTTGAGTTGCTCGACTACCACGTTGCCGTCCTTGAAAAATTTCTTGCGCAGCGAAGACACACCTTCGCCGGTCATTTCGATGTGCGACAGCGCCGGAATAAAGCGGTCGAAGCCGCCAAAATTGCCGACCGCCGCCCAGACCTGCGCCGCGTCCGCCGGCACTTCCACCGAAGACACAACGTGGCAGCCGTGCGGGTTTTTGATCAGGGTGTCGGGTTGCAGATTGCTCATGGTGTTGCTCCTTTGGGTTGAACTAGATGAAGTTGATCTGTTTCAGGTAATCGCAGCCGCGACGCAGCAGCGCCGGGGATTTTTCCGGGTAGTGCGCGCCCATTTGCTGCACGCCGGCCTCGGCGTTGGCGTGACCGATCAGGGAGATGTCGCCGATGTCTTCCTCGAAGCCGTTGAGGTAGAAACCGAGTACGCCGAACAGCGCGTTGTCGGCATCGACCCGGCCCAGTTGCTGCTGCCAGTCGGCCACGCTGACCAGCGAGAACTCGCTGCCGGTTTCGCGGAACGAGGCGACGTAGGCATCCCAACTCAGCGGCTCGGGGTTGTGCAGGTTGAACACCGCGCGCTCGGTCGAATAACGGCTGGCGTGGAAGGCGATGAAACGGGCGAGAAAGTCCACCGGCATCAGGTCGAAATTCAGCGCGAAGGCCGGCACCTGACCGAGCTGGATCGAACCCTTGAGCATCAGCATCAAACGGTTTTTGTGCGGCTGGCAGACGCCGCTCAAGCTGTTGAAACTGATGTTGCCGGGGCGGTACAGGTTGACCCACACCCCACGCTCGCGGGCCCGTTCGAGGATGCGTTCGCCGACCCATTTCGACAGGTTGTAGCCGTTGCGGATGTAGATCGGCGGGGTCTCTGCGGCGGGCAACTCGAGCACTCGGCCTTCGCCATCGACCGTGCTTGAAGCCGACAGCGTCGAGACGAAGTTGAAGACCTTCTTGCTGTGCCCTTCGCACAGGCGCAACAGCTCGAAGATCGGCTCGACGTTATCCGCTGCCAGTGACTCGTAATCGAGCACGTGATTGACGTTGGCGGCGTTGTGCACCAGCGCGCCGAACTCGCGATCGAGGCGCTGATAATCGTCGTCGGCCAGCCCCAGTTGCGGGCGGGTGATGTCTGCCGAATAGATCTGCACCCGACTCAAGTCCAGATGCTCCAGACGGTTCTCGCGCAACGCCTGGGCGAAGCGCTGCGCCGCCGTTTGCCCGCCACCGTCACGCACCAGACACGCCACTTCGCTGGCGCCCCAACCGAGCAGCGCTTCGACGATGTGCACGCCGACAAAGCTGTTGGCGCCAGTGACGATCACCTTGTGCACATCGCCCAGACGACTGATCGGCAGCGGCTCGATGTGCAGTGGGCGCTCGGCGTCGGCCATGGCCTGGGCGCTGAGCACCGCGTTGTCATCGGTACCGCGCACCAGCGTCGCGAGCTTGATGATGGTCGGCAGTTCGATGAAGCGGTTGATCGAGATGCTGCGCCCGAATTCCTCACGCAAACGCAGCAACATGCGTGACAGCAGAATCGAGTGACCACCGAGGTTGAAGAAACTCTCGTCGGTGGAAATATCGCTGCCGGGCAGTTCCAGCAGTTCCGCCCAGATCTCCAGCAACAGGGCTTCGTCGGCATTCGCCGGCAGGCATTTCGGTCCGCTGTCCTGCAAGCTCACCGGCAGCTCCAGCAAGGCTTTGCGGTCGACCTTACCGTTGCTGGCGAACGGCATGTGCGGCAGTTCAGTCCACGCCACCGGTTGCATGTAGTCCGGCAGAAACTGCTGGGCATGGGCCTTCAATGCATCGCGGGCGGCGTCTGATTGTGGCTGGGCGAGGAACGCCAGAATTCGCCGCTGACTGTCGATCACCACCGCCAGCTGACGGTACAACTGGCTCTCACGCAGGCAGCGTTCGATCTCTTCCGGCTCGACCCGGAAACCACGGATCTTCACCTGATTGTCGCGTCGCCCGCACAGCTCGATCCCGTGTGCGCCCCACTTGGCCATGTCGCCGCTGCGGTAGGCGCGCATTGTCTGGCCGTGCGGCAGTTGCAGGGGCAGATAGCGCTCGGCGGTCTGCTGCGGATTGTTCAAATAGCCGAGGCAGACGCCGGGGCCGACGATGAACAACTCGCCGACGGTGTGCTCCGGTACCGGTTGCAGGTCATCGTCGAGAATCAACACCTGACTGTTGGCAATCGGTGCGCCGAGGGTGCGGTTGCTGTCACCCGGCTTGAGTTGTCGGGCGGTGATCAACACCGTGGCCTCGGTGGGGCCGTAGAGGTTGTGCAGCTTGCCCTGCCGGGTCAGTTGCTCGATGACGAAGGGCTCGCAGACGTCGCCACCGGTCATCACCTCCACACCTTGCAGCTGCTCCAGCGGCAGGATGCTCAGCAGCGCCGGCGGCAGGAACGCATGGGTCAGTTGCCGGCGACGGATCAACGCCACCAGTTGCAGCGGATCGCGGCGTTGAGTGTCATCGGGCACCACCAGTTCGGCGCCTTCGAGCAGCGTCGGAAAGATATCGATCAGCGAAGAATCGAAACTCAACGAAGAAAACTGCAAGACCCGACTTTCAGCGCGCAACTGCACGTAATCGGCGTACCACGCGGTGAAGTGCGCAAGGTTCGCCTGGCTCAGCAGCACACCCTTCGGATGGCCGGTGGTGCCCGAGGTGTAGAGCGCCATGCACGGTGCTTCGAGCTCGGGACGCTGACGCATCAGCGGTTGGCTGAGATCGGCGTCCGCGCTGTCGATACGACTGACATCCAGCCCGGGCATCGACTCACTGAGCGGATGCTCGCCGTCGTGCAGCAACAACACCGCACCGGCGTTTTGCAGGATGTATTGCTGGCGTTGCAACGGATGGCTCGGCTCCAGCGGCAGATACACCGCGCCACTGCCGAGCAGCGCCAGAATCGAGGCGAACAGCGCAGGGCTTTTCGGCTGGCAAATGCCGACGACCCACGGCTGCGGATGCTGCTCGAGCAGTGGCAGCAGACGCTGCTGGATCGCACGACTGTGAGCGTGCAACTGGTGATAGCTGAGCGACTGCTCGGCCAGGTGCAGCGCCGGTCGCTCGGCGTGTTCGATCAGGCTGTGTTGCAGACGCTCGATCAGCGGCGTCTGCGCCTGTTGCAACAACGCCGGATGCGCCGTGGCGTTGAGGCGATGGACGTAGGCCAGACTGTCGAGAAACAGCAGGTCCTCCACCTGTTCGAAGTCCGGCGCCGTGGCGGGCGTTGCCTGCTGGAAATACTCGGCGTCGCGGGAGAAACGGCTGACCAGCAACGCGACTTCGTCCACCACATGGGTCAGCACTCGCTGGCGCAGTGCCTGACCGTTGCCGGACGGCTCATCGCCAATCGGCACGCGGCTGATCAGTGACGAGCCGAGGAAACACAGCAGGTCGAGTGTCGGCAAACCGCCAATGCTCGGTGCACCGATACCCAGGCGCAGATGCAGGTGCGCGATTGCACAGAAATCGCCGGCGCCGATGAAGCCATCGTCGATGATCAGATCCACCGGCGATTGCGCCGCGCCGCTGCGCAGCAAGGCGTGACCGTGTTGTTCGAGTTCCTGCGCCAGGTCGGTCATGGCCTGGCTGGCGCCAATCAGCAAAATGTCGAGACGTCTCATGTCGGCCTCCTCATCAAACCAGATAGTCACGCAGGGCTTGCTGCACGCAGGGCGTGTCGAGTAGCGAGCTGCTGTGGAAAAAACGCACGATGTTGCCCACCAGCGGATGGTGGCGATTGATCGGGAACGCCAGTCCGGCCATCTCGTCCTTGAGTGAACGGCGGATCGCATCGCTGACCGGCAACGCGTCGATCAGGCGCAGATCGAAGGACTTCTGAATGTCGTTGGTCAGGTAATGGCCGATGAACACTGGCAGGATCTGCGCAATGGTTTCCCGATCCGCCTCACTGGCGGTGTGCCAATAGATGCGCACCATCCGCGCCCAGAAGCTGGAGTGCCGGCCCTCGTCGAGCAGATGATCGGCCATCAGCCCTTTGATCGACGGCTTGACTGTGTCGTCCCGGGCGAACGCTGCGACGTCGCCGGTCACGGTGTTCTCGGCGATGGCCACGCAGATCAGCTCCACGGCACTGCGCAGGTGCTCTGGCGCCAGGCCGACAGCGGCAGGAATCGCCCGGCTCAGTTCGATTTCCGCGGGCAGTTCGATCGGCTCGATACCGGTCATGGCCACGGTCTGTTGCATGAAATCCATCGCCACCAGCGCGTGGTAATCCTCGTCCACCACCACGGTCATGGCGTCGTAGCGACAGGCGAACGGGAAGGCCACGGCGAAGCGATTCTTGGCGATGCTGCGCGCGGTCTTGTCGACGATCTCGGTTTCGAAAATCACCACGTCGTTGATGAATTTGTACAACGTCTGCACCAGGGCGAAATCCCGTTGTTGCGGGCACTCGCGCAGAAAGGTTTCGCTCAGCACCAGGGGCTGGCGGCTCAGCGGGTAGATCAGGCGTTCATCGTCTTCCAGCACGCGCCGTGGCCGGGTGCGGATGGTGGCGCGGTTTTCCCAGGCGTCGGCGAAGGATTGGTAATCGGCGGCGTTCATTGGGCCACCTCCGCCAAGGGTTCACGCATGCTCAGGCGCAGGCCGTCCCACAGGGCGATGCGGCTTTCCACCGCCGCGATGGCGCTGGCGTAGACCTCGGCTTCACGCTGCGGGTCGCCATCGACCAGGCGCTCCAGCAGTTGCTCCGCCGCCGGGCCGTGATCCTCGGAGTCGACCTCGATGTGGCGTTCCAGGTAATAGCGAAAGGTCGGTGCCTGCTCGATGCCGATCCCCCAATCATCGAGAATGCGCTGGAACATTGGCGGGATCACGCTCTCGCGGCCATGCAGGAACGCGGCGGCAACGCTGTGGCCCGGTGCGTGCAGCGCGGTGTTCAGCGTCTCGCGAACAAATTTCGCCGCTGCCGGATCCACCTCGACGCTCTGCAGGGCGACGTCGTAACTCACGCCCTCCTGTTGCAGCGCGACAAACCGCTCGACCGCCGTGGTGCTCGCCCCGACTTCACGCATGGCGTCCAGGTACAGCTCGAAATGGCTGTAATGGCCATGCGCCGGACGGTCGTCGGACTCTTCGCCGAGCACGATTTCGTTGATCAGGCGTGCGGCGTGCGGGTCACGCGGTGGTAACCATGGCAAGCGCGTGCAGGTCAGTTCCTGTTGCAGGCGCTTGGTCAGCGACATGAAATCCCACACGGCGAAGACATGGGATTCCATGAACCGGCGCAGTACCGATAGCGAATCGATCTCAGTGAAGATCGGGTGAACGCTCAATTGAGCTTTTTTCAGGGCGAGTTGTTCTTTAGTTGGCATCATGGCGAACCTCGGTGTTATTGGAATAGAGGGAGTTGCTCGTTCAGTGCATCAACGCGGACTCAATAAGTCTGAAACGTTTTCTATTGGCGAACGCTAGCCTCATTTGGATTAATGAAAGTTTGCAAAGTGCATGAAAGGCTCTGGGCTACAGCCTGGCGCTTATCTGCCTGGGTTATAGCCTGACTGCGGAGCTGCGCCGTGTTTGCAGGGTAAAACCTGCTCGGCGAGGAAAAGCTAATACATCGTCAAATAACTTAACAAGTTTATTTTGAATTATTTTTAGTTGTCTGTTTTTTGAATATGAGTCGGCTCGGTAAAACTTTTGATTTAAGTTTTACTTGGGCGTAGTTGCTCCTTTCAGCAAATGAAGGCCAAAATTGAGTACAAGAGTGAATGCCTCACTCAAAGCAACTTTTCGATACAGAGATTGAAGTGATGTATAGGAATGAAAGTTGGCCGGGAACGGCGCCGTAACTTCCTTTTATCCCGTGGCAAGGCTCCTTCCGTAGGTTCCTGGTGCGGAGACTGCGCCGGCGGTGCGGCGTGTCGCCCGTTCTTCATGGGGTGGCCGTTAAAGAGTGCGGGTAAATTGGCGGGACGGCTATGACCGATTCGTCCGCAGCGAGGTGCAATGCCGGGCGAACCGGCGCAGGGAGGTTAGAGCGAACAGGCCGATCCGCCAGGCGGTTTGCCGCGCAGCGTCGAGAGGATTTGTAAGCGGGTTATTCGCCGGTCAGGCGCGAAGGCCAGAGACCGGCGTGGAGGGGGTCAGCGTACGGCCTTGCGGTTTTGTCCGGCAGGGCTGGCAAGGAAACGGGTGATCACGTCGACGCCACGGTTGAGGTGCTGCGTGAGCAGCTTCACCGACAGTTCGACATCGCGCTCGATCACGGCCTGGAGCATGGCGCGGTGATCCTCCTGGGACAATTTGCCCAGGCCCATGGCTTCGAGGTTGAAACGCAGGAAGCGCTCCTCCTCGTTCAGGCCGTCTTCGACGAGCCGCAGCAGTCGCCGATTCGGCGCCTTGCTGTACAAGGCCATGTGGAACAGGCGATTGAGCCGCCCGATTTCGGTGTAGTCGTGCTGGGTTTCGAGTTCTTCGATATAGCTGGCGGCGTGCGCGTGATCGGCGCTGGTCAGCAACGGGATCGATTGGCGCATGGCTTCGGATTCGAGCAGGATCCGCAACTCGTAGGTTTCCGTGGCGTCGCCCTGAATCAGCGGCGCAACCACGGCGCCCTTGTGGGTGGTGACGCTCAGCAGTTCCTGCGCTTCGAGCTGGCGCAGAGCCTCGCGCACCGGCATGCGGCTGACCCCGAACAGGTCGGCCAGGTCCTGCTGGCGCAGGGCGGTGCCGCACGGCAAGCGACCGTCGAGGATCGCCGAGCGCAAGGTCTCTTCGATGGTCGAACGGGCGAGGTGTGCAGGAATCGGCCCATCGACTTTGATGCTGTGCAGCGGTTTGGGCTTCTGTGTCACAACTACTCACCCTGAATGACGACGGAATTTGGATCCAAAGACACTAGTGATTGCCCTACAACTTGTCAAACCGTGTAAAGGATTGCTGTTCTGTGTGAAGTTTAGCGCGATGGCGATGATCTCATGGTGCCATTGTTTTTTGTCGGGCTAAGCTTCACCATCAAACGCTTTCCTTCCTGCCCCCTGGAAACCTGCTGTGGCGGTACGTTTCGCGATCCCCCGGACTCTGCGCTGGCTAGGCTGCGCACTGCTGCTGGCCGGCGTCATGCTGGGCGGTCTGCATGCCGATTGGGATTTTTCCGCGATCAGCCGCAAAGCTACAGCACTTTACGGGCCGCTGGGTGCCGGGCAGCAGCGGATCGATGCATGGCAAAACCTGCTGGCCACGCAGAAACAGGTCAGCGAGTTGGAAAAGCTCAAGGTGGTGAACCTGTTTTTCAACAAACAGATGCGCTATGTAGAGGATATCGATCTGTGGGGTCAGGTCGATTATTGGGAGACACCCATCGAAGCGTTGTGGAAAGGCGCCGGCGATTGCGAAGACTACGCAATCGCCAAGTATTTCAGCCTGCGCCATCTCGGGGTCTCCAGTGACAAGCTGCGCATCACCTACGTCAAGGCACTGCGCCAGAATCGCGCGCACATGGTGCTGACTTACTACACCACCCCCGATGCCATGCCGCTGGTGCTCGACAGCCTGATCGATCCGATCCAGCCGGCGTCCCAGCGAACCGATCTGTTGCCGGTCTACTCTTTCAATGCCGAAGGTCTGTACCTGCCGGGGGCCAAGGGCAACAAAAAGGTCGGTGACACCAAACGCCTGTCGCGCTGGCAGGATGTGCTGAAGAAAATGCAGGCCGAAGGTTTCCCGGTCGAAACGACTAACTAGGAGCACGCGCTCAGATGTCTTTGTTCAAACAGCTGTTGATCGCTATCTGTCTGTTCCTGGTGGTCGCCTTCACCGGCAGCTTCATGGTCAGTCTGGAGAGCTCGCGCACCCAGTACGTCAACCAGCTGCGCTCCCACGCCCAGGACGCCGCCACGGCGCTGGCGTTGTCGCTGACGCCGAATATCGACGACCCGGCGATGGTCGAGCTGCTGGTCAGCTCGATTTTCGACAGCGGCTATTACGCGAGCATCCGCGTGGTCGACCTCAAGACCGACAAGACCATCGTCGAGCGCAGCGGGATTCCGGCAGTCAGCAATGTGCCTGACTGGTTCGTCAAACTGATCGGTCTCGAACCGGCCGGCGGCGACGCGCTGGTCAGCCGTGGCTGGGAGCAGGCAGCGAGGGTCGAGGTGGTCAGCCACCCGATGTTTGCCGTGGCCAAGCTGTGGCAGAGCGCATTGGGCAGCCTCGGCTGGCTGCTGCTGTGTGGCGCGGTCAGTGCGGTGCTCGGCGCGCTGCTGCTGCGCCGGCAATTGCGCCCGCTCGATTACATGGTCAAACAATCCCACGCCATCGCCCGCCGCGAATTCCTCAGCCTGCCGGAGCTGCCGCGCACCCCTGAACTGCGGCGCGTGGTGCAGGCGATGAACCAGATGGTCGAGAAGCTCAAGGCGCTGTTTCAGGAGCAGGCCGAGCGCAGTGAAAAACTGCGCGCCGAGTCCTATCAGGACAACCTCACGGGGCTGGCCAACCGACGCTATTTCGAGATGCAACTGCACAACCGGGTGAGCAACCCGGAACAGGCCAGCTCCGGTTACCTGCTGTTGTTGCGGGTCAAGGATCTGGCCGGGCTCAACCAGCGTCTGGGCGGGCAGCGCACCGATGAGCTGTTGAAGGCCGTGGGCGAACAGCTGTCCCGCGAATGCGCCAAATACCCGGAAACCCAGAACCTCGTCACCCGTATTCGCGGCGGTGAGTTCGCCGTATTGGCCCCCGGGCTGGTGCGCGAAGAAGCGCTGCAACTGGCACAGAACCTCGACAGTGCGTTGAGCAGCCTGCACGCTACCGGCGCCACCGATGTGCCGGCCGTGGCCTCCATCGGCCTTGCGCCGTTCGCCCATGGCGATTCACCGCAAGCGGTGCTGACCCTCGGCGATCAGGCGCTGGCGCAGGCCGAGGGGCAGGGCGAGCAGAACTGGGCGTGTATCGATCAGAGTCTGGTGGCGGACGTCGGCGACGATCACCACGCCTGGCATCGATTGCTCGATCAGGCCTTGAATCAGCAGCGTTTCGAGCTGTTTTTCCAGCCGGTGGTGGCCGCTCAGGACACGCAACTGGTGCTGCATTACAAAGTGCTGTCACGGTTGCAGGATGATCAGGGCCAGACCATTGCGGCCGGACGTTTTCTGCCGTGGCTTGAGCGTTTCGGCTGGACGGCGCGGCTGGACCGCTTGATGCTCGAGCGCGTGCTGGAGCAGATGAAAGAGCATGAGGACTCGCTGGCGCTGAACCTGTCTTCGGCAACCCTGGCCGATCCGCAGGCGCTGAACAGAGTGTTCGAGATTCTGCGTACCCACTCCAACCTCGGTGAGCGCCTGACCCTGGAAATCGGCGAGGAGCAATTGCCGGAACAAGCGGTGCTCGAGCAACTGACCCGGCGCCTGCGCGAGTTGGGCTTCTCCCTGAGTCTGCAGCGCTTCGGCGGGCGCTTCAGCATGATCGGCAACCTGGCGCGGCTGGGGCTGGCGTACCTGAAGATCGATGGCAGCTACATTCGGGCCATCGATCAGGAGAGCGACAAGCGCCTGTTCATCGAGGCAATCCAGCGGGCGGCGCACAGCATTGATCTGCCGTTGATTGCCGAGCGGGTCGAGACCGAAGGGGAGTTGTCGGTGATTCGCGAGATGGGCTTGTATGGGGTGCAGGGGCAGTTGTTTGGTGAACCCAAGCCCTGGAAGTAAATCTCAAGATTTGAAAGCGAAAAGATCGCAGCCTTCGGCAGCTCCTGCATTGGAATGCGTTCCCTGTAGGAGCTGCCGAAGGCTGCGATCTTTTGCTTCTAAATCAAGCCGCCTTCATCTTCATCAATGAGCTGGCTCAACCCGCCCAGCGCCTCCCGCGCCTGGGTCCGATCCATCAACTTGGCCTGTGCCGCCGGCGGCAGGTCGGTGACCCGGATCACGCCTTTCTGGGTCAGCACCTGAATCAGGTCGTCGAGTACCCGAATCATTTCAAAGTCGCTCTGCTTGAGCTGTTTGAGGCTGTTTTCCACGGCCGCGTTGGCGAACCAGGCCTGGATTTCATGGTGGTCGGCCGGCAGCGTTTCCGTGGCCTCGGCGTAGGCCGCAGCTTCCACGCGAATCAACTGACCCTGCGCATCGCGTTGCACGTAAAACATTGAGCATCCCTCAGAAAGATCCAGCGTCATGCTGTCAGCAGCATAGGCCAACTGCACGCGAGTATGCGGTGCGGCGACGAAATCGTCACCGCCGAGATAGGCGCAAACGTGACGGCCGCCCCATGGGGCGGCCGTTTGTTCACGCATCAGCTGTTGTTGTGGTCGACCTTGATGGTCGGGTCACTGCCGGCAATCAGGTTGTGAATGTTGGCGGATGACCAGTTGTTGCCTTCGAGTTTGATCGTCACGTCCGGCGTGGCGGCTGCCGCGTCGCCGGAGTTGAACTTGCCACCGGAGCTGACTTGCAGCGACGACACACCGTCGACCGTGGTGATCTTCAGGAAGTTATCGATGGTGGTACCGGTTTCGCCCTGCAACAGGTCACGCAGATCAATACGGTCGCCTTCGCTGGCGTTGAAGTCCTTGATCACGTCGTTGCCGGTGTCGCCTGCTTTCCAGACGAAGGTGTCGGCACCGGAACCACCGATCAGGATGTCGTTGCCCTGGCCGCCGATCAGCGTGTCGTTGCCGGTGCCGCCGAGCAGGATGTCATTGCCCTTGCCGCCATCGAGCAGGTCGTTGCCGCCCGAGCCGAACAGGATGTCATTGCCCGCGCCGCCCAGCAGCGTGTCGTTGCCGTCGTGCGCACCGGACACATCGAACGCCTGATAGTGCTCGGTGATGTACTGGTGCACGTTGCTGGTGGTGACCTTGCTCACGTCGACGCCGGTCTGTTGCGCCACGAACGCCTGCATCGCCTGGTAACCCTCGCCGGCAATGCCGTTGAAGCTCACCAGATCGCCGAACAGGATGTCGTTGCCGTCGCCACCGCTGACAGTGTCGTTGCCCGGCATCGTCGCTTCGGTGTGGCCGATGATCGAGTTGGCCAGGTCCTTCGGATCGATGTTGGTCTGCGGCAATTGGTCCGAGTCATACGGTTTCAGATCGTTGAGGCTGACACCGCTGTTGAGGCCGATGGCTTCGACGTTCGACAGACCGCTGAGCAAGGCGAAGCTGCTGTTAGAGTTGGTGATGGTTGCCGAATCTGTGTCGCCACCGTTACCCGCCCGGCTCGACAGCTCGTAGGTGCCATCGCCCTGGGCGTGAACGGTGCCCAGGTTGGTCGCGGTCCAGCCGTAACGGCTGGTGTAGACCTGCAATTGCGCACTGCCGTTGGCATTGATGCTCAGGTAATGCGTGTTGTCGATGTACGTGCTGAAGGTCTCGCCCAGCTTGTAATTGCTGGTCGTCACCACGCTATCGAACTTCACGCTGCCGTACAGCGTCGGGTTGGTCGACTCGCCGGTCTGGTAATAGGTCGGCTTGCCGTCGGTGATGAAGTACGTGAGGTTCTTCGCCCCGGTGTTGGCCAGCGCTTCGGTGCTCTGGAAGAAGTTGGCCGTGGTCTTGAACACGTCTTCGTAGTTGGTGCCGCCGCCGGACGTCATTGAGTCCAGCACCGCTTTGAGCTGAGTCAGCGCGTTCGGGTCGTTGAGGTTCACCGACACCGACTTGTTGACCTGGGTATCGAAGTCCACCAGGAAGACGTTCACCGTGCCCGAGTTGCTGCCGCCCAGGCTCTGCTTGAGGGTGTTGAACACCGAGGTCAGCGAGTCCTTGGCAGCGTTGATCGACGAGGTGCTCATGCTGCCCGAGCTGTCGACCATGAACGCGATGTTGTAGTTGGTGCCCGGCACCACGGTCAGACCGCCGATGTCGGCGACCATGATGTCGTTGCCATCGGTGCCGTTGAAGGTGTCATCGCCAGCGGTACCGACCACGGCGTTGTACACCGCCGGCACCACGGTGACCGGAATGGTCGCGGTGCTGCTGGCCGAACCGCCGACCATCTCGGTGGAGGTCGAGGTCACGGTCAGGTTGAACTGGCCGTTGTAGTAGGTCGGCGGGGTCACGGTCAGGCTGCCGAGGTTCCAGCCGGTGACGTTGGCTTCGCCGTTGCTCGCGGTGACGGTGACGCTGTGGCCATGGCCGTCGGAGAGTACCGAGCCGACCGGTGCGCCGCTGATCTTCACGCTCAGGGTTTCCGAGCCGTCAGTGTCGGTCAGCGCGGTGTTGATCGCCGACAGTTTCACCGTGGTGCCTTCGGCGCCGGTGTTGAGCTTGTAGCCGTCGTAATAACCTTCGCCGTTGCTGCCGTGTAGGTCGGAGACGGTCACGCCGGAATTCACCAGATCCTGCACGCCGGTGTAGATCGGCACGCCGGCGCTGCTCAGGTCGATTGGTGTGCTGCCGTTGACCGACAGGTTCACGTCATAACTGCCCAGGCCGCTCTGGTTGTGGTGGTAGATGTCCAGGGTGTAGTAGCCGCTGGTGGTCGGGGTGAACGAACCGCTGATCGCGCCGCCCGCACCCCAGGTCCCCGACGCCACGCTCTTGCCGCCGATGGTGATCAGCACGCTGTCGTCAGCCAGGCCACTGAAGCTGTAGGTCTTGCCGGCTTCCAGATAGATCAGGCCCGAAGTTTTCGACGCAGTGCCCGCCGCAACGTTGCTGTCCGACTGCACGTTGGTCACGGTGCCGCTGGAGTTCGGGGTGCCGGCGCCATCGATCACGTTTTTCAGGGTGGTCGAGTCTGCGCCGTTACCGCTGGTACCCAGGCCCTGCAGGCCGGTCCAGACTTCCTTGATCAGCCCGGTGGAATTCACGCTGTTGTCGGCCACCCCCAGGGTCGGTGCATCCGCCACCGGCGTGATGTCGATCTTCACGGTGCCAGTGTTACCCAGCAGTTGGCCGTCGGTTGGCTGGAACTTGATCTGCGCGTAGTCGGCCTGGTTGTTGCCCACGCCGGTGCCGCCGTAACCGTTGACGCCCGACTCGTTGGCATCCGGCATGAAGCGCAGTTTGCCGGCGTCGATGTCAGCCTTGCTGAAGGTCTGGTTGTTGGCGACGTCTTTCCAGGTCGAACCGTCCAGGTACTGCAGTTTGCCTTCACCCGGCAGCTGGGTGATTTTGATGCCCAGGCTGCTGGCCGGGCTGTCGACGTCGGTCACACCGAAGGTCGACCAGCCAAGGATCAGCGGGGTGTCTTCGGTGCCGGTGACGTTGACCGGTGCTGCGACCGGCGCGTCGTTGACTGCCACCACGTTGACCGTGGTGGTCGCGGTGTTGGAGTAGTTGCCGCCGTCGGTCACGGTCACGGTGATGATCCGTGGCACGGTGCTCGGGTCTTCACTGCTGTTGGTGAAGGTGATGTTCTTGATCGCCTGCATGTAGTCGGCCAGCGTCGCGTTGCCCGACAGGGTCAGGGTCACGGTGCCGTTGGTGCTGTTGGCATTGATGGTGATGCCATTGACGCTGTTGCCCAGGTTCAGCGCATCGCCGTCCTGACGGTTGGTCAGCACGATGGTCGCACCGGTCAGCAGGGTGCTGTCCGGGTCAGTGATCGACAGGTCAGTGTCGGCAATCGACACGCCGGCGCCCGGGGTGTTTTCGGTGAACGTCACCTTGTAGTCGGCACCGGTCGCGCCGCTGGAGTTGTTGGCGTCGAGGTCGATGACCGGTGGCGCATCGTTGTCGATGATCGAGGTGCTGACGCTGCCATTGGTGCTGCTGACGGCCAGGTTCTCGAAGTTGCCACCGGTGGCCGAGTCGATCTTGACCACGAAGTTCTCGGTGCCTTCGGTGATCTTGTCATCGATGGTCGCGACGTTGAACTGCGCGCTGCTGGCGCCTGCCGGGATCTTCACGGTGTACACGCCGGTGAAGTCCGAACCGTCGGCAGCGGTGCCGCTGTAGACGATTTTCAGGGTCACGTCGGTTTGCGCCGGGTGCGTCAGGCTGACGGTGTAGCTGGCGGTCTGGCCTTCGGTCACCGAGGTGCTGCCGGTGATGCTGACGGTGGTGGTGTCGATGGTGTCGGTGACGCTGGTTACGGCTGGCGTGGTGTTGGTCACCAGGTTTTCGAAGCTGCCGCCGCTGGCGTTGGTGATGGTGGCCTGCACGGTGCTGGCGTCTTTGTAGACGTCGTCGGCGGGCGCAGGAACAGTCACGGTGCCAGTGGTTTTGCCCGCGTCGATGGTGATCACCGAACCGTTGCTCAGGGTCACGGTCACCGGCGAGCCGGCGGCGTTGCTCAGGGTTGCGGTGTAGGTGATCTGGCCACCTTCGGCCACGGTGCCGGTCGCGCTCAGGGACAGGTTGGTGGTGTCGACAGTGTCGGTCACGGTGGTGCTGACTGGGGTCTTGTCGGCGACCAGATTCTCGTAGTTGCCACCGGTCACGTTGGTGATCGAGTTGGTCAACGGAGCATGACCGGTCAGCGCATCGTTCGGTGCGGTGGTGGTCACGGTGCCGGTAGTTTTACCGATGTCGATGGTGATGGTCTGGCCGTTGGACAGAGTCACGGTCACTGGCGAACCGGTTACCGGCGCACCGACAGTGGCGGTGTAGGTGACGGTGCCACCTTCGGCTACGGTGCCAGTGGCGGTGAGTTTCACGCCGGTAGTGTCGATGGTGTCGGTGACGCTGGTCACGGCCGGTGCGGTGCTCGGCACCAGGTTTTCGAAGTTGCCGCCGCTGGCGTTGGTGATGGAGGCCTGCACGGTGCCGGCGTCCTTGTAGACGTCGTCGGCCGGTGCCGGCACGGTCACGGTGCCAGTGGTTTTGCCGGCGTCGATGGTGATCACCGCGCCATTGCTCAACGTCACGGTGACTGGCGAGCCAGCGGCGTTGGTCAGGGTCGCGGTGTAGATGATCGAACCGCCCTCGGCAACCGTGTTGGTGGCGCTCAGGGACAGATTGGTGGTGTCGACGGTGTCGGTGACGGTGGTCGAAACCGGGGTTTTATCCGCCACGAGGTTTTCGTAGTTACCGCCGCTCACGTCGGTGATCGCGTTGGTCAACGACGCGTGGCCGGTCAGAGCATCGTTCGGTGCGGTGGTGGTCACGGTGCCGGTGGTCTTGCCGATGTCGATGGTGATGGTCTGGCCGTTGGACAGGGTCACTACGACCGGCGAGCCGGTGA
The DNA here is from genome assembly GCF_028830055.1 of Pseudomonas serboccidentalis. Classification (NCBI taxonomy): domain Bacteria; kingdom Pseudomonadati; phylum Pseudomonadota; class Gammaproteobacteria; order Pseudomonadales; family Pseudomonadaceae; genus Pseudomonas; species Pseudomonas serboccidentalis. The sequence goes on from NZ_CP101655.1 coordinate 5,915,893, forward strand.
CTGGCGCGCCGACGGTGGCGGTGTAGGTGACGGTGCCTCCCTCGGCCACAGTACCCGTGGCGGTGAGTTTCACGCCCGTGGTGTCGATGGTGTCGGTGACGCTGGTCACGGCCGGTGTGGTGCTCGGCACCAGGTTTTCGAAGTTGCCACCGCTGGCGTTGGTGATGGTGGCCTGCACGGTGCCGGCGTCTTTGTAGACGTCGTCGGCCGGAGCAGGGACGGTGACGGTGCCGGTGGTTTTGCCCGCGTCGATGGTGATTACTGCGCCGTTGCTCAGGGTCACGGTCACTGGCGAACCAGCGGCGTTAGTCAGGGTTGCGGTGTAGATGATCGAACCGCCCTCGGCAACCGTGTTGGTGGCGCTCAGGGACAGGTTGGTCGTATCGACAGTGTCAGTCACGGTGGTGCTGACCGGCGTTTTGTCAGCCACGAGGTTCTCGTAGTTGCCGCCGCTGACGTTGGTGATCGCGTTGGTCAGCGGCGCGTGACCGGTCAACACGTCGTTCGGCGCGGTGGTGGTCACGGTGCCGGTGGTTTTGCCCACCTCGATGGTGATGTTCTGACCGTTGGCCAGAGTGACGGTCACTGGCGAACCGGTTACCGGCGCACCGACAGTCGCGGTGTAAGTCACGGTGCCGCCTTCAGCCGCCGACTCGGTCGCGGTCAGTTTCACCGTGGTGGTGTCGATGGTGTCGGTGACGGTGGTCACGGCTGGCGCGGTGCTTGGCACCAGGTTTTCGAAGTTGCCACCTGTCGCCGACTTGATTGTTGCCTGCACGGTGCCGGCGTCTTTGTAAACGTCGTCAGCCGGAGCCGGAACGGTCACTGTGCCCGTGGTTTTACCAGCGTCGATGGTGATCACGGCGCCGTTGCTCAGGGTCACGGTGACTGGCGAGCCAGCGGCGTTGGTCAGGGTCGCGGTGTAGATGATCGAGCCACCTTCGGCCACGGTGCCGGTCGCGCTCAGGGACAGATTGGTGGTGTCGACAGTGTCGGTCACGGTGGTGCTGACCGGGGTCTTGTCGGCGACCAGATTCTCGTAGTTGCCACCGGTCACGTTGGTGATCGAGTTGGTCAGCGGCGCATGACCGGTCAACACATCGTTCGGCGCGGTGGTGGTTACGGTGCCGGTGGTTTTACCCACTTCGATGGTGATGTTCTGACCGTTGGCCAACGTCACCACGACCGGCGAGCCGGTCACTGGCGCACCGACAGTCGCGGTGTAGGTGACGGTGCCGCCTTCAGCAGCGGACTCGGTCGCGGTCAGTTTGACTGTGGTGGTATCGATGGTGTCGGTCACATTGGTGACGGCAGGAACGGTGCTTGGCACCAGGTTTTCGAAGTTGCCACCGGTAGCGGTGGAAATGGTCGCTTCGACTTTGCCCGCGTCTTTGTACACGTCGTCTGCCGGAGCAGGAACGGTCACGGTGCCAGTGGTTTTACCGGCGTCGATGGTGATCACTGCGCCGTTGCTCAACGTCACGGTGACTGGCGAGCCAGCAGCGTTGGTCAATGTTGCGGTGTAAACGATCGAGCCACCTTCGGCCACGGTACCGGTCGCGGACAGCGACAGGTTGGTGGTGTCGACGGTGTCGGTGACGTTGGTGGAAACCGGAGTTTTATCCGCCACGAGGTTTTCGTAGTTGCCGCCGCTGACGTTGGTGATGGCGTTGGTCAGCGGAGCGTGGCCGGTCAGCGCGTCGTTTGGTGCCGTGGTGGTCACGGTGCCGGTGGTTTTACCCACTTCGATGGTGATGTTCTGACCATTGGCCAGCGTCACGACCACAGGTGAACCGGTCACTGGCGCACCGACAGTGGCGGTGTAGGTGACGGTGCCACCTTCAGCAGCGGACTCGGTCGCGGTCAGTTTGACCGTGGTGGTATCAATGGTGTCGGTGACCTGGGTCACGGCCGGTACGGTGCTCGGTACCAGGTTCTCGAAGTTGCCACCGCTGGCATTGGTGATCGTTGCCTGAACAGTGCCGGCGTCTTTGTAGACGTCGTCCGCTGGCGCAGCCACGGTCACGGTGCCAGTGGTTTTACCGGCGTCGATGGTGATCACGGCGCCGTTGCTCAACGTCACGGTGACTGGCGAGCCAGCGGCGTTGGTCAGGGTCGCGGTGTAGACGATCGAGCCACCTTCAGCGACGGTGCCAGTGGCACTCAGCGACAGGTTGGTGGTGTCGACGGTATCAGTAACCGTGGTCGAAACCGGCGTCTTGTCAGCCACCAGATTCTCGTAGTTGCCGCCGCTGACGTCGGTGATCGAGTTGGTCAACGGCGCATGACCGGTCAACGCATCGTTCGGTGCGGTGGTGGTGACGGTACCGGTGGTTTTACCCACTTCGATGGTGATGTTCTGACCGTTGGCCAGGGTCACCACAACCGGCGAACCGGTGACCGGCGCGCCGACGGTAGCGGTGTAAGTCACGGTACCGCCTTCGGCCACCGAGGTATCGGCGGTCAGTTTGACGGTCGAGGTGTCGATGGTGTCGGTGACTTCGGTCACTGCCGGGATGGTGCTCGGCACCAGATTCTCGAAGTTGCCACCGGTAGCGGTGGAAATGGTCGCTTCGACTTTACCGGCATCTTTGTAAACGTCGTCCGCCGGAGCTGGAACAGTCACGGTGCCGGTGGTTTTACCGGCCTCGATAGTGATGACAGCGCCGTTGCTCAACGTCACGGTAACCGGCGAACCGGCAGCGTTGGTCAGCGTCGCGGTGTAAACGATCGAGCCACCTTCGGCCACGGTGCCGGTCGCGGTCAGCGACAGGTTAGTGGTGTCGACGGTGTCGGTGACATTGGTCGAAACCGGCGTCTTGTCAGCCACCAGATTTTCGTAGTTACCGCCGCTCACGTCGGTGATCGCGTTGGTCAGCGGCTCATGACCGT
>NZ_CP101655.1:5918884-5943680 GCF_028830055.1 Pseudomonas serboccidentalis
TGGGGCTCTATGCCGCTTTGAAATCAAAGCGCCGCAAGAAACTTGTCCGCCATTTTGTCGCTGTCCTTGACGTCATTGACGTTCTCTTTCTCCGACTGAGCCAGTTGCATCTTGTCCTGCAGGCGCTGGGCGATCTCTTTGCCGATGGCCAGTTGTTTCGCCGGCGGCATGGCCTGGATGTCTTCCTCGCTAATGCCCATGTCCTTGAGAATGCTGTCGCGCAGACGCTGTTCCGGCGATTTGCTCATGTAGTCCTTGAACGCGTCGGTGGCCGAGGTGCCGGCGGTGCTGCTGGCGCCCGTGGCATCGGTGGTTTGCAGACCGACGCGGGTCTTGGCGAACGCCTCGTCGACGTTGTCGCTGATGCGCGTGGCGGCGGCCACCTGTTGGGTGGCGATCTGCGTGGCCGAGTCCTGGACCCTGGAGGTCGCGTCGGTGGCTTGCGATCGGGTCTGGTTCTGCAGCGATTGCAGCATGGCGCCGTGCAGGCCGCTTTGCAGACCGGCAGCGGCGGTCGTGGTCGCGTCTTCCGCCAGCCGCTTGGGCAAGTGGATGAGTTGCTGCTGTTTGGCACTGACCAACATCATGATGGGGACCTATGAATAATTGCTGACGGGCGTATCCGAGCAATTACCGTGCCTTTCATGAAAGTCCTTTTATTTCAATAAGTTGCTGATTTTGCGTATGAGCTGCGGCGGTCATCCCTTGCCGTCAGGCGGCAGAGGATGACCGCGCGGTGATCAGCGATGGGCAATGTTTTCCAGTGCCAGGTTGCGCGTGCGCGGGCCGAAATAGCCGATGGTCAGCATCACGATCAGCATGCTGCTGACGATGAACGCCAGCACCCCGGGCGTGCCGAAGTTATCCAGGAACAGCCCGATCAGCAGGCTGCTGAATACCGTCGACAGGCGACTGAACGAATAGCAGAACCCCACCGCCCGGGCGCGGATGTTGGTCGGGAACAATTCGCTCTGGTACGAGTGATAACTGAAGCTCAGCCAAGCGTTGCAGAAGGTGATCATCACCCCGCAGAAAATCAGGCCGAAGGCGCTGGTCTGCAACGCGAACAAGGTACCGAAAGTCATGGAGCCGAGGGCCGAACCGACGATCTGCCACTTGTTCTCGAAACGGTTGGCGAACTTCATGAACAGCAGCGGCCCGAGCGGGTAGGCGAGGGTGATGATGAACGCGTACATCAGGCTGTGGGTGACGCTGACGCCTTGGCCCGACAGAAGCGCCGGCAGCCAGTTGCCGAAGCCGAAGAAACCGATTGCCTGAAACACGTGAAAGACGATCAGCATCAACGCCCGGCGGCGATACGGCGGTTGCCAGATATCGGCGAAACGGCCCTTGCCCTCGACGTCGACGGGCACCGCTTCGGGGGCGTCCAGCGGTTGGCGGTGATCCTTCTCGCAGCGTACTTCGATGTCATCGAGAATCCGGTTCGCTTCATCGAATCGACCATGTTGTGCCAGCCAGCGCGGCGACTCCGGCAGACGTTTGCGCAGCCACCAGATGAACAGCGCAAACACCGCACTCGCCAGCACCACCCAACGCCAGCCTGAGACCCCGAACGGCGCCTGCGGCACCAGCCACCACGACATCAGCGCCACCGCCGGCACCGACAGAAACTGCACGAAAAAGGCGAAGGCAAACGCTGAGCTGCGCATGCGTTTGGGCACCAGTTCCGAGAGGTAGGCGTCGATGGTCACCAGTTCGATACCCAGACCGATGCCCACCAGAAAGCGCATGCAGATGATCCCCAGCGCCGAGCTTTGAATGCCCATCAGCACCGTGGCGACCGTGTACCAGACCAGCGCAAAGGTGAAGATTGCGCGGCGGCCGAAACGATCAGCCAACGGGCTGAGCAGGCTGGCGCCAAGGAACAGACCAAGAAACGTCGCCGAAGCAAACGCCGCCTGATCGGAGAAACCGAACACACCCTGATTGCCAGTGGCGAAGATCCCGTCGCGGATCAGCCCGGGGCTGATGTAAGCGGTCTGGAACAAGTCATAGAGTTCGAAGAAACCGCCGATCGACAACAGTGCCACCAGCCGCCAGATCGTGGCGACGGCAGGGAGGCGGTCGATGCGGGCGGAAATCTCGGCGGCGCGTATCGGGTCAATGCCATCGCGTTGCGCGGCGGCGGGGGTGTGAGCAGTCATGGGCTGATCCATTTTTTATTGATGGAAAAGCTTAGCCTGCTATCGGAGTTTACGGATTGTGAATATCGGCGGTTTGCCCCTAAAAGCCGCCGATTTCTTGCAATAACTGTTTGCCAATTAACGATTTATGCCGCAGCGGCGGAATCGGGCAGCGCCGACGCCGGCAAGCCGAAGATGCGATCGAACAGCCAGTTGAAGGCGAACGTGTAGCACGGGATGAAGATGATCAGCGCCAGGTCCAGCAGGAACGCCTGCACCAGGCTGATGTTCATCCACCACGCGATCAGCGGGATCAGGAACACGATTAACGTCAGTTGGAAACCGACCGCGTGGGCGATGCGCCGTTTGACCGTGCGCGTGCGCGACTTCTGGCGGCTTTCCCAATGTTCGAACAGCGAGGTGTAGATGAAGTTCCAGGTCACGGCGATGGTGGTGATGATCACCGCCAACGGCCCGGTGCTGCCCGGCGAGGTGCCGGACAACAGCGCCAGGCCGAGGGCGGAGAAGGTCATGCCGATCACTTCGTAGAGCGACACATAGACCAGTTTGCGTTTGACACCTTGCATGCGGATTTGCCTCTGTTTGCAATCGATGGCCAGCGGAACTGGCGGAGGCGGCAAAAGATAGCTTCAATAGTGGTGACAGAAAAAGTCAGTAGCTTTCAGTTTTGATGATAGGTGGTGGTGTGAATTTCAACAGCGACAGCATCGAATTGTTTCTCGCGGTGATCGAACGCGGCTCGTTCTCCGCCGCTGCCCGGGCGCTGGGCCGGGTGCCGTCGGCGGTCAGCATGGGCATCGGCAATCTGGAAGCGGAACTTGGCTATTCATTATTCGACCGTAGTCATCGCGAACCGCAGCCAACAGCGATGGCGCTGTCACTGGTGCCCCATGCGCGGTTGATTGCCGAGCAGCTCAAGCAACTGCAAGTGCATGCGGTGGAGTTGTCGCTGGGGCTGGAGAGCAAGTTGTCGATCGGTGTGGTTGCGGACATCGATCGTCGCCGCTTGCTTGCCGCGATCAAAGTGATTGCCGAGCGCCATCCGCTCCTCGACATCGAAGTGCTGACCGCGCCGCAGGACGATGTGCTGGCGATGCTGCACAGTGGCCGCGTCAGCGTGTGTCTGGCGTTTGCCGGGTTGAGCATGAACGTGCTGGAGCGTTTTCAGTTTGTCGGCAGCGAACGAATGATCGCCACGCTGGCGGCGGACAGTCCGTTGTTGCAGGGGCAGGATCTGTTTCTTGAAGACCTGGTGCACGTGCGGCAGATCTTCGTCGCCAGCCGCGACCTGCCGATCAGCGAAACCCGGCCACTGGTGGCCGAATCCCACTGGCGCACCGACACTCTGGAGGCGGCGCTGGAGATGGTCGAGGCGGGACTGGGCTGGGGCAATTTCCCGTTGTCGGTGGTGCAGCCGTGGCTGGACAGCGGGCGCTTGAAGCGGCTGAACTTCCGCAACATCGAAAACGGCCTGGTGCTGCCGGTGCACGCGGTGTGGCTCAAGAGCCAGCCGTTGCAGAAGGGCGCGTTGGCCCTGGTCGAACTGCTCGGTCACTGAACCTTGAACCAATTACAGGAATTTGCAGCGTACAGGCGATCCCTGTAGGAGCTGCCGAAGGCTGCGATCTCTTGATCTTTAAGATCAACGTCAAAAGATCGCAGCCTTCGGCAGCTCCTACAAGGGAAGGGTGGAGTCAGGTACTCTCGCGAATCTTCAGTTCAAAGCCCATGTCTTGCACCGGCCGCGCCACGCTGTTGCCGGCCATCAACGTCAGCATCTGCTCCGCCGCGCGCCGGCCGATCGCCTCACGCGGGGTGTTGATGCTGCTCAGGCGCGGCACCATGTGCTCGGACATCGGCAAGTCGTTGAAACCGAGAATCGCCACCTGCTCGGGAATCTTGATCCCGTTGCGCAGCGCTTCGAGCAAGGCACCCTGCGCGAGGTCGTCGTTGCCAAAGAAAATTGCATCAACGTCCGGATGCGCCGCCAGCAACTGCAGGAACAACTCACCGCCCAGGCCCACCGACGAGGCGCGCGGGGTCAGCACTTCCAGGTCGGGGTCATAACGCCCGGCCTTCTGCAGAGCTTTGCGGAAACCCTCGCCGCGCAACAACGTGCGCTGATCGAGTTGCGCGCCGATGTAGGCCAGGCGCTTGCGGCCGCGAGAGAGCAAATGCTCGGCCGCCGTTTCGCCGGCGCTGAGCTGGGAGAACCCCACGCAGTTCACCCCGGCGGCGCTGTCCAGTTCCATCATGTACACGCAGGGAATGTTGCTGCTCTCAATCATCCGCCGCGAACTTTCCGTGCGATCAAACCCGGTCAGCAGAAAGCCACGGGGCTGATAAGCCATGTAGTTGCGCAGCAGGTTTTCTTCTTCATCGCGCGAATAGTGGAAGTTGCCGATCAGCACTTCGAAGCCCTTGGGCGTCAAAACCCGATGAATGGCTTCCAGCGTATCGATGAACAACAGGTTGGACAGCGACGGCACCAACACCACCACCGAATGGCTCTGCGCCGAGGCCAGGGCGCGGGCGGCAGGGTTGACCACGTAGTTGAGTTCGAGTGCGGCTTTCTGGACTTTTTCCACCAGTTCGGTGGCCACGGTACTGACCCCGCGCAAGGCGCGGGAGGCGGTAATCGGGCTCACGCCGGCGAGGCGGGCAACTTCATTGAGGGTGGGACGGCCGGTGGTGCGCGTGTTTTTATCGTTTTTGGGGGTGGTCATCGGGCGGCTTGCCAAACAAAAATCAAGGCACTAAGGTAGCGCTGTCCTGATGCAGCTGCAAATGCGTAAGCGAGGTCCTGCCTGATCTTCGCTTTTTGGCGTTGGGCGCAAACCTGCTGCAACCCAAAAAAACGACAAGAAGGCGTCGGCAACTTCTGCCTGTGCACTAGAGTCATAGCTAGCAAAGGTAGCGCTGTCTGCGCGCTGAGGTGTTATATGAGTCATCCCATCACCGCCCTGGTCATCATGGGCGTTGCCGGTTGCGGCAAGACGTGCGTCAGCGAGGCCCTGTGCCAATTGAGCGGCGCCACTGCCATTGAAGGCGATACTTTTCATCCGGCCGCCAACATCGAAAAGATGAGCGCGGGGATCCCCCTGAACGACGACGACCGCGCCGGCTGGCTTGACAGCCTGTGCGATGAGTTGCGCCGTGTCGATGCACAAGGCCGACGCCCGGTGCTGACCTGCTCGGCCCTTAAACACAGTTATCGCGAAGTGTTGCGCAGTGCCTTGCCGGGCCTGGGCTTCGTGTTTCTTGAATTGACCCCGGAAGTCGCCGCCGACCGTGTATCCCACCGGCCGGGCCACTTCATGCCGGCGACGTTGATCGAAAGCCAGTTCGCCACCCTCGAGTCGCCCAAGGGCGAGCCGTTGACCCTGGCGTTGAATGCTTCGATTTACAGCGTTGAAGAACTGGCAGCACAGGCTCACGTCTGGTGGCAGGCCCACGGTCTGAAACAGGCGGTATGAGTGTGTTGAAAGAGATAGCGCTGTCCTCACGACTTCTGTTTAACCCGCTTTAATAACAACAACAATCCAGGAGACACCCCCAATGTTTGGCATGTCCCACGACGCCTACCTGCTGCTCGATGCAGTGGTCACGGTAATCGGCCTGATTATCCTGATCACCAAATTCAAGCTTCACCCGTTCATTTCCCTGACCATCGCTGCGGCGTTCCTCGGTCTGACCTCCGGGATGCCGATCGGCACCATCATCAAGGCGTTCCAGGACGGCTTCGGTGGCGTGCTCGGTTTCGTCGGCATCATCCTCGCGCTGGGCACCATGCTCGGCAAAATGATGGCCGAATCCGGCGGGGCCGATCAGATCGCCCAAACCCTGATCCGCGCTTTCGGCAAGGACAAGGTTCAGTGGGCGATGATGTTCGCCGCGTTCCTGGTGGGCATTCCACTGTTCTTCGAAATCGGCTTCGTGCTGCTGATTCCGCTGGTGTTCATCGTCGCCCGGCGTACCGGTGTGTCGATCATCAAGATCGGTATCCCGCTGCTCGCCGGCCTGTCCGCCGTACACGGTCTGGTGCCGCCGCACCCGGGGCCGCTGCTGGCCATCGGCGTGTTCGGCGCCGACATCGGCAAGACCATTCTCTACGGTCTGATCGTTGCACTGCCGACCGCCATCATTGCCGGTCCGATCTTCGGTACGTTCATTGCCAAGCACATCCCCGGTCACCCGAATCAGGAACTGGTCGATCAACTGGCCCGTGAAAACGATGACTCGGCGACACTGCCGAGCTTCAGCATCACCCTGATCACCGTGCTGCTGCCGGTGTTCCTGATGCTGCTGAAAACCTTCGCTGACGTGGCGCTGCCTGACGGTCACTTCTTCCGCACCTGGATGGACATGATCGGTCACCCGATCTCGGCCCTGCTGCTGGCGTTGCTGCTGTCGCTGTACACCTTCGGGCACAAGCAGGGCATCGGCTCCCAGCAGATGCTCAAGTGGCTGGACGCGAGCCTCGCACCGACCGCCGCGATCATTTTGATCATCGGTGCCGGTGGTGGCTTCAAGCAGATGCTGGTGACCAGCGGCGTGGGCGACGTGATCGGCCACATGGCGGTCAGCGCGCAGATCTCGCCGATCCTGCTGGCGTGGCTGGTAGCGGCGGTGATTCGTATCGCCACCGGTTCGGCGACGGTAGCGACCATCACTGGCGCGGGTATCGTGGTGCCGGTGGTAGGCATGATTCCGGGCGTCAACCGTGAGCTGCTGGTACTGGCTACCGGTGCCGGTTCGTTGATTCTGTCTCACGTGAACGACGCCGGTTTCTGGCTGGTGAAGCAGTACTTCAACATGACCGTGGCCGAAACCTTCAAGACCTGGACGGCGATGGAAACCATCCTGTCGGTGGTTGCGTTGGGCTTTATCCTGCTGTTGTCGCTGTTCGTGTAAACAGCTTCTTGCAGGCACAAAAAAACCGCAGCGATGCGGTTTTTTTGTGCCCGAAATCTCAAGGCTGAACACATTCCCCTGTAGGAGCTGTCGAGTGAAACGAGGCGGCGATCTTTTGATCTTTGAAAATCAACAGCAAAAGATCGCAGCCTTCGGCAGCTCCTACAGGAGATCTACGTTAGTTGCCGGTTTTCGGGGCCAGCCCATCCGCCCGGAACATCCCGCGAATCCCGCGCACGGCCTGACGAATCCGGTCCTGGTTTTCGATCAGCGCGAAGCGCACATGGTCGTCGCCGTACTCACCAAAACCAACCCCCGGCGAGACGCAGACCTTGGCCTCGGCCAGCAGTTTCTTGGCGAATTCCAGCGAGCCGAGGTGTGCATAAGCCTCGGGAATCTTCGCCCAGACGTACATCGAAGCCTTCGGATTCTCGACCATCCAGCCCAGCTCGTGCAGGCCTTTGACCAGCACGTTGCGGCGCTGGCGGTACTGCTCGGCGATGTCGCGCACGCACTGCTGATCGCCTTCCAGCGCGGCAATCGCCGCCACTTGCAGCGGGGTGAACGTGCCGTAGTCGTGGTAGCTCTTGATCCGCGCCAGCGCGTTGACCAGCTCCGGGTTGCCGACCATGAAACCGATGCGCCAGCCGGCCATGTTGTAGCTCTTGGACAGGGTGAAAAACTCCACCGCGATGTCCTTGGCGCCCGGCACCTGCATGATCGACGGGGCTTTCCAACCGTCGTAGACGATGTCGGCGTAAGCCAGGTCGTGAATGACCAACACGTCGTACTGTTTGGCGAGGGCGATCACCCGTTCGAAGAAATCCAGCTCCACGCACTGCGCGGTGGGGTTGGACGGGAAGCCGAGGATCATCATCTTCGGCTTCGGGATCGATCCGCGAATCGCGCGTTCCAGTTCAGCGAAGAAGTCCACGCCCGGCACCAGCGGCACCGAACGTACCTGGGCGCCGGCAATCACTGCACCGTAGATGTGAATTGGGTAGCTCGGGTTCGGCACCAGTACGGTGTCGCCCTGATCCAGGGTCGCCAGCATCAGGTGCGCCAGGCCTTCCTTGGAGCCGATGGTGACAATGGCTTCGCTCTCCGGGTCGATGTCGACCGCGTAGCGCTCCTTGTACCAGTTGGAAATGGCCCGACGCAGGCGCGGAATGCCCTTGGACGTGGAGTAACCGTGGGTGTCTTCGCGCTGCGCGACCTGCACGAGTTTTTCGACAATGTGCGGCGGCGTGGCCCCGTCGGGGTTGCCCATGCTCAAGTCGATGATGTCTTCACCACGACGCCTGGCGGCCATCTTCAGCTCGGCGGTGATGTTGAAAACGTAAGGGGGGAGTCGATCAATGCGCGCAAAGCGGCGCGGCGAACCTTGTTCAGCCATTGTTGCCTCGGATAACGTAAGCGCCCGGAACCGTCCGAGCGACGCTGGTCACTGCGGTGACCTGTTGGCGAAGATAAGGGCAGTGATGGCAGACTGTCCAGCCTGTATGTAAACAATTTTTTCCCAAGGAAATCGGTAGATGGAATTCACCAGCGGCTTCTTGCTGAGCCTCTCGCTGTGCCTGGACATCGGCGTGGCCAACATCGCGATGATCACCCTGGCGATGCAGCGCGGTTACTTTCAGGGTTTCGCGTTGGGCCTCGGCACCTGCGTCGGTGACTTGATCTACGCGGTGCTGGCGCTGGCCGGGATGACCGTGCTGCTGCAGTACGAAAGCGTGCGCTGGGTGCTGTGGATCGGCGGTTCGGCACTGCTGATCTATTTCGCGGCGAAGATGATCTATTCAGCGATTCACCACGAGGCGCAACTGGCGGCGACTGCAGAGGTAGGGCAGAACTCGCACCGCAAAGAGTTCTTTCGCGGGATCTTCCTCGCCATGTCCTCGCCGAGTGCGATTCTGTGGTTCGCCGCCGTCGGCGGCACCTTGATCGCCCGCTCCGGTGGCGGTGGTCCGGTGAGCTCGGCGCTGTTCCTCGGTGGTTTCCTTTGCGCCGGGCTGCTGTGGTCGGCCGGTCTGTGCTTTGCCGCGAGCCACGGGGGCAAGCTGCTGGGCGACAAGCTGCTGCGCTACTCGTACATGGCATCGGCAGCGATCTTCTGCTATTTCGCTGTTTACGTGATCGTATCCGGTTATAACGAGTTCGTTGGCTCCGGGGCCGCCGACCAGTTGCACGCCTTGTAACATTGCGATTCGGGTTTGGCTTCTATACTCACCAGCCGAACCCCTATTTTTTGTTCCAGGAGTCGAGTCATGGATGAGCAAAAACGCGTCGAAGTGGCTGAACCTCGCTTCGAACATGGACACTTCCTGCTGATTGCAGGATTTCGTGGTCGATTTACCCAGGACAGCGCCAAGGACATTCCCGCGCTGTGGGAAAAGTTCTTGCCGCACTTGGGAAAGATACAGGGACAAAAGAACGAAGTGACCTACGGCGTCTGCAGCAATTTCGACGGCCAGGGTGGCTTCGATTACATCGCCGGGGTGGAAATCAGCAAGCTCGATGACCTGGACCAGAAGGTCTACCAGTGGATCGAAGTGCTGCCCCGCCAATACGCCGTGTTCGAGCACAAGGGACCGCTCGAACAATTGCCGCAGACCCTGCAATACATCTACAAGACCTGGTTGCCGACCTCCCACTATGTGGAGCTCAACGCCCCGGAGCTGGAGCGCTACAGCGCCGATTTCAATCCGCGGCTGCACACCGGCAAACTGGAAATCTGCGTGCCGGTCGATACCAAGGCCTGAGCCACAACCCGAGGCGGATCACTGATCCGCCTCAGGTTGTTCAACCGCGTTTACCCTTGCCCACCCGTCGCGCCCGCAACAGGTCGATGCCCAGGGTGATAAAGCCGAACGTACTGATGCCCAACACCATCAACAGGCCGATTTCAACGCTGCTCATAAGCGGTTTCCCCCAAGGGTGATCAGAGACACACCTCAGAAATAGCCCGCCACCAGCACGAAGAAAAGCGCTTATACGCAGGCTTTACGCCGCCCATGCGGATCGATATGAACACCTTATTCCTTTATGCTTTGTGCACTTTTCTCCGCTGATTTTCGAGCCGCCATGAACACCGTCATCCGTAATGTCACCGCCGCCGACCTGGATCGCTGCTACGCCATCGAAACCGTTGCCTACGAAGGCGATGAGGCCGCCACCCGCGAGAAGATCGCCACGCGCATCGCCACCTGGCCGGACGGCTTCATCGTGGCCGAAGTGGACGGGGTGGTCGCCGGTTTCATCAACTCGGGCGCGGCGTTTGATGTGCAGATGTCGGACGAGGCGTTCAAGGAACTGATCGGCCACGATCCGAAAGGGCCGAATGTGGTGATCATGTCGGTGGTGGTGCACCCGGACTATCAAGGCCAGGGCCTGGCCAAGCGGCTGATGGCCGAGTTCATCGAGCGCATGCGCGGGATGGACAAGGCGACGATTCATTTGATGTGCAAGGAACAGCACATCCCGCTGTACGCCGGGTTCGGCTTTGCCTACATCAAACCGTCGGAGTCCGACCATGGCGGGATGGCGTGGCACGAGATGATCCTGACCCTGTAAACACGTCCCCTGTAGGAGCTGCCGAAGGCTGCGATCTTTTGATCTTGATCTTGAAAAACCAAAATCAAAAGATCGCAGCCTTCGGCAGCTCCTACCGGGGACGGTGGTGGGTCAGTAGAGGCTGTCGCGCACCCGCTTCGGCGCTTCGCGATCGTAGGTTTCGGCATCGAACTGGCCGTCATTCAGGCGCTTGTGGAAAGCGCCGGCAGAGGGCAGGGCGGAGCGCGGCAGGTGGGTTTGCGGGTTCCACGCATCGGAACGGACGAAGGCTTTCGAGCAATGGAAAAACGCCGCTTCCACCGTCACCCGCAACACCGTTTTCGCCGGTTTGCCGTTCACCGCGAAGCTTTCCAGCAGCTCTGGATCGGCGCTGATCGTCGCGGTGCCATTGACCCGCAACGTCTCGCCAATCCCCGGAATGATGAACAGCAGCGACACCCTTGGATCGTGCAGCACATTGCGCAGGGTATCGATGCGGTTGTTGCCCGGGCGATCCGGCAGGGCCAGGGTGTTTTGATCAATGATCCGCACAAACCCCGGCGCATCACCGCGCGGCGAATTGTCGAGGCCGTCGGCGCCCAGCGAGCTGATCATCACCAGCGGCGACAGGCGCACCATCGCCTGATAGTCCTCGTTGAGAAAACCGATCTGTTTGCGTACCGCGCGCTCGTGGGGCAATCCGTATATCGCTTCCAGCGCTTCGATTGAATCGATCATCGTGCATCCCTCGATGACTCAGAAAAACAGGCCCATGCGCCGCTCGTAACCGATTCGTCCCTTGTACGCTTCGCCGCTGTCGACGAAACCGTGTTTGGCATACAGCGCGATGGCGGCGTCGTTATCGGCGTCCACCGACAGCTCCAGGCCCTTGATTTCCGGCCATGCCTCACGCGCAATCTGCGGCAACGCTTGCAGGCAGGCTTTGCCGTAACCCTTGCCTTGTGCCCGATGATCGACCTGCAACGCATGCAAGGTGGCGCTGTGTTCATCGGCCCAGTCCGGCAACACGGGTGGGCGTTTGAGCAGCAGGAAGGCCACCGGCACTTGATCCGCCAGCAGCGCGAAGCCCTTCACGCCGGGGCCGGGTCTGGACAGCAGCGTGTGCAGCGCGCCGTGGATGTCGCCGGAAAACTTGATCTGCTCGGGATGGATTTCAATCGCCTCGACTTGCTGACGCTGCAGGGCGTTCAGGCTGTCGTACGGCACGAGTTGGGCTGACACGGGAATTTCCTTTTTCCTACAAAGATGAGCCTCGGATTCTAGCGATTTTGTGTTCGGCGGAATTTTTTTTGTTTTGTCTGTCGATCGGCTCGACTGCCGAACGACTAAGGGTGTCTTCACAACAAAAACACGGAGAACACCATGAGCGCACAAGCTGACATCCAGACCCTGATCAACACTTACCGCGAAGCGGTGATGACCAAGAACGTCGAGAAAGTCATGGCGCTGTACGCCGACGACATCGTCTCGTTCGACGCGATCAAGGCCCTGCAATTCAAGGGCAAGGCGGCCTACCGCAAGCACTGGGAAGCCTGTATGGAGATGTGCCCCGGCCCGCACGTTTTCGAGTTCCACGAGATCGCCATCGAAACCGCCGACAACCTCGCCTTCGCCCATTGGGTAGCCAACTGCGGCGGGACCAACGACAAGGGTGAAACCCAGAGCTGCTGGATGCGCGCCACCGCGTGCTATCGGCAGGTGGGCGGGACGTGGAAGATCGTCCACGAGCACTGGTCGGCACCGTTCGATCCGATGAGCGGCGCCACGCTGTTCGATGTGCAGCCCTGATCTTCAGCCATAGTTGATCCGTTCGATTCAGGAGAAAGCCATGAAGTATCTATGCCTGGTCTACAGCGATGAACGCCTGCTGCACACGCTGCCCGACAGCCCGGAAGACGCCGAATGCTGGGCCTACGCCGAGTCGATTCAGGGCAGCGGGCGGATGGTCGCGGCCGAAGCGCTGGAATCGGTGCAGACCGCCACCACGGTGCGCATGCGCAACGGCAAGCTGTCGATCACCGATGGCCCGTTCGCTGAAACCAAAGAGCAACTGGCCGGTTTCTACCTGATCGACGCCAAGGACCTCAACGAAGCGATCCAGGTCGCCGGGCACATTCCGGCGGCCCGGGTCGGCAGCGTCGAAGTGCGCCCGGTGCGGCAGTTGAATGTCTGAGGTTCGGGCGCGGGTCGAGCAGGTCTATCGCGAAGACTCGCGGCGGATCCTTGCGACGCTGATTCGCCTGCTCGGTGATTTCGACCTCGCCGAAGAAGCCTTGCACGAGGCGTTCTTCGTCGCGGTCGAGCGCTGGCAGCGCGACGGCGTGCCCGACAACCCGCGCACCTGGCTGGTGTCCACCGGGCGCTTCAAGGCGATCGATGTGTTGCGCCGGCGCGCCCGCTTCAAGGCCTCGCAGCCGCTGTTGCTGGCGCAGCTAGAAGAACTGGAACAGGCCGACTGGAGTGGCGAAGACGTGGAAGACGACCGCCTGCGGCTGATCTTCACCTGCTGTCACCCGGCGCTGGCGGCGGATGCGCAGGTACCGCTGACCCTGCGTGAAGTCTGCGACCTGACCACCGAGGAAATCGCCCGCGCGTTTCTTTCGGCACCGGCAGCGATTGCCCAGCGCATCGTGCGGGCCAAGGCCAAGATCCGCGATGCGAAAATCCCTTATCAAGTCCCCAGCCTCAACGAGTTGTCCGAGCGCCTCGACAGCGTGTTGCGGGTGATTTATCTGGTGTTCAACGAAGGGTATTCGGCGTCGATGGGCGCTGAGCTGACCCGTGAAGACCTGACGCGCGAGGCGATTCGGCTGGGGCGGTTGCTGATGGAGTTGCTGCCGGAGCCGGAGGTCATGGGCTTGCTGGCGCTGATGCTGCTGCACGAGTCGCGGCGGCCGGCGCGCACCTCGCCCAGCGGGGAATTGGTCCTGCTGGACGATCAGGACCGTTCGCGCTGGGATGCCGGGCTGATTGCCGAAGGCTGTGCGCTGGTGGAACGTGCGCTGACCACCCGGCGCTTCGGGCCGTATTGCCTGCAAGCGGCGATTGCAGCGGTGCACGCCGAGGCGCCTTCAGCGGCTGAAACGGATTGGGAGCAGATCGTCGGGCTGTATGACGTGCTGTTGCGCGCGGTGCCGTCGCCGGTGATCGAATTGAATCGTGCGGTGGCGGTGGCCAAGCGTGATGGGGCGTTGGCCGGGTTGAATTTGATTGAAGGGATTCTGGGGCGGGGCGAGTTGCAGGATTACCACTTGGCGCATTCGGCACGGGCGGAGTTTTGTCGGCAGTTGGGCCGGGTGGAGCAGGCGCGGGCGGCGTATCGGCGCGCGTTGGAGTTGACGCGGCAGGAGCCGGAGCGGCGGTTTATCGAGGGGCGGCTGAGCGAACTGGATTGATCCGCGAGCTTCATTGGCAGTGCCGGCCTCAAATCATCAGGGTTGCTGCCGGTGATCGAAGCGGCTTGAAGATCAAAAGATCGCAGCCTTCGGCAACTCCTACAGAAGAATGCATTCCTATGTAGGAGTTGCCGAAGGCTGCGATCTTTTGATCTATTCCAGCATCTTGCTCAATAGCCAGCTCCCCGCTGGCCCCGGTGGATAAATCCGCGACCACAACGCATCGACATACACCGGCCGCGGCCAGCCGCGCACCGTCAATTCCACCAGCGAGCCATTACCGAAGCGCCCCACCAGCCAGCGCGGCAGCGCCGCCCAGCCGAAGCCCATTTCCGCCATTTCCATCAGCATCAGGTAACTCGGCGCCGACCACACCCGACCTTTCGCCCGACTGTCGTAGGGATTGACGATGGTCGCCAGCCGCAACTCCCGATGCTGTTCCAGCACTTGCTGATCGACACGTTCGATATGGGTCAGCACATGATCACGTTTGACGAACAGCGCAAGGTCAGTGCGCTCGGCAACCGTTGACGTCACCAGATCCGGCGGATAGCTGTCGCGCATCTCGGCGAACGCCAGGTGCGCGCGGCCACGCTGAACGAGTTCGATCAGGTCGTCGCACTCGGCGATCAGGCATTCCAGTTCCAGGTCCGGATAACGCTGTTCGAAGTCGACCAGTGCCGCTTCGAAACGCGCCGATTGGTAGGTGTCGGAAATCGCCACGGTCAGCTTCGGCTCGACGCCTTGCGTCAGTTGTCGGGCGGTCATTTCCAGACGGCTGGTGGCCGCCAGAATCGCCTCGGCCCGTTGCAGCATCACGTGGCCGGCCGGGGTCAGGGTCGGTTTGCGGCTGCTGCGGTCGAACAGGATCAGGTCCAGATCAATCTCCAGACTCGCGACGGCGGCACTGATGGTCGACTGACTGCGCCCCAGTTTGCGCGCCGCTGCCGAGAACGAACCCTGAGTGGCGGCTTGAACAAACGCCAACAGCACTTCCTGCGAGGCCATGAACTATCGCCTTGATCGATGGTTATTGGTTATGAAGTATCGGTGTGAGGATGGATCATGGCAACATCTTCACTCAAGGAGTCAGGCCATGACGGCTAACAAGTCCATCACTGAACGTATCTTCCAGGCCATTGGTTTCGAGTTTCTGGCGATTCTTATCTGCACGCCGTTGCTGGCGTGGATCATGAACAAGCCGCTGCTCGACATGGGCGCGGTGACCGTGCTGATCGCCGTGTTGGCACTGGCGTGGAACGTGGTGTTCAACGGTTTCTTCGACCGGACGCTCAAGCGCCTGAACGTCGGGCACAACGCCTGGACGCGGGTGGTCCATGCGCTGCTGTTTGAAGGCGGCTTGATCGTGATGGGCGTGCCGCTGATTGCCTGGTGGCTGTCGGTCAGCCTGTGGCAGGCGTTTTTGCTCGATATCGGCGTGCTGCTGTTCTTCCTGCCGTACACCTACGTGTATCACTGGGGCTATGACGTGGTGCGTGCGCGGTTCATGCAGCGCAGCGCCTGTCAGGGTTAACCCAATCCCACTGTAGGAGCTGCCGAAGGCTGCGATCTTTTGACTTTGATTTTTTAAAAACAAGATCAAAAGATCGCAGCCTGCGGCAGCTCCTACAGGGACGGTGTTTGAAGTTAGAGAAACATCCCGCCCGACGCCTCGACCCGCTGCCCGTTGATCCACTGTGCCCCCGGCGCCAGCAACATCGACAGCGCACCACCAATGTCATCCGGCTGCCCGACACGGCCCAGGGCGGTGTTGCTGGCGACCATCGCGTTCAACGCCGCGTTGTCGCGCACGGCGCCGCCACCAAAGTCGGTCTCGATGGCCCCCGGCGCCAGAATGTTCACGCCGATCTGCCGCGCGCCCAGCTCCTTGGCCTGATAGCGAGTCAGCACTTCCATCGCCCCTTTCATCGCTGCATAGGCGGCATACCCCGGCAGGCTGAAGCGGGTCAGGCCACTGGAGATGTTGATGATGCGCCCGCCATCGTTGATCAGCGGCAGCAGTTGCTGAGTCAGGAAGAACGGCCCTTTGAGCTGGATGTTCATCAGCAGGTCGAACTGCTCTGGTGTGGTTTCGGCGAATGCCGCGTGCACACCGATCCCGGCGTTGTTGATCAGAAAGTCGAAGCGCGGACGCTCCAGTTGCTGCAGCGCTTGCTCAACCCGCGCAGCGAAATCAGCGAAGCTGTCGCTGCGGCCCACGTCCAGTTGCAGCATCACGGCTTTGGCGCCGCGTTGTTCCAGTTCAGCCACCAGGGCTTGAGCTTCATCGGCGTGGCTGTTGTAGGTGCCGATGATGTCCACACCTTCGGCGGCGAGGTGCAGGGCGGCGTTCTTGCCCAGGCCACGGCTGGCGCCGGTGATCAATGCGATTTTGCGGCTCATGTGAAGTCCTCGATTGCGGTGAGTGGTGATGAGCAAAGTTTATTTATCCGCCAGGGGGTGATAAACAGACTGAAACCGGAATCACTGGTCGATTAAGCCGAACAATCAAGGGGTGTCCTCATGAACAAACTGGAACTGCTGCGCACCTTCGTCCGGGTCAGCGAACTGTCGAGTTTCACCCTCGCCGGCGAGAGTCTGGGGCTGCCGCGCTCGACGGTGTCCGAGCATGTGCAGTCGCTGGAAACCCTGCTCGGCACGCGCCTGCTGCAACGCACCACGCGCAAGGTGCAGGCGACGCAGGACGGCCTGGTGCTGTACGAACGCAGCAAGGATCTGCTGTCGCACATGGACGAGATCGAGGGCCTGTTTCGTCAGGATCCGGCCTCGCTGACCGGACGGATTCGCGTCGACATGCCGAACATTCTGTCGCGCCGCCTGATCATGCCGCTGCTGCCTGAGTTCATGGCGTGTCACCCGAATCTGGAGCTGGAGATCAGCTGCACCGACCGCCGCGTCGATTTGCTCAGCGAGGGCTTCGATTGCGTGGTGCGCATTGGCGCGCAGCCGGATCAGTCAGTGGTAGCACGGCATTTGGGCGATTTCCCGATGATCAATTGCGCCAGCCCGGCGTACCTTGAACGCTACGGTGTGCCGCAGACGCTGGAGGATCTGGCGCAGCATAGGCTGGTGCATTACGTCGGTGTGCTGGGCTCGCGCTCGGAAGGGTTTGTGTATGAACAGGACGGTCAGGTGCGGCGTCTGCCAATGGCTGGCAGCGTTACGGTCAACAGCACTGACGCTTACGAGTCGGCCTGCCTGGGCGGCTTCGGCCTGGTTCAGGTGCCGCGTACCGGCATGCAGCCGCATCTGGACACCGGCGAACTGGTGACCGTACTGCCGCAGTTCACGGCGCCGGCGATGGGGATTTCAATCCTGTATGCGCGGCAACGGCACTTGCCGCTGCGGGTGCGGGTGTTCATGGATTGGTTGGGCGAGGTCATCCGTTCGACGCTCTGACCAACACCACTTCCCCCTGTAGGAGCTGCGGCACGCTGCGATCTTTTGATCTTGTTTCTATAGAAGCAAAATCAAAAGATCGCAGCGTGCCGCAGCTCCCACAGGGGATTTGTGGGGTTAGAAGATCTGGGTGAACAGCCAATAGAGGCTGCCCGATAGCAGAATCGCCGCCGGCAATGTCAGCACCCACGCCATCAGCAGATTGCGGATGGTCTTCATCTGCAAGCCGCCGCCATTGGCGACCATGGTTCCGGCCACGCCCGATGACAACACGTGGGTGGTCGACACCGGCAAACCGAACATGTCCGCCGCGCCGATGGTCAGCATCGCCACGGTTTCCGCCGAGGCGCCCTGGGCGTAGGTCAGGTGGGTCTTGCCGATCTTCTCGCCGACCGTCACCACAATCCGTTTCCAGCCGACCATGGTCCCCAGTCCCAGGGCGATGGCCACGGCGATCTTCACCCACAGCGGAATGAACCGCGTGGCGTTGTCGATCTGCTGCTTGAACAATTGCAGCTTGTTGTGGGTGTCGGCGTCGAAGTTGCCGACCTTGTTCTTGTCCATCAGGCGAATTGATTCGCTGGCCAGGTACATGTCGTTACGCACGTTGCCCATGGCTTCAGCCGGGACTTTCGACAGCGAGCCATAGCCTTTCACCTCTTCGCCAATATGCCCGGTGAGGGCGGCGAGGGCGGGGATCAGTTGCGGGGTGGCTTCCTTGTTGCGCACGTAATCGGAGAGCACCGGACGTGGATCGGCGGGGGCCGGCAGCGGGGTATTTTTCACCAGTGCTTGCTGAGTGACTTCGGCGACAGCGGCAAACTGCAACGCCTGATCGGCCGGCATGGTGCGGTTCAACGCATAAGCCATTGGCAGGGTGCCGACCAGAATCAGCATGATCAGGCCCATGCCTTTCTGCCCGTCGTTGGAGCCGTGAGCGAAGGACACGCCGGTGCAGGTGATAATCAGCAAACCACGGATCCACCACGGTGGCGGGGTGTTGCCTTGCGGTGCTTTGTACAGCGCACGGTTTTTCACGAACGCACGCAACGCCAGCAGTAACAGCGCCGCGCAGCCGAAACCCACCAGTGGCGACAGCAGCAAGGCGTAACCGATCTTGGTCGCTTGCGCCCAGTCCACGCCGCTGGTGCCGTCGCGCCCGTGCATCAAGGCATTGGCCACGCCGACGCCGATGATCGAGCCGATCAGGGTGTGCGACGAGGAGGCCGGCAGGCCCAGCCACCAGGTGCCGAGGTTCCACAGGATCGCTGCGATCAGCAGAGCGAAGATCATCGCGAACCCGGCGGACGAACCGACCTGCAGAATCAGCTCCACCGGCAGCAGGGCGATGATGCCGAACGCTACAGCGCCGCTGGACAGCAGCACCCCGAGGAAGTTGAAGAAACCCGACCAGACCACCGCCACATTCGGCGGCAGCGAGTGGGTGTAGATCACCGTCGCGACCGCGTTGGCGGTGTCGTGGAAACCGTTGACGAACTCAAAGCCCAGCGCAATCAGGAGCGCCACGCCGAGTAGCAGGAACGGGGTCCAGGTGGTGACGGTGGTGCCCAGCTCGTGCATGTCGTGCATCAGGCTGTAGGCCGTGAACAGCATCCCCATTGCCAGCACGGCAAAAAACACCACGTAAGTGAAGGGGCCGGGTTTTTTATCAAGTGCAGGCCGACCGCCGTGGACGGACGTGGGGCGGGCGGCGGTCAGGGAGGGAGTAGCCATGAGCGGACAGTCCTGAGCGAGGGAAGGAGTGTCGGCCATGATCGTTGCTAAATATTACAGAGAGACTGCGGCAGGTCAGTGTTTGGCGGATTAGTCTGACCATTGATCAGAAGGGAAATGAACAACCCCTGTAGGAGTGAGCCTGCTCGCGATGACGTTGGCACATTCAAAACAGAGGTGTCTGACACACCGCTATCGCGAGCAGGCTCACTCCTACAAGGGATCTGTGGTGGGGCACAGTAATTATTGGGGTTAGTAATCCCCGCGTTTACGAAACGCCCAGCGCCCGGCAATCACGGTAAACGTCGCCACCAACGCGACCAATATCCAGAACCCCTCCGGATCCGTTGCCAGCGGCACGCCGCCGACGTTCATGCCGAAGAAACCGGCAATGATGTTGATCGGCAGCGCCAGCACCGTGACCACGGTCAGGGTGAACAGCGTGCGGTTGCTCTGTTCGTTGAGGTTGGCGGCGATCTCTTCCTGGAGCAGTTTGATCCGTTCGCCGAGGGCGGTGAGGTCGTTGATGATCAGCGCGAACTCCTCGGTGGACTTGCGCAGCTCCTTGACGTCCTCCTTCTGCAGCCACGGCGGCGGACGGTTGAGCAGGCGCAGCAGCGAACCCGGTTCCAGCGCCAACAGCCGTTGCAGGCGCACCAGCACGCGGCGGTTGGCGCCGAGTTCGGCGCGGTTGGTCGACAGGCGCGAGGAGAGCAATTCGTCCTCGACCTGATCGACGCTCATGCTGGTCTTGCGCACGATCTGCGTCAGCACTTCGCCCTGATCGCGCAGCAGGTGCACGAGCAGTTCCGACGGCGAGCGAAAGCATTCGCCGGCCTTCACCGACGAGCGCAGCTTGTCCACCGAGTGCAGCGGTTGCAGGCGTGCGCTGACGATCAGTTTGCTGCGCACGCAAACCCACAGCGTCGAGACATCCGAAGAGACCATGCTGCTGAGGTTGAACACCACATCATTGACCACCGCCAGCAACGCTGAGTCAACGTGTTCGATGCGCGTCGAGCGCGAACCTTCGTGCAGCGCTTCGAAAAATTCTTCGGGCAATTGCAGATGGCTTTTCATCCAGCGCTCGCACGCGGCGTGGGCCAGGTTCAGGTGCAGCCAGAGGAATTCATCACTGTCGCTGTCGTCTTGCAGGCAGCGCAGGGCGGTCGCCGAATCGACTTCGCGGCCACGTTCACCCGGGCGGAAACGGAAGCCGTAAAGCAAACCGAACAAATCAGGATCGCGATGACTGATATCGAGGCTGTGGTTCATGGAGGCTCGCTGCGAGGAGGAGGGCGTCGGTCGCGGAATGGCAGGTTCACTGAGCCGCATCATCGCAACCGAATGTGACACTGGCGTGACGATAAAGTGACGCCAGATCAATGTCTTACCGGCGGTCGGAATTTCTTCAAGAAGCGCTCTGGCACGCCGATCACGCTTAGGTTACGTTGCGCGCGCTTGGCCATGAGCCAAGGCGCGCCGACACGGATGTCCGGCAAAATCCCACGCCTTATCGGGCGTGCCTCATCCCTGTCCTGAGTATCTTGCGATGCTGCAAAAATCCCTGAGAGCGCAAATTCTCGCCCTGCTGAGCGGCAGCCTGCTGGCGACACTGTTGATCGCGCTGGCCTGCTTTCATTTCCTGTCCAACGGCGTGCAGAACTACAGCCAGTTGATCGCCGGCCCGTTGCACACCTCACAACTGATCGACGAGGCCAACCTGCAATTCAAGGTGCAGGTGCAGGAATGGAAAAACGTCCTGCTGCGCGGCAAGCAACCGGCGGATCTGGCCAAATACTGGAGCCAGTTCGAAGATCGCCAGCGCGATGTACAAAATATTCTCGGTGAACTGGCCAGCCAGAAAGGCATCGAGCCGGCACTCAAAACCCGCATCGAACGCCTGCGTGAAGAACACCGCCTGCTCGGCGCCGCGTACCAGAAAGGTCGCGATGCCTACGTGGCGGCCGGTGCCGATCCAACCGCTGGCGATGCCGCCGTCAAAGGCGTGGACCGCGCCGCCAGCGACCAGATGAGCGAGCTGGTGGCCGAGCTGCGCAAGCAAGGCAGCGAGCAGTCGGCGCAGATCAGCGCCAGTGCCGACAGCACCGTGTTGCTGGGGATTCTGGTGATGCTCGGCTCGGGTCTGTTGATCGGTCTGTTGAGCCTGTGGCTGGTCAACCGCAACCTGATCGAACCGATCCGCAAGCTGATCGATTACGTCACCCAATTGAGTCGCGGGCGCCTCGCTGAACGTGTCGCCAACGACCGTCAG
Source organism: Pseudomonas serboccidentalis (assembly GCF_028830055.1). Taxonomy (NCBI): domain Bacteria; kingdom Pseudomonadati; phylum Pseudomonadota; class Gammaproteobacteria; order Pseudomonadales; family Pseudomonadaceae; genus Pseudomonas; species Pseudomonas serboccidentalis. The sequence continues at coordinate 5,940,361 of NZ_CP101655.1, forward strand.
GACGAGTTGGGCAACCTGGCGGCGGCCGCCAATACCCTGCGTGATTTCCTCGCTGAGACGTTCACCCACCTGCAACGCAGCGCCAGTGATCTGGACAGCGCCAGCGGCGAGCTGAACGCGATTGCCACGACCATGGCCGGCGGCACCAACGAGCAGTTCAACCGCACCGATCAGGTGGCGACGGCGATGAACGAAATGTCCGCCACCGCCCAGGAAGTCGCCCGTCATGCGGCGGACGCGGCGCGCGCGGCCGACGATGCCGACCAGTCCGCTCAACAGGGCGAAAAGGTCATGCAGAGCACCATCCATTCCATCACCCAGATGCGCAGCGAAATCGCTAACACCGCCACGGTGATCCGCCGTCTGGAAGCGGACAGCGGCCGGATCGGCAAGGTGCTGGAAGTGATTCGCGGCATCGCCGAACAGACCAACCTGCTGGCACTCAACGCGGCGATTGAAGCGGCGCGGGCCGGTGAGGCCGGGCGTGGTTTTGCCGTGGTGGCCGATGAAGTGCGCAACCTGGCGCAACGCACGGCGGAGTCGATCATCGAGATCAACCAGATCATTCAGAGCGTGCAGACCGGCGCAGTCGATGCGGCCCAAGCCATCGATAGCGGCCAGTCGCGCAGCGATGAAAGCGTCGAGCAAGTGACCCAGGCCGGCGCCATGCTCGAGCGCATCACCCACGCGGTGGAAGCGATTCGCGACATGAACCGCCAGATCGCCACCGCCGCCGAAGAGCAGACCTCGGTGGCCGAAGACATCTCGCGCAACCTCACCGAGATCACCTCGATCGCCAGCACCAACCTCAACAGCGTGCAGCGCACCGAAAGCGCCAGCCAGAACCTGCATGGCCTGTCCGGGCAACTCAATGAAGTCACCGCGCGCCTGAGCGCCTGATCGAGCCTGGGTGTACCGATTCGGCTACCGAGTCGGTACACCGTCGATCTCTAATCAGTGCGCGTGCCGCCGTAGGGCGGGCATGAAAAAGCCGCACGATCTTTCAATCGTGCGGCTTTTGATGAGCGGTGTATCAAGTGTCTTGCTTGTTGCTCAGCACCTTGCCGGTGGTGGCGTCAAAGTCCACGTCGAACTCTTTGCCATCGGCGGTTTTCAGCTCGACTTCGTACTCGTAACCGTTGAAGTGGTTGTCCAGGTCGGTGTCGGTGATGGTCGCACCCGGGTGCAGTTTCAGCGCCTCGGCGTTCATCGACTCCAGCGACTTGATCTTGCCTTCCTTCACCAGTTGCGGGATCTGGTCGACGCGGACGTCAGCCTGGGCCAGGCCAGCGGTCAGGGTCAGGGCAGCGGCGGTAAACAGGGCAGTCAAAGTTTTCATCGGTTCGATCCTTGGTTTGCTTAAGTGCGTGTTCTGTTGAAGTGGGTTCAGATTAACCACCGCAACTTAATTCACCCTTAAAAGCCCTGAATGCCAAGCGGGCAAGCCGCACCCTGCACAGAACCTGTGGGAGCGTGGCTTGCCCGCGATGAAGGCGCCTCGGTTATCGATCAGAAACCGTTGTTCTTCAACACCTCATCAACACTGGCTGCCGCCGGACGCTTGTAGAACTTCAACAGTTCGCTGGCGCGGTTGGTGAAGATGCCGTCGACGCCGGATGCCATGACTTTCTCGAAGTCCACCGGCTCATCGACGGTATACACGTGCACCAGCATGCCCTGATCGTGGGTGTACTGGTTCATCCACGGTTGCACCAGATCCGAATAGCTCTGATCGCCGCCCTGGGTCAGCTTGGCCGAAGGGCCGGTGCCGATGGCGCCCTGAGCCTTGGCGAAATCCACCCACTGCTTGAATTCAGCTTCGGATTTCGGTTCCTGCTTGCCGTAGAAAGCGTTCTTGTCCTTCTCGCCGGATTCGGCAAAGGTCACTGTCGATTTCGGCTCGATGCTGCCTTCACCGACCCACAGCAAGAGGATCTTCGGCACTTGTGGCATTTCCTTTTGCAGCAGTTCGAGGCTGTTTTTCTCGAAGGTCTGCAGGATCACCTTGCCTTTGCCCTGGCCGACGCCCAGCTCGCTTTTCGCCAGTTTCGAACCGGCCGGGCTCAACCAGCCGCGGTCCTGCAGCTTCTCTTTGAGGTCATGCTCGATCCCGGGGAACAGTTGTGGCTCCTTGGTTTCGATGTACAGGCCCGGCTTGTGTTTCGGGTTGGCCTGGGCGATGTCGATGATTTCGTCCAGGGTCAGGATTTTCAGCCCGGCGTAGGACGGGCGCGCGCGATCCGGGTAAGCCTTGTTGTACCAGCTGCCGGCGTCGAGGGTTTTCAGTTCGGCCATGGTGAAGGCATTGGCCGGGCTGTCCTTGCGGTCCGGAAACTTGGTCGCGACGTCGGTGGTGCGTTGCAGGTTGTTGTCGTGCAGGGCGAACAACACGCCGTCCTTGCTGCGCTGCAAATCCATTTCCAGGTAATCGGCGCCGAGGTCGCGGGCCAGTTTGTAGGAGGCGGCGGTGGATTCCGGTGCATCGAAGGACGCGCCACGGTGAGCGATCACGGCTGGATGCGGGATGCCATGGGCGGCGGCAAGCGCGTTAACGTCAGTCTGGGCGGCGTGGGCCTGGCCGAGACCGAGCAGCAGGCTCAGCATGAGGGCGCTTCTGGTGAAAGTGGCGGGCATGTTCGAGTTCCTTTCGCAGGGCATTTTCAAAGACGTACCTTTTAGCAACTGAAGCGATTGCGTGCTATCGCCAGACCGACATAAACGTATTAAAAGCGATTTTTCCTGCACTTTTGTGGCGCTGTTTGCAGTACGCTTGCCGGTGGCAGACGCCCCGGCAGAGGGCGCGCCGATTCCTGTGCCCTGCGTGTAAACCATCGATGATTTTTCGTGAGGTTTACCATGCGCATCACTTCCCAACTCATCTGCCAGGCCGCCGACGACCTCAAAGGCTTTGTCGGCCTCAACCGCAAGACCGGTCAGTACATCGTGCGTTTCAGCGAAGATTCGTTCGGCATGGACGTGGCCGATGACGGCATCATTCCCACCAGCGAATTTGTCTGGGTGGCGGTCTCCGATACGACCATGACCTTGAAGCGCGAGTTGATTCAGTTGCTGCTGGATCAGAACATCGACGACCGGATCAACATCACCGAGCCGTTGCGGGTGTACATGAGCAAGGTTGAGGTGCCGGAGATTGTGGCGGTGCGCAGTCTGGTGAAGGGCTGAGATTTTGTGCTGACTGTGAAGGCTTCTTCGCGAGCAAGCTCGCTCCCACAAGGTATGCGTTGTGCTGAAGATCACACTGGCTTGCCAGTGATGAGGCCTGTGATAGCAGCACCCAACTCACTGCCCAAACGCTGTAC
>NZ_CP101655.1:5943780-5968282 GCF_028830055.1 Pseudomonas serboccidentalis
GACCGTGGTGGTGTCGATGGTATCGGTCACGTTGGTGACGGCTGGAACGGTGCTCGGCACCAGGTTCTCGAAGTTGCCACCGGTGGCAGTTGAAATGGTCGCTTCGACTTTGCCCGCGTCTTTGTACACGTCGTCTGCCGGAGCAGGAACGGTCACGGTACCGGTGGTTTTACCGGCCTCGATGGTGATGACAGCACCGTTGGACAGGGTCACGGTCACCGGAGTGCCAGCCGGGTTGGTCAGGGTTGCGGTGTAAACAATCGAACCACCTTCGGCCACCGAGTCGCTGGCGGTCAGGTTCAGGTTGGTGGTGTCGACGGTGTCCGAAACCGAGGTGTTTGCCGGTGTCTTGTCGGCCACCAGGTTCTCATAGTTGCCGCCGGCAACCTTGTCGATGGCGACGCTCAGCGAGCTGCCGCCCGCCAGCGGGCTGTTCGGCGCAACGAAATTCACGCTGCCGGTGGTTTCACCGACGGCGATGGTGATGGTCTGGCCGTTGGACAGGGTGACCACGACTGGCGCACCGGTTACCGGCGCGGTGACGGTCGCGGTGTAGACCACGGTTTCGCCTTCGGCGACGTTGGCGGTGGCGGTCAGCGACACGGTGGAGGTGTCGATGGTGTCGTTGACGGTGGTCACGGCCGGGGTGTTGCTGGTCACCAGGTTTTCGAAGTCGCCACCGGTCGCGCCCTTGATGGTCGCTTCAACGGTGCCGGCGTCCTTGTAGACGTCATCTTTCGGTGCATCGATGGTCACAGTGCCGGTGGTCTTGCCAGCGTCGATGGTGATCACGGCGCCGTTGCTCAACGTCACGGTCACCGGAGTACCCGCGGCGTTGGTCAGGGTGGCGGTGTAGGTGATCTGGCCGCCTTCGTTCACCGCCGGGGTCGCGCTCAGTGACAGGTTGGTGGTGTCGACGGTGTCGGTCACGGTGGTGCTGACCGGGGTTTTGTCGGCAACGAGGTTTTCGTAGTTGCCGCCGCTGACGTTGGTGATCGAGTTGTTCAGCGGTTCGTGACCGGTCAACGCATCGTTCGGTGCAGTGGTGGTCACGGTGCCGGTGGTCTTGCCGATGTCGATGGTGATGGTCTGACCGTTGGCCAGGGTCACGACCACAGGCGAGCCGGTGACTGGCGCGCCGACGGTGGCTGTGTAGGTGACGGTGCCACCCTCTGCGACCGACGTATCGGCCGTCAGTTTGACGGTGGAAGTATCGATGGTGTCGGTGACTTCGGTCACTGCCGGAACAGGGCTCGGAACGAGGTTTTCGAAGTTGCCGCCGGACGCATCCTTGATGGTCACTTCGACTTTGCCAGCGTCTTTGTAGACGTCATCGGCAGGCGCCGGAACGGTTACGGTGCCAGTGGTTTTTCCGGCTTCGATGGTGATCACCGAGCCATTGCTCAGGGTCACGGTCACCGGGGTACCGGCCGGGTTGGTCAGGGTCGCGGTGTAGACGATCGAGCCGCCTTCCGCCACGGTGCCGGTCGCAGTCAGCGACAGGTTGGTGGTGTCGACGGTGTCAGTGACCGTGGTCGAAACCGGGGTTTTATCGGCGACCAGATTCTCGTAATTGCCACCGGTCACGCCGGTGATCGAGTTGGTCAGCGGCTCGTGACCGTTCAACGCGTCGTTTGGCGCGATGGTGGTCACGGTGCCGGTGGTTTTACCCACTTCGATGGTGATGTTCTGACCATTGGCCAGGGTCACCACGACTGGCGAGCCGGTGACTGGAGCGCCGACGGTGGCGGTGTAGGTGACAGTGCCACCTTCAGCAGCCGACTCGGTGGCGGTCAGTTTGACCGTCGAGGTATCGATGGTATCGGTGACTTCAGTCACTGCCGGAACAGTGCTTGGCACCAGATTCTCGAAGTTGCCACCGGACGCGTCCTTGATGGTCACTTCAACCTTGCCGGCGTCTTTGTAGACGTCATCGGCTGGCGCCGGAACGGTCACGGTACCGGTGGTTTTGCCGGCTTCGATGGTGATGACCGAACCGTTGGACAGGGTCACGGTGACTGGCGAGCCGGCCGCATTGGTCAGGGTCGCGGTGTAGGTGATCGAGCCGCCCTCAGCGACCGAGTTAGTGGCGCTGAGCGACAGATTTGTCGTGTCCACAGTGTCGGTGACGGTGGTGTTGACCGGGGTTTTGTCGGCCACGAGGTTTTCGTAGTTGCCGCCCGTTACGCCGGTGATCGAGTTGGTCAGTGGTTCGTGACCCGTCAGCGCATCGTTCGGTGCGGTGGTGGTCACGGTACCGGTGGTCTTGCCCACTTCGATGGTGATGCTCTGACCGTTGGCCAGGGTAACCACAACTGGCGAACCGGTGACTGGTGCGCCGACGGTGGCGGTGTAGGTGACGGTGCCACCTTCAGCTGCGGTTTCGGTCGCGGTCAGTTTCACCGTGGTGGTGTCGATGGTGTCAGTCACTTCGGTAACGGCAGGAACCGTGCTTGGCACCAGGTTCTCGAAGTTGCCGCCTGCAGCATCTTTGATCGTGACTTCAACCTTGCCGGCGTCTTTGTAGACGTCATCAGCAGGCGCCGGAACGGTCACGGTGCCGGTGGTTTTGCCGGCTTCGATGGTGATGACGGAGCCGTTGCTCAACGTCACGGTCACCGGGGTGCCGGCCGGGTTGGTCAGGGTTGCGGTGTAAACGATCGAGCCGCCTTCCGCCACGGTACCGGTGGCACTCAGCGACAGGTTGGTGGTGTCGACGGTGTCGGTGACAGTGGTGGCGACCGGTGTCTTGTCGGCGACGAGGTTTTCGTAGTTGCCGCCCGTTACGTCGGTGATCGAATTGCTCAACGGCTCATGACCGTTCAACGCATCGTTTGGCGCGGTGGTGGTCACGGTGCCGGTGGTTTTACCCACTTCGATGGTGATGGTCTGGCCGTTCGCCAGGGTCACGGTCACAGGCGAGCCAGTCACGGGCGCGCCAACGGTGGCGGTGTAGGTGACAGTGCCGCCTTCAGCCACCGAAGTATCGGCGCTGAGCTTCACGGTCGACGTATCGATGGTGTCGGTGACCTCGGTCACTGCCGGAACAGTGCTTGGCACCAGATTCTCGAAGTTGCCGCCAGAAGCGTCCTTGATGCTGACTTCAACCTTGCCGGCGTCCTTGTAAACGTCATCGGCTGGCGCCGGAACGGTTACGGTGCCAGTGGTCTTGCCGGCTTCGATGGTGATCACCGAACCGTTGCTCAGGGTCACGGTTACAGGGGTGCCGGCCGGATTGGTCAGGGTCGCGGTGTAGACGATCGAACCACCTTCAGCCACGGTACCGGTCGCGCTCAACGTCAGGTTGGTGGTGTCGACGGTGTCAGTGACAGTGGTGTTGACCGGGGTTTTATCGGCCACCAGATTCTCGTAATTGCCACCTGTCACGCCGGTGATCGAGTTGCTCAGCGGCTCGTGACCGGTCAGCGCATCGTTTGGCGCGGTGGTGGTCACGGTGCCGGTGGTTTTGCCGACTTCGATGGTGATGGTCTGACCGTTCGCCAGAGTCACGGTGACTGGCGAACCGGTCACAGGCGCGCCAACGGTGGCGGTGTAGGTGACGGTGCCGCCCTCGGCCACCGAGGTATCGGCGGTCAGTTTGACGGTCGAGGTGTCGATGGTGTCAGTCACTTCAGTGACCGCAGGGACAGCGCTCGGAACGAGGTTTTCGAAGTTGCCGCCAGAAGCGTCCTTGATGCTGACTTCAACCTTGCCGGCGTCTTTGTAGACGTCGTCGGCAGGCGCCGGAACGGTCACGGTACCGGTGGTTTTACCCGCTTCGATGGTGATGACGGAGCCATTGCTCAGGGTTACGGTCACCGGGGTGCCGGCCGGATTGGTCAAGGTCGCGGTGTAGACGATCGAACCGCCCTCAGCCACGGTACCGGTCGCGGTCAGCGTCAGGTTGGTGGTATCGACAGTGTCGGTGACGGTGGTCGAAACCGGGGTTTTATCGGCAACCAGATTCTCGTAGTTGCCGCCGCTCACCTCAGTGATCGCGTTGGTCAGTGGCTCGTGACCGTTCAGCGCATCGTTCGGTGCAGCAGTGGTGACAGTGCCGGTGGTCTTGCCCACTTCGATGGTGATGGTCTGGCCGTTGGCCAGGGTCACAGTCACAGGCGAACCCGTCACAGGTGCGCCCACCGTGGCGGTGTAGGTGACGGTGCCACCTTCAGCCACCGAGGTATCGGCAGTCAGTTTGACGGTCGAGGTGTCGATGGTGTCGGTGATGTCGGTAACAGCCGGAACGGTGCTCGGCACCAGATTCTCGAAATTGCCGCCCGCGGTATTGGTGATACTGACTTCAACTTTGCCGGCATCTTTATAGACGTCGTCGGCAGGGGCCGGAACAGTCACGGTACCGGTGGTTTTGCCGGCTTCGATGGTGATGACAGAGCCGTTGCTCAGCGTCACGGTCACCGGGGTGCCGGCCGGGTTGGTCAAGGTCGCGGTGTAAACGATCGAACCGCCTTCAGCGACGGAGCCAGTGGCGCTCAACGTCAGGTTGGTGGTGTCGACGGTGTCGGTGACGGTGGTGCTGACCGGGGTTTTGTCGGACACGAGGTTTTCGTAGTTGCCACCAGTCACGCCAGTGATTGAGTTGCTCAGCGGCACCTGGCCGTTCAGCACGTCGTTTGGCGCGGTGGTGGTGACGGTGCCGGTGGTCTTGCCCACTTCGATGGTGATGGTCTGGCCGTTGGCCAGACTCACGGTGACTGGCGAACCGGTCACGGGTGCACCGACAGTCGCGGTGTAAGTGACGGTGCCGCCCTCGGCGACCGAGGTGTCAGCGGACAGTTTGACTGTGGTGGTGTCGATGGTGTCGGTGACTTCGGTGACGGCTGGAACAGTACTTGGCACCAGATTCTCGAAATTGCCACCGGTCGCACCGTTGATGCTCACTTCGACTTTGCCGGCGTCTTTGTAGACGTCATCGGCAGGCGCCGGAACAGTCACGGTGCCAGTGGTTTTACCCGCTTCAATGGTGATCACCGCGCCATTGCTCAGGGTTACGGTGACTGGCGAGCCAGCCGCGTTGGTCAGGGTCGCGGTGTAAATGATCGAGCCGCCCTCGGCCACGGTACCGGTCGCGCTCAGCGACAGGTCAGTGGTGTCGACGGTATCGGTGACAGTGGTCGAAACCGGGGTTTTGTCGGCGACGAGGTTCTCGTAATTGCCGCCACTGACGTTGGTGATGGCGTTGGTCAGCGGTGGATTGCCGGTCAATGCATCGTTCGGCGCGGTGGTGGTCACGGTGCCGGTAGTTTTGCCGACTTCGATGGTGATGGTCTGGCCGTTGGTCAGCGTGACGGTGACTGGCGAGCCCGTTACAGGTGCACCGACGGTGGCGGTGTAGGTGACGGTGCCGCCTTCAGCGACCGAGGTATCGGCAGTCAGTTTGACGGTCGAGGTGTCGATGGTATCGGTGACGTCGGTAACAGCCGGAACGGTGCTTGGCACCAGGTTCTCGAAATTGCCGCCGGTGGTGCCGGTGATGCTGACTTCGACTTTGCCGGCGTCTTTATAGACGTCATCGGCAGGCGCCGGAACGGTCACGGTACCGGTGGTTTTACCGGCTTCGATGGTGATGACAGACCCGTTGCTCAACGTCACGGTCACCGGGGTGCCGGCCGGGTTGGTCAAGGTTGCGGTGTAAACGATCGAACCGCCTTCAGCCACGGTACCGGTGGCACTCAGCGACAGGTTGGTGGTGTCGATGGAGTCGGTCACGGTGGTAGTCGCTGGCGTCGTGTTCGGCACCAGGTTCTCGAAGTTGCCGCCAGTCGCGCCGGTAATCGTGGTGCTGACGGTACCGCCATTGTTGTAGACGTCGTTCGGTGCGGTCGGCACGTTGACGGTGCCCGTGGTCTGGCCGGCTTCGATGGTGATGGTCGAGCCGTTGGACAGGGTGACGGTGACCGGTGTCTGCGCCGGGTTGGTCAGGGTCGCGGTGTAGGTGATCTGACCCCCTTCAACCACAGTGCCGGTGGCGGTCAGGGTCAGGTTGGTGGTGTCGATCGAATCGGTGATGGTGGTCACTGCCGGTGTCGTGTTCGGCACCAGGTTTTCGAAGTTACCGCCGGTGGCACCGGTGATGGTGGTGCTGACCGTGCTGCCGTTGTTGTAGACGTCATTCGGCGGGGTCGGCACGTTGACGGTGCCCGTGGTCTGGCCGGCTTCGATGGTGATGGTCGAGCCATTGGACAGGGTGACGGTCACCGGTGTCTGCGCCGGGTTCGTCAGCGTCGCGGTGTAAGTGATCTGGCCGCCTTCGGTAACGCTGTTGCCAGCGGTCAGAGTGACGGTGGTGGTGTCGATGGTGTCGGTGACTTGAGTTGTAGCCGGGGTGGTCGGCGGGGTCACGGTGATGCCGTTGCCGCCAGTGGTGCCGGTGACGGTCACGTCGATCTGGGTCGGGTCGTTATAAACGGTATCGTTCGGTGCCAGCGGCACGTTGACGGTGCCGGTGGTGGAGCCGGCCGGAATTACGATCACCGAGCCGTTGGACAGGGTGATCGTCAGGTCAGTCAGCGGCGCCTGGGTCAGGGTCGCGGTGTACACCAGCACGCCGCCGGCTTCGGTGATGGTCGGCGTGGCGCTGAGGCTCAGGGTCGACTCACGCAGGGCGTTGCTGGTGGTGTCGGTGGTCTGGCCGCCGGTGATGTTCTGTGCCGCTTGTGCGCCGGAGTTGATGCCAGCAGTCGGGAAGCCGATGGTCGGGTCGACGCGGCCAGCGGTGGCGTCGAGCATCACGAAACTGTGGCCGCCGCCCGCCGCGCCGCCAGTCCCTGCGGCGGTGGCGCCGGCTGCGGTGGCTTCAAGGGCGGTGGTCGGGTCGACACCGGCGGCGATGGCCTGCTGCAGTTCGGCTACAGAAGGCGCGGCCTGCGCGGTGGCTTCGGCCAGGTCAGTGCTGGAGTCTGGCGCGTTGGCGCTCCACTGGGTTTCGCGGCCCAGGTCCAGGGTGCGGCCATCCGCCAGCTCCAGCGACACGGCGCCGGAGAGGCCGGTGTCGATCTGGTCGCCGACGAACAGGCGATCGCCTTCAACGAGCACCCGGCGTACACCCTCGGGGGATACCACGAATACCTGACCGACAATGCTTTTGACGATGGCAACAACACTGCTCATTGAAGACTCTCCGGGTGTCACGTTCAGTTGACTTCCATAGCCTGATGGCTCGGCGCCGATTCAGTCTGGACGTACTTTAAAAATTTGCGAATCAAGTTTGACGCTGCTTTTCGTCAAAAATTTGGCTAGATTCTTTCGCTATTAACTTTATGCCAAACTATTGACCTTCTGGGTGCCATCCTAAACAATCGTCCCAGTAATGTCACATTGATATTTATGCGGCGACCTGTACTTCAGCGTGTGATCCAGTTCCTATTTTGAACTTTCCGACATACGGTCATTCCGGTTGCCATCATCCGACGCAGCGCCACGTTTTGCTGTGATTCAAGACAAGAAGCTCTGGGAAATTCCTATCATGCGTTCGCCCCTGTTCCTGGCTGTACCCTTCGCTCTCGCCGCCTCTTTCGTCCAAGCACAATCCTTACCAGAAGCCATGCAACAGGCATTGGATGTCCATCCGGAAATCCAGGCAGGGGTCAACAGTCGTCTGGCGGCGGATTATCAGTTAAAGGCTGCAAAAGGGGGATACCTGCCCAAGGTCGATCTGCTGGGCGGCTATGGCCGTGAAGGCACCGACAGCGTGACCACCCGCGCCAATGGTGGCAGCAATCACTACGAAACCTTGACCCGCGGCGAGTCAAGTTTACGTCTCTCGCAAATGGTTTTTGACGGTTTTGCCACCTCCAGCGAGGTCGGGCGTCAACAAGCCACCGTCAACTCCCGCGCCTACTCGTTGCTGGGGACTTCCGAGCGCACCGCGCTGACCGTGGCTCAGGTGTATCTGGACGTGCTGACCCGCCGCGAATTCGTGCGTCTGGCCGAAGAAAACCTCAAGAGCCACCAGCGCATCTACGACCAGATCCAGTTGCGCACCCAGCGTGGCGTCGGCAGCGGTGCCGACCTTGATCAAGCCGAAGCGCGGATGGCCCAGGCCCGTAACAACCTGATCACCGAACAAACCAACCTCGCCGACTCCGAGACCAACTTCCTCAGCGCCGTCGGCCAGATGCCTGACCAGCTGGAGCGTCCGGCGCCGTTCATGGCGATGATGCCGGCCAACCTCAATGAAGCCCGTACGCAGATGCTGGAAAACAGCCCGATCCTGCGCTCGGCCGAGTCCGACATCGCTGCGGCAGAGAAGCAGTACGAAACCGCCAAGTCGACCTTCTACCCACGTTTCGACGCCGAGTTGGGCCGCACCGCCGACAACGATCTGGACGGCCAGAACGGTCACAACAACGAGTGGCAGGCCATGCTGCGCATGCGCTTCAACCTCTATTCGGGTGGCAGCAACAAGGCCGACCTGGAATCCAAGTCGTACCTGTCGAACCAGGCGCTGGATATCCGCAACAACGCCCTGCGTCAGTTGAACGAAGAACTGGGCCTGGCCTGGAACGCCCTGAACAACGCCAACGCTCAGGTGCCGATCGCACAGCAATATGTTGATCACAGCACCGCCGTGCGCACCGCTTACCAGCGTCAGTTCAGCCTTGGCGAGCGGACCTTGCTCGATTTGCTCGACAGTGAAAACGAGTTGTTCACCGCTTCGCGCCGTTTGGCCGAGATCAAGAACATTCAGTTATTTACTCAGTATCGAATCAAGGCGACCATGGGCGAGTTGCTCAAGAGCCAGGGAGTGGTCGCACCATTGGCATCCGTCGTGCAGAACGATGTGAAGCCGAAGGTCCAACTGCCCGGTATGAATTGAGCAGAACCTTCATTGTTCAATTGTTAGCCAAGAGTGCCGAGCGTGGAATCAGAAGTCAGTCGAGTTCAACTCATTCATGATCCGCGCGCGATGCACGACGATCCGTTGCTGGATGGTCTGCTCGCTCTGTGCATGTTGCACCAGAAACCTGCCAGTGCGGCGATGCTGACCACCGGTCTGCCATTGCCCAAGCAACGCCTGAGTGTCGAGCTGCTGCCCCGCGCGGCGGCTCGCGCCGGCCTGCAGGGTCGGGTGCTGCAACGCAAGCTGGAAGAAATTCCAGCGATTGCCATGCCGGCGCTGTTGCTGCTCAAGGATGGCCGCAGTGCCGTCCTGCTCGGCTGGCAAGGCGAGAACGAAGCCCGGGTGCTGCTCAGCGAAAGCGACGGCGGCGAATCGGTGGTCAGCCGTGAACTGCTGGCCGACGACTACACCGGCAAAGTGTTCTTCGCCCAGCCGCAGCACAAATTCGACGTCAACCACGGCACGCTGATCCCGCGTGCGCGCTCATGGTTTCGCGACACCCTCAAGCGTTCGCGCTGGCTGTATGCCGATGCGATCGCCGCCAGTTTCCTGATCAACATCATCGCCATGGCCGCGCCGCTGTTCGTGATGAACGTCTACGACCGCGTAGTGCCGAACCAGGCCGAAGCGACCCTGTGGGTGCTGGCGCTGGGCATCACCGGCGCCTACATCTTCGACCTGATCCTCAAGAGCCTGCGCAGTCTGTGCCTGGATCTGGCCGGCAAGAAAACCGACCTGATCATCTCCGCCACGCTGTTCGAGCGCATTGTCGGCATGGCGATGAAATATCGCCCGGCACGGGTCGGCAGCTTTGCGCAGAACATCCATGAGTTTCAGAGCCTGCGCGACTTCCTCGCCTCGCTGACCCTGACCAGCCTGATCGATCTGCCGTTCACCATCCTCATCTTTATCGTCATCGCCATTCTCGGCGGGCATCTGGTGTGGATTCCGGTGTTGGCCTTCCCGATTGCCTTGCTGATCGGCTACGCGTTGCAGAAACCGCTGGTGGCGACCATGGAGCGCACCATGGCCCTCGGTGCCGAGCGCCAGTCGAGCCTGATCGAAACCCTCGCCGGCCTCGACGCGGTGAAGGTCAACAACGCCGAAAGCGAACGCCAGTATCAGTGGGAACAGACCATCGGCACCCTCAGCCGCCTCGAGCTGCGAGTGAAAATGCTCTCCGGTCTGGCGATGAACATCACCCTGCTGATCCAGCAACTGGCCGGGGTGATCATGATCGTCTTCGGTGTTTACCAGATCATCGCCGGCAACCTGAGCATGGGCGGTCTGATTGCCTGTTACATGCTCAGTGGCCGTGCACTCAGCCCGCTGGCGTCGCTGTCCGGTCTGTTGACCCGCTACCAGCAGGCGCGAGTGACCATGACCTCGGTCGACCAGATGATGGAGCTGCCGCAGGAGCGCAATTTCGAAGAACGTCCGCTGAGCCGCAAGGTGCTGCAGGGCGCGATCGAATGCCGTCAGTTGAATTTCACCTACCCGGAACAACAGAACCCGGCGCTGAAGAACATCAACCTGGTGATCCGTCCCGGCGAGAAGATCGGCATCATCGGTCGCAGCGGTTCGGGCAAGAGTTCGCTGGCGAAACTGCTGGTGGGCCTGTATCAGCCGGACGACGGTGCGTTGCTGGTGGACGGTGTGGATATCCGCCAGATCGACGTCAGTGAGCTGCGCTACAACATCGGCTACGTGCCGCAGGACATCCAGCTACTGGCCGGCACCCTGCGTGACAACCTGGTCTCCGGCGCACGGTACGTCGAAGACGAGCTGGTGCTGCAAGCCGCCGAACTGGCCGGCGTCCACGAATTCGCCCGCCTGCACCCGCAAGGCTACGAGCTGCAAGTCGGTGAGCGTGGACAGAACCTCTCCGGCGGGCAACGGCAGAACGTCGCGCTGGCCCGGGCGCTGCTGCTCAATCCGCCGATCCTGCTGCTCGACGAGCCGACCAGCGCCATGGACAACACCGGCGAAGAACGCCTCAAGCAACGTCTGGCCGCTGTCGTTGAAAACAAGACCGTGGTGCTGGTGACGCACCGGGCCTCGCTGCTGTCGCTGGTCGACCGCCTGCTGGTGGTCGACCGTGGACAGATTCTCGCCGATGGCCCGAAAGCCGCCGTGATGGAAGCGTTGAAGAAGGGGCAGATCAGTGTTGCTTAAGTCGGGTGTCAAAGAGTCGATCCGTCGCTACTTCAAAGGTTCTGCCTCGCTGCAGGGCCAGCCGCTGCCGGAGGTCAACAAGGCGCTGATCGAGGACGCCCCGCGCGTCGTGCGCCTGACCATCTGGGCGATCATCGGCTTCTTCGTGTTCCTGATGCTGTGGGCGCACTTCGCCGTGATCGACGAAGTGACCAAGGGCGACGGCAAGGCGATTCCTTCGTCGAAGATCCAGAAGATCCAGAACCTCGAGGGCGGGATCGTCTCCGAACTGTTCGTCAAGGAAGGTCAGATCGTCGAAGCCGGCGCACCGCTGATTCGCCTGGACGACACGCGCTTTGCTTCCAACGTCGGTGAAACCGAGGCCGATCGGCTGTCGATGCTGCTGCGCGTCGAACGCCTGAGCGCCGAGGTCGATGACCGTCCGCTGAATTTCCCTGAAGACGTGCTCAAAGCCGTGCCGGGCCAGGCGAAGAGCGAAGAATCGCTGTACATCAGCCGCCGTCAGCAGCTGCACGACGAGATCGGCGGTTTGCAGGAGCAGTTGATTCAGCGGCAGCAGGAGCTGCGCGAATTCACCTCCAAGCAGGCGCAATATCGCCAGCAACTGGGCTTGCAACGCCAGGAAATCAACATGTCCGAGCCGCTGGTGGCGCAGGGCGCGGTGTCGCCGGTGGAAGTGCTGCGACTCAAGCGTGCCGAAGTCGAGACCCGTGGTCAGCTCGACGCCACCACGCTGGCGATCCCGCGCGCTGAATCGGCGATCAAGGAAGTGCAACGCAAGATCGACGAGACTCGCGGCAAATTCCGCAGCGAAGCGCTGACCCAGCTCAACGAAGCGCGCACCGACCTGAACAAGGCCCAGGCCACCGGCAAGGCGCTGGAAGACCGGGTCAGCCGGACGCTGGTCACCTCGCCAGTGCGCGGTATCGTCAACAAGTTGCTGGTCAACACCATCGGTGGTGTGATCCAGCCGGGCAGCGACATGGTGGAAATCGTGCCGCTGGATGACACCTTGCTGGTCGAAGCCAAGATCCGTCCGCAGGACATTGCCTTCCTGCATCCGGGGCAGGAAGCGATCGTCAAATTCACCGCGTATGACTACACCATCTATGGCGGGCTGAAAGCCCAGCTGGAACAGATTGGTGCGGACACCATTACCGATGAAGACAAGAAAACCACCTACTACATGATCAAGGTGCGCACCGAGCGCAGCCACCTGGGCACCGATGAAAAGCCGCTGCTGATCATTCCGGGGATGGTCGCGTCGGTGGACATCATCACTGGCAAGAAGTCGGTGTTGAGTTATCTGCTCAAGCCGATCATCCGGGCGCGCGCCGAGGCGTTGCACGAGCGTTGATGCTCTAGCGGCCTTACCGGCCTCATCGCGAGCAGGCTCACTCCTACAGTTGATCGCATTCAAATGCGTTTACTGTAGGAGTGAGCCTGCTCGCGATGGCGTCAGCCGAAACACCTCCTCACTGTCAGTAAGTGACACAAACCGTCACTCACCAAACCGTCCATTCCTCACCATCCGCCATATCGTTATTCATTAACGGTATTTAGTCTCCAGTTCTTATAGCTTTAAAGTCACTCACCTGCGTACCTGCCGACCAATCGGCGCGCCGCACGACCTGAACCAACACGCAATCCAGCGTGAGTTTCTGATCGACGTGCGCGCCCGTGAGCGCGCCGTGCGTGGGAGATTGAAAGATGTCCGCAGCTACTGCCGCCCCAAGCGCCGCGACCGCCGCGCCGCAAGCCTTTGAAATCCGTCCGTTCAGCGGTGCCGTCGGTGCCGAAATCATCGGCCTGGACCTGACCCGTCCGGTCAATGACCAGGACTTCGCCCGCATTCACCGAGCGCATCTGGATCACCATGTCGTGGTCTTCCGCGACCAGCGCATCACCCCGCAACAGCAGATCGACTTCAGCCGCCGCTTCGGCGTGTTGCAGATCCACGTGCTCAAGCAGTTCCTGCTGGCCAACCACCCGGAAATCCTCATCGTTTCCAACATCGTCGAGAACGGCCAAAACATCGGCCTCGGCGATGCCGGCAAGTTCTGGCACTCCGACCTTTCCTATAAAGAGCTGCCGAGCCTCGGCTCGATGCTGCATGCCCAAGAGTTGCCGTCCGAAGGTGGCGACACACTGTTTGCCGACATGCACAAAGCCTGGGACAACCTGCCCGAAGCGCTGCGCAAAGCCGTCGAAGGCCGCTCGGCCGCGCATTCCTACACGGCGCGCTACAGCGAGAGCAAATTCGAGGGCAACTGGCGCCCGACACTGACCCCCGAGCAACTGGCGCAGGTTGCCGAAGTGGTACACCCGATCGTGCGCACCCACCCGGAAAACGGCCGTAAAGGGTTGTTCGTCAGCGAAGGCTTCACCACGCGCATCGTCGGTTTGCCGGAAGACGAAAGCAAACAGCTGCTCGCCGAGCTCTACGCCCACAGCGTGCTGCCGCAAAACATCTACCGCCACCAGTGGCAACCCCACGACATGGTGTTCTGGGACAACCGTTCGCTGATCCACCTTGCCGCCGGCTGTCCTGCGCACCTGCGCCGCAAGCTGTATCGCACGACCATTCAGGGCGACGCGCCTTTCTGATTTGCCGGAGATTCGATCATGTCCAAACGTCTTTCATTCGCACCGCTGGCCGCTGCCATCGGTCTGGGTTTCAGCCTGATTGCCGGAAGCCTGGTGGCGCCGCCCGTGGCCCACGCCGAAGGTGAAATCCGCATCGCCGAACAGTTCGGCATTGTCTATTTATTGCTCAACGTGGTGCGCGATCAGGGCCTGATCGAGAAGTACGGCAAGCAGGAAGGTATCGACATCAAGGTCGACTGGACGCAGCTCTCGGGCGGTGCGGCAGTCAACGATGCGCTGCTGTCCGGTTCTATCGACATTGCCGGTGCCGGGGTCGGCCCGTTGCTGACCATCTGGGACCGCACCCACGGCAAGCAGAACGTCAAAGCCGTGGCCTCGCTGGGCAACTTCCCGTATTACCTGGTGAGCAACAATCCCAAGGTCAAAACCATCGCCGACTTCACCGAGAAGGACCGCATCGCGGTGCCGGCGGTGGGCGTTTCGGTGCAGTCACGCTTCCTGCAATACGCGGCGGCCAAGCAGTGGGGGGACAAGGAATTCAATCGCCTCGACAAGTACACCATCGCCGTACCGCACCCGGACGCGACCGCCGCATTGATCGCCGGTGGCACCGAGCTGACCGGGCACTTCTCCAACCCGCCGTTTCAGGACCAGGCGCTGCAGAATCCGAACGTGCACGTGGTGCTTAACTCCTACGACATCCTCGGGCCGAACTCGCCGACGGTGCTGTTCGCCACCGAGAAATTCCGCAACGACAATCCGAAGACCTACAAGGCCTTCGTCGAAGCGTTGACCGAAGCGGCGCAATTCGCGCAGAACGATAAAGGCGCGGCAGCGGACACCTACATTCGCGTAACCAAGGCCAGGATCGACCGCGCCGAGCTGCTGAAAATCATCGACAACCCGCAATTCGAATTCAGCGTCACGCCCAAAAATACGTATCCACTAGCTGAGTTCCTCTACCGCGTCGGCGCGATCAAGAACAAACCGCAATCGTGGAAGGACTACTTCTTCCAGGACGCCAAACCGCTGCAAGGGAGCTGATCGAGATGAACGCCCCCTTGCAAGGCCACGCGGCCAGCAACCCGATCGCCAGTACGCAAGCGCTGCTGGCGGTGGATAACGTCAG
The DNA here is from genome assembly GCF_028830055.1 of Pseudomonas serboccidentalis. Lineage (NCBI taxonomy): Bacteria > Pseudomonadati > Pseudomonadota > Gammaproteobacteria > Pseudomonadales > Pseudomonadaceae > Pseudomonas > Pseudomonas serboccidentalis. Next base: position 5,958,555 of record NZ_CP101655.1, read on the forward strand.
CCTCGAATACCGCACCCCACAACGGGTGGTGCGGGCCACGCATCAGGTCAGTTTCGAAATCGATCCGGCGGACCGCTTCGTGCTGCTCGGCCCGTCCGGCTGCGGCAAGTCCACCTTGCTCAAGGCGGCCGCCGGCTTCATTGCACCGAGTGAGGGCGAGATCCGCCTGCAAGGTCAGCGGGTCGATGGACCGGGGCCGGACCGGATCGTGGTGTTCCAGGAGTTCGATCAACTGCCGCCGTGGAAAACCGTGAAACAGAATGTGATGTTTCCGCTGCTCGCCTCGCGAACCCTGAAGAAAAAAGACGCCGAAGAACGTGCGCTGCACTATCTGGAAAAGGTCGGGCTGGCGGCGTTCGCCGATGCTTATCCACACACCTTGTCCGGCGGCATGAAGGCGCGGGTGGCGATTGCCCGAGCGCTGGCGATGCAGCCGAAAATCCTCCTGATGGACGAGCCGTTCGCCGCACTCGATGCGCTGACCCGACGCAAGATGCAGGAAGAATTGCTGCTGCTCTGGGAAGAGGTGCGCTTCACCCTGCTGTTCGTCACCCACTCGATCGAAGAGGCGCTGGTGGTCGGCAATCGCATCCTGCTGTTGTCGCCACACCCGGGGCGGGTGCGCGCTGAAGTGCACAGCCATCAATACGATCTGCAAAGCCTCGGCGGTGTGGCGTTTCAGGAATCGGCGCGACGGATTCATCGGTTGCTGTTCGATGAAGGCCAGTCGCCGGAAACCGAGCGTGACCACCACTTCAACGACATTCGCATCGCTTATTGAGCGCTCTGGAGGATTGCCCGATGAGCCAGCCATCATCTGTACGACACGAGTTTGAAACCGTCCTTGAACCGTTGACCAGCGTGCCGCTCGAGCGCGAACTGCCGCTGGGCCAACGCTTGTGGCAACAGGGCTGGCTGCGCAAAAGCCTGATCCTGATCTTGCTGGCGATCCTCTGGGAGGCGATCGCCCGGGTGCAGAACAACGACTTGTTGCTGCCGAGTTTTCTGCAGACCAGTCATGCGTTGTACGACGGTCTGCTCAGCGGTGAATTGCTGGGCAAGGTGTGGATATCTCTGGTGGTGCTGATCAAGGGCTATCTGATCGGCATCGTCCTGGCGTTTGCCCTGACGACGCTGGCGGTGTCGACCCAGTTTGGTCGCGATCTGCTGAGCACCCTGACTTCGATGTTCAACCCGTTGCCGGCGATCGCCTTGCTGCCACTGGCCTTGCTCTGGTTCGGGCTGGGGCAGAACAGCCTGATCTTCGTGCTGGTGCACTCGGTGCTGTGGGCGCTGGCGTTGAATACCTATGCCGGGTTCCTTGGCGTCTCGGAAACCCTGCGCATGGCCGGGCGCAACTATGGACTGAAAGGCATGCGTTTCGTGCTGTTCATCCTGATCCCGGCGGCGCTGCCGTCGATCCTTGCCGGACTGAAAATCGGCTGGGCGTTTGCCTGGCGCACGCTGATCGCCGCCGAGCTGGTGTTCGGTGCGACCAGTGGCAAGGGCGGGTTGGGTTGGTACATTTTCCAGAACCGCAACGAGCTGTACACCGACAAGGTGTTTGCCGGGTTGGCGGTGGTGATCCTGATCGGGTTGCTGGTGGAGAATCTGGTGTTCGATACGCTGGAGCGGGTGACCGTCAAGCGCTGGGGCATGCAGCGGTAATTTGTGTTGTTCCCACTGGCGCCATCGCGAGCAGGCTCACTCCTACAAGAGATCTGCGTCGAACACAAAATTTTCGATCACTGAAGATCAAATGTAGGAGTGAGCCTGCTCGCGATAGCGTCTCTTTTGGCGCCGCCAAATTTGAAGGATATTTGCTAGCATTGCACCCAGATCAATCAAGATCAGCCACGAGTGCTCTGTATGCAACTCCCGGACATGAACCTCTTGGTCGCCCTCGACGCCTTGCTCGATGAAGGCAGCGTGGTCGGCGCCGCGCGGCGGATGAACCTCAGCCCCGCCGCCATGAGCCGCACCCTGACGCGGATTCGCGAAGCCATCGGCGACCCGATCCTGGTGCGCGCCGGCCGTGGTCTGGTGCCAACCCCCAAAGCGCTGGAGCTGCGCGAGCAAGTGCGCGATGTGGTCGAGCAGGCGGCGCTGTTGTTCCGCTCCGCCGACACCGTGGAACTTGGCACCCTGCGCCGACGCTTCAGCATTCGCGCCAACGACTTTTTCGTCGGTGTGTACGGCGGCAAACTGTTCGATACCCTCGATCAGGTAGCGCCGCACTGCGAATTGCGTTTTGTTCCGGAAGGCGATGGTGACGATGAGGCGCTGCGCGAAGGGCGCATCGACCTGAGCGTCAGCAACACCCGTCCGGTGACCCCGGAAGTCAAAGTGCAAAACCTGTTCTCCACGCATTTTGTCGGTCTGGTGCGTGAGGACCATCCGTTGCTCGATGGCGAAATCACTGCCGAGCGTTATGCCGGTTTCTCCCATATCAGCATGTCGCGTCGCGGCATTGCTCGGGGCCCGATCGATACCGCGCTGAACGCCTTGGGCCTGGAGCGGCGGGTAGCGGTGATCGCGCCGAGTTTCCACGCGGCGATGTTTGCCTTGCCCGATTCCGACCTGATTCTGCCGGTGCCCAAGGAAGCGCTGCTCAGCGTGCGCCGTCTGGGCCTGAAGCTGCGCTCGTTCAACTTGCCGATCCCGTTGCCGACGCTGATGCTGACCCAGGCCTGGCACCCGCGCTTCGACAAGGACCCGGCGCACCGCTGGCTGCGGGAAACGCTCAAGGCGTGTTGCGATGAGACGTGGCTGGCCGCGCAACCCTGATTCCGCAAACCACAAAAACCCCTGTAGGAGTGAGCCTGCTCGCGATGGCGGTGTGTCAGTCGCCGAAAATATCGACTGAAAAGGCGCCATCGCGAGCAGGCTCACTCCTACAAGAGAAATAGTTGTGTCTGGCGCACTTATAACCTGCCAATAAGTCAATTTTCGTCACTGCTAAGCCCGACTAAGATGCTCCGGTATTTTTCCCTCCGGAGTGTGCATTCATGACATCCCTGACGGTCCCGGCGCCTATCGCTGCGGCCAGTCCGGCGACGGCGGCCACGCCACCGGTGTTCGGGGCGCGGATCATCACCGGCCTGGTCGGCGTACTGCTGGCGGTGCTGGTCTCGGGTCTCAACGAAATGGTGACCAAAGTCGCGCTCGCCGACATCCGGGGCGCGCTGAACATCGGTTACGACGAAGGCACCTGGCTGGTCGCCTGCTACGCCGCGACCTCGGTGGCGGCCATGGCGTTCGCGCCGTGGTGCTCGGTGACTTTTTCGTTGCGCCGCTTCACCCTCTGCGCGATCAGCCTGTTCACGCTGCTCGGCGTGCTGTGCCCGTTCGCCCCGAACTACGAAAGCCTGTTGCTGATGCGCACTCTGCAAGGGCTGGCCGGCGGCGCATTGCCGCCGATGCTGATGACCGTGGCCCTGCGCTTTCTGCCGGCCAATTTCAAACTCTATGGCCTGGCCGGATACGCGCTGACGGCGACCTTCGGCCCCGGCCTCGGCACGCCACTGGCCGGTTTGTGGAGTGAATACGTCGGCTGGCAATGGGCGTTCTGGCAAATCATCGTGCCGTGCCTGATTGCCATGGCAATGGTCGCCTGGGGCATTCCCCAGGATCCGCTGCGCCTGGAGCGCCTCAAGACGTTCAACTGGAAGGGCCTGCTGCTGGGCTTTCCGGCGATCTGCATGTTGGTGATCGGCTTGCTGCAGGGCAACCGGCTGGACTGGTTCGAATCGGATCTGATCTGCGCGCTGCTCGGCGCCGGCTCGCTGTTGCTGTTGGCGTTTCTGATCAACGAATGGTCGCAACCGATTCCGTTTTTCAAGTTGCAGATGCTCGGCATCCGCAACCTGTCGTTCGCGCTGATGACCCTCGCCGGGGTGCTGGTGGTGTTGCAGGCGGTGGTGCTGATTCCGTCGAGTTATCTGGCGCAGGTGCAGGGTTATCGCCCGGTGCAGACCGCACCGATCATGTTGATCGCCGCATTGCCGCAGCTGATTGCGCTGCCGTTGGTGGCGGCGCTGTGCAACCTGCGTTGGGTCGATTGCCGCTGGGTGCAGGGCATCGGCTTGAGCATGTTGACGCTGTCCTGCCTGGGCGGCTCGCTGCTGACCTCGGAATGGATTCGCGACAATTTTTACGTCCTGCAATGGCTGCAGATCTTCGGTCAGCCGATGTCGGTGCTGCCGCTGTTGATGCTGTCCACCGGCAGCATCCAGCCACAGGACGGACCGTTCGCCTCTGCGTGGTTCAACACGGTGAAGGGCCTGGCGGCCGTGGTCGCCACTGGCGTGATCGAAGCGCTGACCACCGCGCGCCTGCATTTCCACTCGACCATGTTGATCGACAACCTCGGCAACTCACCGTTGGCCGATCGCAGCGATCCCGGTCTCGCCCATCGCCTGCACGAACAGGCCGTGGTGCTGACGTCTTCCGATCTCTATGTGTGCATGGCCGGCGTCGCGGTGGCGCTGATCCTGCTGATTTTCTGGCTGCCGACGCGGATCTTTCCGCCGCGCGCGCCGACCTGATGGCTGTACTGAAACAGAAGGTTTTCATGACGACTCAAGCAAAGCAGAAACTCGCGGTGGCCGTGGCCGCCGCACTGGCGGTCGGTGTGCTGGTGTACCTGGCGATGCCCGGCCTGTTCGGCAAACGAACTCAGCAAAATACCAACGATGCGTTTGTCTCTGCTGACTACACCCTGGTGGTGCCGCGCGTGGCCGGGTTCATCAAGGACGTGCTGGTGGAAGACAACCAGCAGGTGAAGGCCGGGCAATTGCTGGCGTTGATCGATGACCGTGATTTGCGCGCCGCTGCGGAGGCCGCCGATGCGCAAACCCTGGTCGCCCGCGCCCAGTTGCAAAACGCCAAGGCGACGCTGGAACGGCAAACGTCGGTGATCGCCCAGGCCCAGGCTTCGCTGGTCTCGGCCAAGGCGCAAATGGCTTTCGCCCAGCAGGAACTCAATCGCTACAACCACCTAGCCGGCGTCGGCGCCGGCACGGTGCAGAACGCGCAACAGGCGCGGACGCGCATCGATCAGGCGAGCGCACGGCTGGATACCGCCAGCGCGAAACTGGCGGCCGAGCGCAAACAGGTGGAGATTCTGACGGCGCAGCGCGATGCCGCCGAAGGCAGTTTGAAACACGCCCAGGCAGCGCTGAAAATCGCCAGTTTCGAACTGTCCTACACGCGCATCACGGCGCCGCAGGACGGCATGGTCGGCGAGCGAGCGGTGCGCGTCGGTGCCTATGTCACGCCGGGCAGCAAACTGCTGGCGGTGGTGCCGTTGCGCCAGGCCTATGTGGTCGCCAACTTTCAGGAAACCCAACTGACGGACGTGCAGCCGGGTCAGGCTGTCGAAGTGCGGGTCGACAGCCTCGGCGGCGAGGCCTTGAGCGGTCGTGTCGAAAGCATCGCGCCGGCAACCGGCGTGACCTTTGCCGCAGTTAAACCGGACAACGCCACCGGTAACTTCACCAAGGTCGTGCAGCGGATTCCGGTGAAGATCCTGCTTGAGCCGGGTCAGCCTTTGGCCGAGCGGCTGCGGGTGGGGATGTCGGTCGAGGCGAGTATTGATACTCGCCGTTCGGCGCCGGCGGTGCGCGAGGTGACTCAGCGATGATTCTGCGTAAAAACCTGTGGCGAGGAAGCTTGCTCCCGCTGGGTTGCGAAGCAACCCTGAAAATCGCGATTGCTACGCACTCGAGCGGGAGCAAGCGCCCTCGCCACAAAAGTCTGTTTCAGTCACTTGTTGTAGTGAGCTTATTTGGCCTCAGCGCCTGCACCGTCGGCCCAAACTTCCACAAGCCCGAAGCCACACAAATCGCAGACTGGGCCAAACCCGCCAAATCCGCCCCCAGCCAGGCAGTCAGTGAACCGCTGAACGAACGCTGGTGGGACGTTTTCCAGGATGCGCAGCTCTCGGCCCTCACCCAACGAGCAATGAAGAGCAACCTCGACCTGCAACGGGCCAGCAGCCGCTTGCAACAAAGCCGCGCTGCACGCCAGGTGATCACCGCGGATCGCTATCCAAACACCGCAGCGACCGGTAGCTACGCGCGTAAACGCAACAGCGGCGAAGGCCTGAATGACCCGTCCGGGCACAACGGCGATTCCGCGTTCAACCTGTGGGACGCCGGTTTCTCCGCTTCTTGGGAGCTGGATTTCTGGGGCCGCGTGCGCCGGGAAACCGAGGCCGCCGATGCCAATCTCGAAGTCGCCGAAAACGATCGTCGCGGCGTATTGCTGGCGGTCCTTGCCGACACCGCGCAGAACTACATTCAACTGCGCGGCGTGCAAAACACCCGCGCCGTCACCGAGCAGAACCTCGACGTCGCCCGGCACAGCCTCAAGCTGTCGCAGCTGCGCCTCAACGATGGTGTGGCGACCGATCTGGACGTCGCCGAAGCCGCCGCGCAGGTCGCGGCCATCGAATCGCGGCTGCCCGCCCTTGAGCAGCGTCAGTCGCAACTGATCAACGCGATCAGCCTGTTGATGGGCGAACCGCCACAAGCCTTGGCCAAGGAGTTATCCACAGACGCCGCGGTGCCGCAGGCACCACTGCAAGTCGCCATCGGCCTGCCGTCGCAACTGGCCGAACGTCGCCCGGACATTCGTCAGGCCGAGGCGCATCTGCACGCCGCCACCGCCAACATCGGCGTGGCCAAGGGTGATTTCTATCCGCGCATCACCCTGTCCGGCAACCTCGGCTCGCAAGCGATGCAACTGAGCGATTTTGGCTCCTGGGGTTCACGTGCGTTCGGCATCGGCCCGCAATTCAGCCTGCCGCTGTTCGACGGCGGTCGCCTGCGCGGCATGTTGCAACTGCGCGAAGCCCAGCAACAGGAAGCGGCCATCGCCTACCAGCAAACCGTGCTGCGCGCCTGGCATGAAATCGACGATCAACTGACGGCCTATAACGCCAGCCAACGCCGCCGCGACAGCCTCGCCGAAGCCGTACGCCAGAACCAGATCGCCCTGCGCACCGCGCAACAGCAATACGTCGAGGGCGTGGTCGATTTCGTCAACGTCCTCACCGTGCAGAGCGCGTTGCTGGCGACGCAGGAGCAATGGGTGGAGAGTTCGACCGGTGTTTCGCTGGCGATGGTCGGGTTGTACAAGGCGCTGGGTGGTGGATGGCAGTCGGTGTATCCGGTGGACGAGATGGCACAGGAATCAACTCGGTGAGTTCGATTTGATCTGAGGTGCCGAGGATTCCAGTGTTTCGCCCCTTCCGGTTGCACTAGATGATCGAGTCGATATCAAGCGTATGCGGCGCGCCGATCGTATGCCCGTAAAGTGAGGTCAGCAGCGCATCGTTGCTGGCGTTGTCCGGCGCCTGCGCCAGTTGTTCTTCCTTGAGATTTTCCGGGTGCGCGCGCCAGCGTTGCAGGCTTTCGGCGAGCAGCTCCGGCTGTTCGGCGAGCAGGCCGTAGACGTCCGTGGCCCTGACCCGCTTATGCCGCAGAGCGCTCAGGCGTGCATGGGTGGTCTCGATGCGGCTGACTTCGTGGCTGATCGCCTCGATCGTGCGCTCCTGGGTACGCACATACGCCGCTGGCCGGGCCAGCAGGTCCTGGCGGGCGACGCGCAATTGCCGGGTAATGCGCACCAGCGCTTGCTCCACCCAGTCAAACTCGCTGTCAGTGACCCGCGTGCGATTCGCCTCATGGGCCTGTTGCCAGCGGCGCAAGGCTGCCCAGCACGCCGGGACATAGCCGCCGACCATCGAGTGATGCCCGGCGTTGAAGATCAGCCGCAACAAGCCCGGACGATCCGGCAGGCCGTTTTTCTGCTGCAGCGCGAGGGTGCACGCGGCGTGCTGAGTGATGGTGTCGCAGCCCGGCTCCCACAGGATCGAAGATGCCTGCTGACGCCCGAACTCTACCGGCATGGCGTGATGCAGGGTGCCATGGTGGTCGTAGGCCTCCCCCGTCCAGTTGGTAATGCCCGCGACGAACACCGACAGCCCGACCGGCACATTGGTAAACATCAACGCCGCGCCAGTCCCGTAGACCCCGGCCTTGGTGTTCATCCAGCTGCCCGGCACGCTGGGCACCGGGTCGTTGTGGTTGACCATGCGGTAATGCACCAGCGGGGCGGCGGCTTTGGTGAAGACGGTGTCGCCGGCGCGGGGGGCGCCGTAGGTGTAGAGCTGGATGTTGTAGCTTTCAGGATCGCGCCGAAGCATTTCCGAAAGCAACAAAGTGATTGCACCACCCAAGCTATGCCCACAGATCAGTAGTTTTTGACCTGCGTAGAATCGGTCTAGATAGCTCGCTACAAAAGTTTCTGCTTTTTTTGCAGCATCATAGAACCCCCGATGAACTTGGCCCTCTCCTTCCTCGAATGTCACTTGCAGAGCGTCAGCATCCCGTAATCCGTCAGGAATAATCTCGAAGGTGCCACGCACGGCGATTAGGATCAGTTCGTCATTGTGAGTGATGAAGGCTTGGGTGTCGGTCGCGTCTTTCCCGAGGTGTCTGTCGTCCAGAAAGTGGACTTTCTCAGGGTGTTCCTGCTCCGTACCCAGAGCCGGATCATTGACCTCATACAGCACCGGATCGAACGGCACGATTTCCAGCCTTCTTGAATACGCCACGTCTTCATACAAGGGGTAATAGGCTTTGCTTTGCGCCGCGTCGACGCGCCACAACTCGTCGGATTTGGCCAAGGCATCGGCGAACCAGTTGCCCACACTGGGTTGTTCGGGGAAGGTCACCCGGGTTTCCCTGATCGGCGCGGTGGCGGGTTTCTGGCCAAAAGGGCAATAACTCAGGGTGGCCATCAATGCCAGTTGGTAGAGGTTGAGTGCGCAGAACTCCGGCGCCGTCGACAGCATCGGGCGCAAGGCTCGCAACGCACGCACTTCCAGCACCGTGTGTTTACGCGAGGCCAGGGCGACGCCGACCTGTGCATGCTTGCCCATGATCGCTGCCAGGCCGCTGTTGGCGGGGTAGTGGCGATAGACCTCGGGTGGCAGATGAGCCACATGCCTGACCAGATGGCGCACTTCCACCTGTATGTATTCGTCGCCGTCCGGTACGGGTTGTTCGCGGTTACGGGTGGCGTCCGGATTGCGGTATCGGGTTTGTTCGGCGCGAACCTGGAGCTCGGTGATTTTCAGGGGGTAGTGGGGACGTTCCATTACGCGCAGATAGACTTTTTCCTGCCCCTCGTAAGCCTGCTCGAAACGCAGTGCAATCGGGCCTGCGCAATAGTTGTCGACGTTGCCAATCCCGTTGATATCCAGATATCCATTGAATAGTTGCCCCTCTGAATCGGCCGCAGTATAGGCCAGTCCCCCATAAGCCTCCCCCGAGCCAAACTCATCGACCAGTTGAAAACTGCTCCAGTTGCCTTGTGCCGGGCAGCTCAACAGGCGGCTGTTGAGCGGTGATTGCAGGTCCTTTTCAAGTGACGCCATGTGGAACACTCCTTATTCCGTGCAGCCGGGATAGATGGTGCAGATGCGGCCATCGACCATCTGGAAGGTGCTGAAATCGGTGTGGTTGCCGAAGCAGAAGGCATCCTGATCTTCGAAGTGGTCGCCCATGCAGCGTTTCCAGCCGTTAGGAACTTTGACCCAGGTCTTGCCGATGGCAGGCCTTTCTTCCGCCGCCAAATCGATCTTCATCCGTAGGGTTTTTCCCGGCAGTTGATCGAGGGCGTAGGCGGCAAAAGGGCGACCTCGTGCTAGCGCGCCA
>NZ_CP101655.1:5968382-5984368 GCF_028830055.1 Pseudomonas serboccidentalis
TACGTCACCGACGTTATCCACGTAGTAACTGTCGAAGCCGCCGCCACCGATCATGGTGTCAGCACCCAGGCCGCCGTCCAGAGTGTTGGCCTGGTCGTTGCCGGTGATGCTGTTGTTCAGTTCGTTGCCGGTGCCGTTGACCGCATCGAGGCCGGTCAGGACGAGGTTTTCGACGTTGGTGCCCAATGCGAAGGCCACCGAGCTACGGACCGTATCGATTTCACTGGCAAGGGTACTGGTTTCCGTAACCGTATCACCAAGGTTGTCGACGATGTAGGTGTCGTTGCCCGCGCCACCGATCAGGGTGTCTGCGCCCTGACCGCCGTCGAGGAAGTTATCGCCGGCCGTGCCGATGATTGTGTTGTTCGATGCGTTTCCGGTGCCATTGAGGTTGGCGGCGCCAGCCAGCGTCAGGTTCTCCAGATGCGCTCCGAGAACGTAATTGATGGAGGACACGACGGTGTCGGTGCCCATGCCCGGATAATCGAAAATAACGTCCCCGGCGTTGTCAACGTAGTACGTGTCGTTGCCTGCGCCACCGTACATGGTGTCTGCGCCGCCATTGCCGTTGAGTACGTTATCCAACTCGTTGCCGTACAGAACGTCATCGAAAATCGAGCCGATGGCGTTCTCGATTTTTGCGCCATACGCAATCGCCAGGCCGTTATTGATGAGATTCGATGTTGACTGGTCGACAAACGCCTTGCCGATCTGGCTGAACGTACCTTCATTCAGATTGAGGGTCACGGACGCCAGTTGGTTGCTGCCATCGAGGGTGTCGATGCCGCCAGCATCCCAAATGGTTTCGAAGATTGACTGGTCTGACGCCCATGAGTAGACGTTGTTCCCGGTCTGCCACTGCATATTGGCGCCGTACAGGCTCTGTATCGCCATGATGTCGAGCAGCATCGGCGTTGTTGGCTGATAGGAGTAGTTGCTGTTGTAGCTCATTACTGTGAAATGAACATCGTCGAGCGACGAGTCCAGCAATGTTTTGTTTGTCGAGCTGACATCGAATGGATGTTTGAGTCCCAGCGCATGACCGATTTCGTGGATAAAGGTCAGGTAGTCGTAGGTGCCATGACCCGGATTGGGGTCATTCGTCTCCGGGCCGATCCAGACATCGCCGCCGGTAGGGCTGTTGGCCGGGAAGTAGGCCCATGCAGCCGTCTGGTTATCCATCAACCGATAGGCACCAAAGCGAAGGTCACCCACGTTGTTGATGTCATCGCTGGTCAGCGTGAAGCTGAGGTTGGCGACAGCACTCCAGGTGGCCAAGGCATTGGTCACCGCACTTTTCTGCCCGCTCGTCAGTTCGTACAGCGCGTTGTATTCATTGTCAGGACTGTAATTAGTGATGAAGTACGAAGTGTTGGGCGCCATGAAGCTGTAGCTGAGGCTGGTCGAACCCGAAGCAGGCCAGTTCGCCCCCAGCCAATAAGTTCCGGAGATCAGGCTGTCAACGTACTTGTTACCGGTCAATGCTGAAGGAAGCGCAAATGAATATGACGAAGGGGTAGGCATGGTTTTTCCTGGGTGCTATGCGACTAATCCTGAATGCAGTCGCTACAAAAAGAATACGATTCTGCACCAGTTTTTACATATTTGACATCATATGGCCACTATTTTCAGATTGGTGGCGTCAAATTACTGGCCTGGCACTTTGTATCGGCTCCTAAAGTAGAATCCTTAGCAAGCGCCATCAGCCGTTTGTCGAGGACTCTTAATGCCTGCTACCACCCCGTCGCTCATCCGTGAAACCTTCCCTGTCGGCCCGTTGCAGTGCAACTGCACGATCATCGGCGACCCGATCAGCAAAAAAGCCATCGTCGTCGACCCGGGCGGCAACCCTGACCTGATCATGGCGCGCCTCGATGCGCATGGCCTGAAAGTCGTCAGCATCATCCACACCCACGCGCATCTCGATCACTTCCTCGCCTCGGGGCAGATGAAGGAAAAAACCGGTGCAACGCTGCATTTGCACAAGGAAGATCAATTCCTGTGGGACAACCTCGAAATGCAATGCCAGATGTTCGGTGTGCCATACACACCGGTGCCATCACCTGATCGCTGGTTGAGCGACGATGAAGAACTGGCCTGCGGCTGCGGTGTGGCGTTGCATACGCCGGGACATACACCCGGTTCCATGAGCTTTTGGTTTTCCGAGGCTAAGCTGTTGATTGCCGGCGACACGCTGTTTCGTCGCGGCGTAGGACGCACGGATTTGTGGGGCGGCGATCAGGCGACCATCGTGCGATCTATCAAGCAGCGGCTGTACACCCTGGACGAAGACGCAACCGTGGTTGCCGGGCATGGTCCGGACACGCGTCTGGGGGATGAAATGCGGGAAAACCCGTTCGTGCGCGCCTAAATATTTTGTCACGAGTGTGCGGCGGAATTTTTCGGCATTGTCATGATCCAACGCCCGCAGGGGGCTACTGCCCAGCGGCCGCTGCACCACAGAATGCAAAAAAAGTAGGAGCTTTCCATGTTCACCACGCGTCGTTTGATTATTGTCGCTACTGCCGTGGCCGTGCTGTCCGGCTGCGCCTCGCCCAACCCGTATGACAATCAGGGGCAGGCCGACGGTGGCTCGCAAGGCATGAGCAAAACTGCCAAGTATGGTGGTCTCGGCGCTCTGGCCGGTGCCCTGGCAGGTGCCGCCATCGACCACAACAACCGCGGCAAGGGTGCCTTGATCGGCGCGGCGGTGGTGGGGGCTTCGGCGGCCGGTTACGGTTACTACGCCGACCAGCAAGAGAAAAAACTGCGCGCCAGCATGGCCAACACCGGGGTTGAAGTGCAGCGCCAGGGCGATCAGATCAAACTGATCATGCCGGGCAACATCACCTTCGCCACCGATTCGGCGAACATCGCGCCAAGCTTCTACCAGCCGTTGAACAACCTGGCGAACTCGCTGAAAGAGTTCAACCAGAACCAGATCGAAATCGTCGGCTACACCGACAGCACCGGTGCCCGCCAGCACAACATGGACCTGTCTCAGCGTCGTGCGCAGAGCGTGGCCACCTACCTGACTTCGCAAGGTGTCAGCGGTGCCAACCTGTCGGCCCGTGGCGCCGGACCGGATAACCCGATTGCCAGCAACGGTGACGTCAATGGCCGTGCGCAGAACCGCCGGGTTGAAGTCAACCTGAAGGCGATTCCGGGTCAGCAGTATGGTGGCCAGCAGCAACAGCCGGGTACGGTTCAGCAGTATCCGTAACTGAATGCTTGAATGAAGAAATGCCCGGTCCTGGTGACCGGGCATTTTTTGGCCTGAACGCAGTCGCCCTGTAGGAGCTGCGGCACGCTGCGATCTTTTGATCTTTAGCTTTAACAACAAGATCAAAAGATCGCAGCCTCGTTTCACTCGACAGCTCCTACAGGGTTACTGGGCCTGTGCAGGCACCACAAACTCAATAGGCACAAAAAAGCCCCCGGACAACGGAATTGTCCGGGGGCTTTTTTTGTCAGCGAAGGCTGATTACTTCTTCAAACCATACTGCTCATCGAGCATGCCCGGCGAGTTCGGGGCTTTCGGTGCGTAGTCGCGTGGCGGCTCCTGATCGCGCGGCGGCGTCAGGCGTTCGCGCGGTGCCTGTACCGCATCGGCGTGCAAAGCGGCGATCAGGCGTTGACGGGTCTGCTCGTCCAGGGCCAGACGATTGGCACCCTCGGCGAGATGATCCTGCACTTCCTGATAGCTCTGGGTCAGCTTCTTGACCAGCATCGCGGTGCTGTTGAAGTGGGTGACCACCTCGTTTTGATAGCTGTCGAAACGTTCCTGGATATCATCCAGTTGACGCTGCGTGCGGCTCGGCGCGGCATTCGGCGCGACGCGAGCGATCAGGAATCCAATGGCGACACCCACAACCAGGGCAAGAGTCGGTAACAACCAAACTAAGAGCGAGTGTTCCACGAGTCCTTCCTCTATAAACGGCTTTGCTTTACGTTAACGGCTCGAACCTGCGCTGTATACCGCGATTCACTCGCAATAGATTGGCACAGACAATTTGCTAGACGAGTCGACCCGATTCGAGGTCACGGAGTTCCTTCCTTGCTGATGCGTGAAACCCCTGTAGTCATTGCCGGCCCAGTCGGCCAAATCGAAGCGCTGTACCTGGACAACGAGCAGCCAATCGGCATTGCGCTGATCTGCCATCCGAACCCGGTGCAGGGCGGCACCATGCTCAACAAGGTCGTCTCGACCTTGCAGCGCACCGCGCGCGACGCCGGTTGGATCACCTTGCGCTTCAACTATCGCGGCGTTGGCGCCAGTGAAGGCTCCCACGACATGGGCACCGGCGAAGTCGACGATGCCCAGGCTGCTGCCGCATGGCTGCGGGAAAAACACCCGGATCTGCCGCTGACCCTGTTCGGTTTTTCTTTCGGCGGATTTGTTGCAGCAAGTCTCGGCGGTCGTCTCGAAGCCCAAGGCGTGCAGCTCAAGCATCTGTTCATGGTCGCGCCGGCGGTGATGCGTCTGGGCGATCAGGATCAACTGCCACAGCACGGAGAACTCACCGTGATCCAGCCGGAAACCGACGAAGTGATCGATCCGCAGTTGGTCTACGACTGGTCCGACAAACTCCAGCGCCCCCATGAGCTGCTGAAAGTGGCAGAATGCGGACACTTTTTTCATGGCAAGCTGACCGATCTCAAGGATCTGATCCTGCCGCGTCTCTCGAATTGATTGCAGTCTGACAAGCGATTACCCATGACGAACCGTACCCGTATCCTCACCGGCATCACCACCACCGGCACGCCGCACCTGGGCAACTACGCCGGCGCCATTCGCCCGGCGATCCTCGCCAGCCGCGACAGCAATGCCGATTCGTTCTACTTCCTGGCCGACTACCACGCGCTGATCAAATGCGATGACCCGCTGCGCATCCAGCGCTCGCGTCTGGAAATCGCCGCGACCTGGCTGGCCGGTGGCTTGGATGTCGATCGCGTGACCTTCTATCGCCAGTCCGACATCCCGGAAATCCCCGAGCTGACCTGGCTGCTGACCTGCGTCGCGGCCAAGGGCCTGCTCAACCGTGCGCACGCCTACAAGGCTTCGGTGGACAAGAACGTCGAGACCGGTGAAGACCCGGATGCCGGTATCACCATGGGCCTCTACAGCTACCCGGTGCTGATGGCGGCGGACATCCTGATGTTCAACGCGCACAAGGTGCCGGTCGGTCGTGACCAGATCCAGCACGTGGAAATGGCCCGCGACATCGGCCAGCGCTTCAACCACCTGTTCGGCCAGGGCAAAGAGTTCTTCACCATGCCCGAAGCGCTGATCGAGGAAAGCGTGGCGACGTTGCCAGGCCTCGACGGACGCAAGATGTCCAAAAGCTACGACAACACCATTCCGTTGTTCTCCAGCGCCAAAGAGATGAAGGACGCGATCTCCCGTATCGTCACCGACTCCCGCGCGCCGGGCGAAGCGAAAGATCCGGACAACTCGCACCTGTTCACCCTGTTCCAGGCGTTCGCCACACCGGCGCAGGCTGACGAGTTCCGCAGCGAACTGCTGGGCGGTCTGGGTTGGGGCGAGGCGAAGAATCGTCTGTTCCAATTGCTCGACAACGAGCTGGGTGAGTCCCGCGAGCGTTATCACCAACTGATCGAGCGCCCGGCCGATCTGGAAGACATCCTGCAGCACGGCGCGAAAAAGGCCCGTGCAGTGGCGACCCCGTTCCTCAACGAATTGCGTGAAGCGGTCGGCCTGCGTTCGTTCGTCAATCAGGTGCAAGTCGCGGCGACCACCAAGAAGAAAGCCGCGAAAGCCGCACGCTTCGTCAGCTTCCGCGAAGATGACGGCAGCTTCCGTTTCCGTCTGCTGGCGGCCGATGGCGAGCAACTGCTGCTGTCGCGCCATTTCGCCGACGGTAAAGCTGCGGGCCAGGTGACCAAGCAACTGCAATCCGGTCAGCCTCTGGATGTGCGCAATGAAGACCTGAGCTTCAGCGTATGGCTGGAAGGCGAATGCGTCGGCGACAGCCCGGCGTTCGCTGATAGCGCTGCGCGGGACGCGGCCATCGAGGCTCTGCGCGTTGCGCTGACCCCGGTTCAGGACTAATCAACGGCGCGGCCCGACCAAGGGCTGATTGCCATTCCCACGGGCCGTCGCTACAGTGACGGCCCGTTTTTGTTGCCTTGCTAACGAATTATGACGCCCCTAGAACGATACCAAGCTGATCTGAAACGCCCGGACTTCTTCCATGACGCCGCGCAAGAAACTGCCGTGCGTCATCTACAGCGCCTGTACGACGATCTGATCGCGGCCGAGCAGAACAAGCCGGGTTTGCTGGGCAAGCTGTTTGGCAAAAAGGATCAGACGCCGGTCAAGGGTCTGTATTTCTGGGGCGGCGTGGGTCGCGGCAAGACTTACCTGGTCGACACCTTCTTCGAAGCGCTGCCGTTCAAGGAAAAGACCCGCACCCACTTCCACCGCTTCATGAAGCGCGTGCACGAAGAGATGAAAACCCTCGGCGGCGAGAAAAACCCGCTGACCATCATCGCCAAGCGCTTCGCGACCGAATCCCGTGTCATCTGCTTCGATGAGTTCTTCGTGTCCGATATCACTGACGCGATGATCCTTGGCACGCTGATGGAAGAGCTGTTCAAGAACGGCGTGACCCTGGTCGCGACCTCGAACATCGTTCCGGACGGCCTGTACAAGGACGGCCTGCAACGTGCGCGCTTCCTGCCGGCGATTGCGCTGATCAAGCAGAATACCGAAATCGTCAACGTCGACAGCGGTGTCGACTACCGTCTGCGCCACCTCGAACAGGCGGAGCTGTTCCACTATCCGCTGGACGAAGCGGCTCACGAAAGTCTGCGCAAAAGCTTCCGCGCGCTGACGCCAGAGTGCACCGCAGCGGTCGAGAACGATGTGCTGATCATCGAAAACCGTGAGATCCGTGCCCTGCGCACGTGCGACGACGTGGCCTGGTTCGACTTCCGCGAGCTGTGCGACGGCCCCCGCAGCCAGAACGACTACATCGAACTGGGCAAGATCTTCCACGCCGTGCTGCTCAGCGGCGTCGAGCAGATGAGCGTCACCACCGACGACATCGCCCGTCGCTTCATCAACATGGTCGACGAGTTCTACGACCGCAACGTCAAGCTGATCATTTCTGCCGAAGTCGAGTTGAAAGACCTCTACACCGGCGGGCGCCTGACGTTCGAATTCCAGCGCACGCTGAGCCGTCTGCTGGAGATGCAGTCGCACGAATTCCTGTCCCGGGCGCACAAGCCTTAAACAGATCTTCAGCGCATAAAAAAGGGCCTGCAATTGCAGGCCCTTTTTTGTGCGCTGAAGATCAAAAGATCGCAGGCTTCGCCAGCTCCTACAGGTGTACGCCATTCTGTAGGAGCTGCCGCAGGCTGCGATCTTTTGCTTTTAGGCAGCCTGTTGAAACTGCTGCCGATACTGATTCGGTGACAGCTCGGTGTGCTGGCGGAACAGCCGGGCAAAGAAGCTCGCGTCGTCGTAGCCGACTTCATAACTGATGGTCTTGATGCTCTTGCGGCTGCCGGACAGCAGGCCCTTGGCCGTCTCGATGCGCAGGCGTTGCAGGTAGTGCAGCGGCTTGTCACCGGTGGCGGTCTGGAAGCGGCGCATGAAGTTGCGGATGCTCATGCCGTGCTCGCGGGCGACGTCTTCGAAGCGGAACTTGTCGGCGAAGTGCTCTTCGAGCCAGTGCTGGATCTGCAGGATGATCACGTCCTGATGCAGCTTCTGGCCGCCGAAGCCGATACGCCCCGGCGCATAGCTGCGTTGCACTTCGTAAAGAATGTCGCGGGCCACGGCTTGCGCCACGTTGGCGCCGCAGAAACGTTCGATCAGGTAGATATAGAGGTCGCACGCCGAAGTCGTGCCGCCGGCGCAATACAGATTGTCGGCATCGGTCAGGTGCTTGTCCTGATTGAGGTGCACCTGTGGAAAGCGCTCGGCGAACGCATTGAAGAAGCGCCAGTAAGTGGTCGCTTCCTTGCCGTTGAGCAGCCCGGCTTCGGCCAGCCAGAACACGCCGGTGGCTTCGCCGCACAGGACTGCGCCGCGGGCGTGTTGTTCGCGCAGCCACGGCAGGATCTGTGGATAACGGCCGCAAAGTGTTTCGAAGTCGTCCCAGAATGCCGGGAGGATGATGACATCGGCGTTTTCCAGGCCGCCGTCCACCGGCATCACCACGTCACTGAAACTGTTCACCGGTTTGCCGTCGGGGCTGACCAGGCGGGTTTCGAACGCCGGTGTCAGGCCGTGGCCCAGTTGTTTGCCGTAACGCAGGCTGGCCAGATGGAAGAAATCCTTGGCCTGCATGAGAGTGGATGCGAAAACCCGGTCGATTGCCAGGATGCTGACGCGCCGCAAGGGCGTGGAGACTTGCTTGGACATAATTCAACTTTTGTTTTGTTTTTATAAGGGAAAGTGGTCACCAGACGGCTGGATCGTCTTATTTTTTGTCGGATGTGTCCAGTGTCCTGTATCGGAGGTGGGGCTTAGTCTCTGAAGGTCATATCCCTTCAACAAGAAAGAAAGGTGCCGCATGATCCCCAGAACCTTGTTCAGCTCCGAGCATGAATTGTTCCGCGACAGCGTCCGAACCTTCCTCGAAAAAGAGGCTGTGCCGTTCCATGCGCAATGGGAGAAACAAGGCCACATCGACCGCAAACTGTGGAACAAGGCAGGGGAGGCCGGGATGCTCTGCTCGCACTTGCCGGAAGAATATGGCGGCCTGGGCGCGGACTTTCTGTACAGCGCGGTGGTGATCGAGGAGGTCGGTCGTCTCGGTTTGACGGGGATCGGTTTCTCGCTGCATTCGGACATCGTCGCGCCGTACATCCTGCATTACGGCAGCGAAGCGTTGAAGCACAAATACCTGCCGAAACTGGTCTCGGGCGAGATGGTCACGGCCATCGCCATGACCGAGCCGGGGGCGGGTTCCGATCTGCAAGGTGTGAAGACCACGGCTGTGCTGGACGGTGACGAATATGTGATCAACGGTTCGAAAACGTTTATCACCAATGGCTTTCTGGCTGACTTGGTCATTGTGGTTGCCAAGACTGATCCAAAGGCTGGCGCAAAGGGCACCAGCCTGTTTCTGGTCGAAGCGAATACTCCGGGCTTCGAGAAGGGCAAGCGCCTGGAAAAGGTCGGAATGAAGGCGCAGGACACGTCGGAATTGTTCTTTCAGGACGTGCGCGTACCGAAAGAAAACCTGCTGGGGCAGGCCGGGGCGGGGTTTGCCTATTTGATGCAGGAGTTGCCGCAGGAGCGTCTGACCGTAGCGATCGGTGGCCTGGCTTCAGCCGAAGCCGCGCTGAAATGGACGCTGGATTACACCCGTGATCGCAAGGCGTTCGGCAAGGCAATTGCCGACTTCCAGAACACCCGCTTCAAGCTGGCGGAGATGGCTACCGAGATTCAGATCGGTCGGGTCTTCGTCGACCGCTGCCTGGAACTGCACCTGCAGGGCAAGCTGGATGTGCCGACGGCGGCGATGGCCAAGTACTGGGGCACCGACCTGCAATGCAAGGTGCTCGATGAGTGCGTGCAGTTGCACGGCGGCTACGGCTTCATGTGGGAATACCCGGTGGCCCGGGCGTGGGCGGATGCGCGAGTGCAGCGGATCTATGCCGGCACCAATGAAATCATGAAGGAGATCATCGCACGGTCGCTGTGAGCGGCTGAAAAGATCGCAGCCTGCGGCAGCTCCTGCAGAGGATCAGTGTGAACCCTGTAGGAGCTGCCGAAGGCTGCGATCTTTTTACTTACGGCGCCGGATTCGGATGATCCTTGTGAATCGCCTCGATCCCGGCCAGCACTTCGTCGGAAAGCTTCAGGTCGAAACTGGCAATGTTGCTGTCCAGTTGCTCAAGCGTCGTCGCGCCAATGATGTTGCTGGTGACGAACGGTTGCTGGGTAACGAACGCCAGGGCCATTTGCGCCGGATCCAGACCATGCTCGCGGGCCAGGGCCACATAACGGCTGCAAGCAGCTTCCGATTGCGCGTTGAAATAGCGGCTGAAGCGACTGTAGAGGCTCAGGCGGCCTTTCGGTGGGCGGGCGCCACCTTCGTACTTGCCTGAGAGGAAACCGAATGCCAGCGGCGAGTAGGCGAGCAGACCGCACTGTTCGCGGATGGCGATTTCCGCCAGACCGATTTCGAAGCTGCGGTTGAGCAGGTTGTACGGGTTCTGGATCGACACCGCGCGCGGCCAGCCACGGGCTTCGGCCAGGGCGAGGAAGCGCATGGTGCCCCACGGCGTTTCGTTGGACAGGCCGATATGGCGGATCTTGCCGGCCTTGACCTGTTCGTCGAGGGCTTCGAGGGTGTCTTCGAGCGGCGTCAGGTTGGCTTCGATCTTGTGTTTGTAGCCCAGCTGTCCGAAAAAGTTGGTGCTGCGCTCCGGCCAGTGCAATTGATACAGATCGATGTAATCGGTCTGCAGGCGCTTGAGGCTGGCGTCCACTGCTTCGGTGATGTGCTGGCGGTTGTGGCGCAGGTTTTTGTCACGGATGTAGTCGATGGTGTTGCCGGGGCCGGCGATCTTGCTGGCGAGGATCCAGTCGGCGCGATCGCCGCGATGCTTGAAGTAATTGCCGATGTAGCGCTCGGTGGTGGCGTAGGTTTCGGCTTTTGGCGGCACCGGGTACATCTCGGCGGTGTCGATGAAATTGATCCCGGCTTCCTTGGCCCGTTCGATCTGGGCGAAGGCTTCAGCTTCAGTGTTTTGCTCGCCCCAGGTCATGGTGCCGAGGCAGATTGCACTCACGTTCAGGTCGGTACGGCCTAGCTGGCGATAGTCCATCGGGTGCTCCTTGGGCAAAACAATCATAAAAGCAGGTTGAATATTTTTTCGCAATCTGCATAATTGCCGACCTCTTTCTGCAGTGGAAGTGATGCGCCGCCGCCGAAGAATCTTGCCGTTGAACGGACGCGCCGACCCGAGCCCCCGAAAGCGTCTGTATCCGGCTGCCTTTGACTTGTCAAAGTACGCACTATTCAGTAAGATCCGCCGTCTTATTTACAGGCGGCCCCTGAGGCTATAAAGAATGAAAACTTTTACTGCTAAACCGGAAACAGTAAAGCGCGACTGGTTTGTCGTCGACGCTGCTGGTCAGACCCTGGGTCGTCTGGCCACCGAAATCGCGAGCCGTCTGCGTGGCAAGCACAAGCCTGAGTACACTCCTCACGTTGACACCGGCGACTACATCGTCGTAATCAACGCCGAGCAGATCCGTGTTACCGGCGCTAAAACCACTGACAAAATGTACTACTCCCACTCCGGTTTCCCGGGCGGCATCAAGTCGATCAACTTTGAAAAGCTGATCGCTAAAGCCCCTGAGCGCGTGATCGAGACCGCGGTTAAAGGCATGCTGCCTAAGAACCCGCTGGGTCGTGACATGTACCGTAAGCTGAAAGTCTATGCGGGCGCTGCACACCCTCATACTGCTCAGCAGCCCCAAGAACTGAAGATTTAACGGAATAGTTCATTATGTCGGCGACTCAAAATTACGGCACTGGCCGTCGCAAGACCGCAACCGCACGCGTTTTCCTGCGTCCGGGTACTGGTAACATCTCCATCAACAACCGCTCCCTGGACTCGTTCTTCGGCCGCGAAACTGCCCGCATGGTAGTTCGTCAGCCGCTGGAACTGACCGAGACTGTCGAGAAATTCGACATCTACGTCACTGTCATCGGCGGTGGTGTAAGTGGTCAAGCTGGCGCAATCCGCCACGGTATCACTCGCGCTCTGATGGACTACGACGAGACCCTGCGTAGCGCTCTGCGCAAAGCTGGCTTCGTTACTCGCGACGCCCGTGAAGTTGAACGTAAGAAAGTTGGTCTGCGTAAAGCGCGTAAGCGTCCGCAGTACTCGAAGCGTTAATTCGTTTCCACGTTCAAAAAAGAACGCCCGATTCCTCACGGAACCGGGCGTTTTTTTATGCCTGCGATTTATTAAAGAATTGCGCTGTGACAACTTGCCACATTCGTAGACCCCCTATACTACAAGGCTTGAGGGTGGGAGCCCCGGGTAATTCCCTTGTCAGAATTGGGGCTTTTCATTACCATCTCGGCAAAATTTTTATAAGTAACATTGATTTATTTAGTAGATGCCTGATTTAACAGGCCACAAAGCTGATGGGAGAGGACTGAATGAGCAATGACGGCGTGAATGCAGGCCGGCGTCGCTTCTTGGTAGCAGCCACATCCGTGGTGGGTGCTGCAGGAGCGGTGGGGGCTGCGGTCCCGTTCGTGGGGTCATGGTTTCCCAGTGCCAAGGCGAAAGCCGCCGGTGCACCGGTGAAAGTGAATGTCAGCAAGATCGAGCCAGGACAGCAGATGATTGCCGAGTGGCGCGGCCAGCCGGTGTTCATTGTCCGCCGTACTGCGGAAATCCTGGGGAATCTCAAGAAGATCGAGGGCCAGCTCTCCGATCCGACTTCCAAAAACTCCACGCAACCCACCTATGTCGACCCTGAAGTGCGTTCGATCAAGCCGGAAATTCTACTGCTGATCGGGATCTGCACACACTTGGGTTGCTCACCAACCTTCCGTCCCGAAGTGGCACCTGCGGATCTGGGTAAAGACTGGGTTGGCGGCTATTTCTGCCCTTGCCACGGTTCCCACTACGATCTGGCTGGCCGCGTCTACAAGTCGCAACCTGCGCCTTTGAACCTGCCAGTTCCCCCGCATTCCTATGAGACCGATGACCTGATTGTCATTGGCGTCGATACGGAGAAAGCGTGATGAGCAAGTTCATGGATTGGGTTGATGCACGCTTCCCCGCCACCAAAATGTGGGAAGACCATCTCAGCAAGTATTACGCTCCAAAAAACTTCAACTTCTTCTATTTCTTCGGCTCCCTGGCGCTGCTGGTGCTGGTCAACCAGATCGTCACCGGTGTCTGGCTGACGATGAGCTACACGCCGTCGGCAGAAGAAGCGTTCGCTTCCGTCGAGTACATCATGCGCGACGTCGAGTACGGCTCGATCCTGCGTCTGCTGCACTCCACCGGCGCTTCGGCGTTCTTCATCGTGGTCTATCTGCACATGTTCCGTGGTCTGCTCTACGGTTCGTACCAGAAACCCCGTGAGCTGGTGTGGGTCTTCGGCATGCTGATTTACCTGGCGCTGATGGCCGAAGCCTTCATGGGCTACCTGCTGCCGTGGGGCCAGATGTCCTACTGGGGTGCCCAGGTGATCATCTCGCTGTTCGGTGCGATTCCGGTCATCGGCAACGACCTGACCCAGTGGATTCGTGGTGACTACCTGATCTCCGGGATCACCCTGAACCGCTTCTTCGCCCTGCACGTGGTGGCCCTGCCGATCGTGATTCTCGGTCTGGTGGTGCTGCACATTCTGGCGCTGCACGAGGTCGGTTCGAACAACCCGGACGGCGTCGACATCAAGAAGCACAAAGACGAAAACGGCATACCGCTGGACGGCATTGCCTTCCACCCGTACTACACCGTGAAAGACATCGTCGGCGTGGTGGTGTTTCTGTTCATCTTCTGCTTTATCGTGTTCTTCTTCCCGGAAATGGGCGGCTACTTCCTCGAAAAACCAAACTTCGAGCAAGCCAACCCGTTCAAGACGCCTGAGCACATTGCACCGGTCTGGTACTTCACGCCGTTCTACGCGATCTTGCGTGCGATCCCCGACAAGCTCATGGGCGTTATCGCCATGGGTGCCTCGATTGCCTTGCTCTTTGTCCTGCCGTGGCTTGACCGCAGTCCGGTCAAATCGATGCGCTACAAGGGCTGGATGAGCAAGATCTGGCTGGTGGTGTTCTGCATCGCATTCGTGATCCTCGGCATTCTGGGCGTACTGGCCCCGACGCCGGAGCGCACGCTGCTGTCGCAGGTCTGCACCTTCCTGTACTTCGCCTACTTCATTCTGATGCCGTTCTACACCAGGCTCGAGAAAACCAAACCGGTTCCGGAAAGGGTGACTGGCTGATGAAAAAGTTATTTTTTGCTCTGATTTTTGCTGCTCTGCCTGTGCTGTCTTTCGCCGCCGAACACGGTGGTCCGGAGCTGGAAAAAGTCGACATCGACGTGTCCGACAAGGCTGCCCTGCAAGATGGTGCGCGTACCTTTGCCAACTATTGCATGGGATGCCACAGTGCCAAGTTCCAGCGTTACGAGCGGGTGGCCGATGACCTCGGCATTCCACACGAAATGATGCTGGAGAAGCTGGTGTTCACCGGTGCCAAGATCGGCGATCACATGAACATCGGCATGCAGCCTGCGGACGCCAAGACCTGGTTCGGTGCGGCACCGCCGGACCTGACCCTGGTGGCGCGCGTGCGCGGCACCGACTGGCTCTACGGTTACCTGCGCTCGTTCTACGAAGATCCTGCACGTCCATGGGGTGTGAACAACAAGATCTTCCCGAACGTCGGCATGCCTAACGTACTGGTCGGCCTGCAAGGTCGCCAGGTGGTTGGCTGCAAGCAAGTGCAGATCGTCGAAGACGGCAAGAAGCAATATGATCCGCTGACCGGTACGCCTCTGACTCATGAAGCGTGCGATCAGTTGACCATCGTGCCGAAATCCGGTGCTCTGAACGAAGAGCAGTTCGATGAGAAGGTCAAGAATCTGGTAACCTTCCTGGCTTACTCGGCTAACCCGGTTAAGCTGCAACATCAGCGCATCGGTGCTTACGTCTTGCTGTACCTGGCGTTCTTCTTTGTGTTCGCCTACCTGCTCAAGCGTGAATACTGGAAAGACGTGCACTGATACGCTTCAAGCATTGCTGTTAATCGCGCGCGCCCAAGGGCGCCTCCGATAACGCAACGTCTGGCCAGCCAGGCATTGCGGGAGGCGCTCTCTGGGCGCGCGCGTTTTTCCGGTTCCGATAATTTCAACAAGCGAGGAGGATCGCCATGGGCGTGACCAATCGGTTGGCCTGTTACTCCGACCCCGCCGACCACTATTCCCACCGAGTGCGCATTGTGCTTGCAGAGAAGGGTGTCAGCGCCGAAATCATTTACGTGGAAGCTGGTCGCCAGCCGCCTAAACTGATTGAGGTGAACCCTTACGGCAGTCTCCCGACACTGGTCGATCGCGACCTGGCGTTGTGGGAGTCGACCGTGGTGATGGAATATCTGGATGAGCGTTACCCGCATCCGCCACTGATGCCGGTTTACCCGGTGGCGCGTGCCAACAGCCGTCTGCTGATTCACCGAATTCAGCGCGACTGGTGTGGTCTGGTGGATCTGATTCTGGATCCGAAAACCAAGGAAGCCGCGCGTGTCGTGGCGCGCAAGGAATTGCGTGAAAGCCTGACGGGCGTGTCGCCGCTGTTTGCCGACAAGCCGTTTTTCCTCAGTGAGGAACAAAGTCTGGTGGATTGCTGCCTATTGCCAATACTCTGGCGTTTGCCGATTCTGGGTATTGAACTGCCGCGGCCGGCCAAGCCGCTGCTTGATTATATGGAGCGCTCGTTTGCGCGTGAGGCTTTCCAGGCGAGTCTGTCTGGCGTCGAACGCGATATGCGCTAAGGCTTAAGGAGCCGCTATGAACTCCAGTCGACCTTATCTGGTCCGCGCGCTCTACGAGTGGATTGTGGATAACGATTGCACCCCGCACATGCTGGTCAATTCCGAATACCCGGCGGTGCAGGTGCCGCAGGGTTTCGCCAGTGACGGACAGATTGTCCTGAACATCTCGCCCAGTGCCGTGCGCCATCTGCATATGGATAACGACGTGGTGACCTTCGAAGGTCGCTTCGGTGGTGTTCCGCACAGTCTGTACGTGCCGATCAGCGCGATTCTGGGCATCTACGCCCGGGAGAACGGTCAGGGCATGGTGTTCGATCTCGAGTCGCCGATGGATGACGAAGACGATATCGAGCCGGATGACGACTTGCCGCCACCGGACAGCGAGCCGCCGCGCCCGAGTGGCCGGCCAAGCCTGAAAGTGGTGAAGTAATAAAAAAGGCGACCCGAAAAGGTCGCCTTTTTTATTACGTAGGA
>NZ_CP101655.1:5984468-5987759 GCF_028830055.1 Pseudomonas serboccidentalis
CGTTCTTTAAAAATTTGGGTATGTGATAGAAAGATAGACTGAACGTTACTTTCACTGGTAACGGATCAGGCTAAGGTAAAATTTGTGAGTTTAATCGCGAATTTTCGGCGAATGTCGTCTTCACAGTATAACCAGATTGCTTGGGGTTATATGGTCAAGTGAAGAAGCGCATACGGTGGATGCCTTGGCAGTCAGAGGCGATGAAAGACGTGGTAGCCTGCGAAAAGCTTCGGGGAGTCGGCAAACAGACTTTGATCCGGAGATGTCTGAATGGGGGAACCCAGCCATCATAAGATGGTTATCTTGTACTGAATACATAGGTGCAAGAGGCGAACCAGGGGAACTGAAACATCTAAGTACCCTGAGGAAAAGAAATCAACCGAGATTCCCTTAGTAGTGGCGAGCGAACGGGGACTAGCCCTTAAGTGGCTTTGAGATTAGCGGAACGCTCTGGAAAGTGCGGCCATAGTGGGTGATAGCCCTGTACGCGAAAGTCTCTTAGTCATGAAATCGAGTAGGACGGAGCACGAGAAACTTTGTCTGAATATGGGGGGACCATCCTCCAAGGCTAAATACTACTGACTGACCGATAGTGAACTAGTACCGTGAGGGAAAGGCGAAAAGAACCCCGGAGAGGGGAGTGAAATAGATCCTGAAACCGTATGCGTACAAGCAGTGGGAGCAGACTTTGTTCTGTGACTGCGTACCTTTTGTATAATGGGTCAGCGACTTATTTTCAGTGGCGAGCTTAACCGAATAGGGGAGGCGTAGCGAAAGCGAGTCTTAATAGGGCGTCTAGTCGCTGGGAATAGACCCGAAACCGGGCGATCTATCCATGGGCAGGTTGAAGGTTAGGTAACACTGACTGGAGGACCGAACCGACTACCGTTGAAAAGTTAGCGGATGACCTGTGGATCGGAGTGAAAGGCTAATCAAGCTCGGAGATAGCTGGTTCTCCTCGAAAGCTATTTAGGTAGCGCCTCATGTATCACTGTAGGGGGTAGAGCACTGTTTCGGCTAGGGGGTCATCCCGACTTACCAAACCGATGCAAACTCCGAATACCTACAAGTGCCGAGCATGGGAGACACACGGCGGGTGCTAACGTCCGTCGTGAAAAGGGAAACAACCCAGACCGTCAGCTAAGGTCCCAAAGTTATGGTTAAGTGGGAAACGATGTGGGAAGGCTTAGACAGCTAGGAGGTTGGCTTAGAAGCAGCCACCCTTTAAAGAAAGCGTAATAGCTCACTAGTCGAGTCGGCCTGCGCGGAAGATGTAACGGGGCTCAAACCATACACCGAAGCTACGGGTATCACGCAAGTGATGCGGTAGAGGAGCGTTCTGTAAGCCTGTGAAGGTGAGTTGAGAAGCTTGCTGGAGGTATCAGAAGTGCGAATGCTGACATGAGTAACGACAATGGGTGTGAAAAACACCCACGCCGAAAGACCAAGGTTTCCTGCGCAACGTTAATCGACGCAGGGTTAGTCGGTCCCTAAGGCGAGGCTGAAAAGCGTAGTCGATGGAAAACAGGTTAATATTCCTGTACTTCTGGTTATTGCGATGGAGGGACGGAGAAGGCTAGGCCAGCTTGGCGTTGGTTGTCCAAGTTTAAGGTGGTAGGCTGAGATCTTAGGTAAATCCGGGATCTTAAGGCCGAGAGCTGATGACGAGTTACCTTTCAGGTGACGAAGTGGTTGATGCCATGCTTCCAAGAAAAGCTTCTAAGCTTCAGATAACCAGGAACCGTACCCCAAACCGACACAGGTGGTTGGGTAGAGAATACCAAGGCGCTTGAGAGAACTCGGGTGAAGGAACTAGGCAAAATGGCACCGTAACTTCGGGAGAAGGTGCGCCGGTGAGGGTGAAGGACTTGCTCCGTAAGCTCATGCCGGTCGAAGATACCAGGCCGCTGCGACTGTTTATTAAAAACACAGCACTCTGCAAACACGAAAGTGGACGTATAGGGTGTGACGCCTGCCCGGTGCCGGAAGGTTAATTGATGGGGTTAGCTAACGCGAAGCTCTTGATCGAAGCCCCGGTAAACGGCGGCCGTAACTATAACGGTCCTAAGGTAGCGAAATTCCTTGTCGGGTAAGTTCCGACCTGCACGAATGGCGTAACGATGGCGGCGCTGTCTCCACCCGAGACTCAGTGAAATTGAAATCGCTGTGAAGATGCAGTGTATCCGCGGCTAGACGGAAAGACCCCGTGAACCTTTACTATAGCTTTGCACTGGACTTTGAATTTGCTTGTGTAGGATAGGTGGGAGGCTTTGAAGCGTGGACGCCAGTTCGCGTGGAGCCATCCTTGAAATACCACCCTGGCAACTTTGAGGTTCTAACTCAGGTCCGTTATCCGGATCGAGGACAGTGTATGGTGGGTAGTTTGACTGGGGCGGTCTCCTCCTAAAGAGTAACGGAGGAGTACGAAGGTGCGCTCAGACCGGTCGGAAATCGGTCGTAGAGTATAAAGGCAAAAGCGCGCTTGACTGCGAGACAGACACGTCGAGCAGGTACGAAAGTAGGTCTTAGTGATCCGGTGGTTCTGTATGGAAGGGCCATCGCTCAACGGATAAAAGGTACTCCGGGGATAACAGGCTGATACCGCCCAAGAGTTCATATCGACGGCGGTGTTTGGCACCTCGATGTCGGCTCATCACATCCTGGGGCTGAAGCCGGTCCCAAGGGTATGGCTGTTCGCCATTTAAAGTGGTACGCGAGCTGGGTTTAGAACGTCGTGAGACAGTTCGGTCCCTATCTGCCGTGGACGTTTGAGATTTGAGAGGGGCTGCTCCTAGTACGAGAGGACCGGAGTGGACGAACCTCTGGTGTTCCGGTTGTCACGCCAGTGGCATTGCCGGGTAGCTATGTTCGGGAAAGATAACCGCTGAAAGCATCTAAGCGGGAAACTTGCCTCAAGATGAGATCTCACTGGAACCTTGAGTTCCCTGAAGGGCCGTCGAAGACTACGACGTTGATAGGTTGGGTGTGTAAGCGCTGTGAGGCGTTGAGCTAACCAATACTAATTGCCCGTGAGGCTTGACCATATAACACCCAAGCAATTTGCTGACCTGAGAAGGCACCAGATTGCGGTGTGTGAAGACGAAACGAACCGAAAGTTCGAGACAAACACACAAACTATCGCATACCCGATTTGCTGAAACGTCGAAAGGCGGGTCGGCACACAGAATTTCTTGACGACCATAGAGCGTTGGAACCACCTGATCCCATCCCGAACTCAGAAGTGAAACGATGCATCGCCGATGGTAGTGTGGGGTTTCCCCATGTGAGAGT
>NZ_CP101655.1:5987859-5990613 GCF_028830055.1 Pseudomonas serboccidentalis
GTCGGCCTTTGCCCGTTTCGGAAACTCGACTTTGAGTAAGCTGACTTCCCCGCGCCACGCGGTTACATCCAGTGCCACTTCTACGTTGGCAATCTGAGGGGAACCACTTTTCAGAGTGGGGCCTTCCATTTTGACTTCGGACAGCAGGTTGGCACTTTCCGGTAGTAGGCATCGAACCAGTTGTGCCTGCGGGCTGTTGTCGAACAGCATGAGGTTGCGCAACTGTTTATCTTCGAAAACCATGGCTTTGAGGTTTTCGCCCCAGCTTTTGCGTTTGGCTTCGGCTTTGATGCTTTCGACTCTATAGCCTTTGGCTTCCAGGGCGGCGAAGAACTTTTCAGGCACGAAAAGTCCATGCTCATCGAACCATGGCCCTTTTTCATCGAACTGAAGTGCGCCTTCCTGATCCAGCCAATCACTGAATACACGATCGTCGTCTGCTTCTTTGGCAATCGATTTGGGCAAGCTGCTCTTGAGCTCTTTCAGTTGGTCCTTAAACGCGTTGCCACTGGCTTGGGCCAGTTGTTTCAGGCTGATGTGGTTCAAAATCGTCGTCGACGATGCGCTGCTGAGCTCACGCAGTGGAATGTTTGTTTTGGCCAGTCGTTCGAGGGGTTTTGGCTAGTAGCTTTCCGCGTCCCAGAGAAACAGACGGGGCGGCTTCAGTGCTCGAACGCGTGCTTCGGCGGTGTTCTGAATTCGCTCTGCCTCGTCATTCAGGTCGTACCACTGTTTCTGCAAGCTGACGAAGAGCACTCCGGGTGGTGCTGACTTGCCACCGGTAGCCGAGACCCACTGGGAATAACGCGCTTCGATTTTTTTCTCAAGCTCGTCGCGTTTGGTGGTCAGTTCGATAAAGGCCTGAAAATCCTCGGTCCCTGCGTACTGGTCGTCAGGGCTGAGAAAAGAAGCTGTGGTCTGTCCCCGTTTTCCGTCCCTTTTCTTTTTCGAAGTCCCCCGCGTGGGGTAATTGCTCATATTTATTGCTAGGCACTTAGGTTCTTCATGTGGGGGACTTAAGGGGCATGCCACGTTTAGTGTCCGTGAGGGTAGGGCTCATTGATAGATAGACCATGTCTAAAGAAGAGAACATGGTCTATCTTCGTTTGCTCTGTGGTTGGATTTTTTAATAACCATAAATTGGATCGAAGTAAGAAAGTGGTGGGTGTGTTCTTTCCCAATCTTTGGCGAATTCAATTCCTGACTTGATTTCCTCCGGCCCCATTTTCTCCGCAATCCTTGGAAGGTTTAACCTCGCCTCTTCTGGGGCGATAGCACCTCCCTTCAGATTTGAAATTAAGTATGTGTATCCATACGCTTTTATTAGATCTAAGGGGAAGTCATAGCTATCTGGAAGATGGGCGATATTAAGGGCGTAGCCGCCTAGAGCGTCAATGTGCCCCGACTCGGCAGTCTTCTTAAGCCATTTTCCGACATCTTGTTTACTTCCGTTGTGTTCGTACAAATAGTTCGCATAAAGATACATCCCCGGAGGGAATCCCCCTTCCGCTGATGCCTTAAACCATTTTTCGATTGCTTTTTCTCGACTGCCAGGAATTACGAACCAACCTTTTCCATTTTGGTAGGCACCCGCAAGAAGTTGCTGAGCGAAGTTGTCACCCGACTCTGCAGCCCTTTCTAACCACTCCAAGCCTTGTTTAGCTGTATAGAGCGCAACCATTGCTTCGGTGTCGCCTCTCTCCGCGCGTTCGCGTGCAATTTTTAAGGCCTGCGCCCTCCAGTCCTTACCACTTTTTTGAGTGCAGGTTTCGATTACGGTGCAGAGATCTTCTTTGTTGCTGAGACGCAGCATGGCATAGAGATGTCCTTGTTCGGCTGCGGCCTCGTACCATTTTACGGCGTCCTCTGTCATGTAGCGGTTACTTAAGCGGATCGCCTCGCCTAAGTAGTACTGAGCGTCTCGATCACCCGCTTCTGCAGCAGTTTGCAAAAAAGGCTGTGAAGAAGTCCATGCGCTTTGATGAAAAAGTGCAATCCCCTTATCTCTGGCTGATAATTGCTGAGCCGAAACACAGGAGATGAAAAAAAATGACAGACAAATTAGAATGATTCGCTTAATCAATGTTTGGCCCTCGGTATGTAACTTTCAGTCCTTGAGTTGGCGCAAAGGCAGGTCCTTCATATACAGTGCTGTATCCGCAATAGCTATTTAAGTTTGCTCCGAGCTTCAATACGCGATCTTTGTATCTAGCACGCATTATGTTATTGATTTCAGTAAGGCCCAGAACACGTTCAGACATAAATAAGTCGAGTTTCGCTTTGTTTTTGCAATATGCGAGTCCTGCCTGTTGAGGGCGTACACCATCTCTATTCATGCAAATAATTGCTTCTTCAAACTGTTGATTTGCTCCAGGCTTGCTGGATATCCAGCCTAAGCATCGTTCAATCGCCTGCTGTTGTATTAGGTGAGCGTGATCCCCATTAAAGCTTTGGTCCTCTTTGCCATCCTCTTCTACGGTGAACGCTTTAGGACCGGCGCTCAAAGCTAGCAATAATGGACCCATCGCTTGTGGTTGGAGGTTGCATACCCAATCTTGCATATCCTGTCTATTTTCAATTCTGCCGATTGAATAAGCAATTTGTCCCCCGCGCCCACCCTCAGTCAGCGCATCAAAAATCCCTTTAACAATGGCATACCCACGCACATAGGCAAACGCCACATCAATACCCGTGGCGCCGAGGAAGCTCAGTTTCTGCAGATAGTCCATGGCTTCGCCATCGACCCACTCAAGA
>NZ_CP101655.1:5992591-5993664 GCF_028830055.1 Pseudomonas serboccidentalis
GATTCCGACTCTAGCCAGTACGGACCGTGGGAGACTTCTCGTCCCGCCCCTTCTACCTAAAGCGCCGATAAGGAATTCATCGGTAAAACCGACGATAGAGGCAAGCCAGCGCTACGGTAGACCCCAACAAGCACCTAAACCCTAGCTCCGAGGATTCGTCATGACAATCCTTACCTCGCCAACGGTGGTTGGTATCGATGTGGCCAAGGCCGAAATCGTCGTTTACCGCGAAGACCTGAAAAATATTCAGATCATCAGCAACGATCGAGTAGCTATTGGCCGTTGGCTCAAGACCCTGCCAGCGCAAAGCTCGGTTGCCCTGGAGGCCACCAGCCTCTACCACTTGGATGCGGCCGAACTGGCTCACGGTATGGGGCACCGTGTTTATGTTGTGGACCCTTACCGGGTGAGTCATTACCGCGAAGGTGTTGGTCAGAGAGCAAAAACCGACCCCTGCGATGCACGCCTGCTGGCGCGTTATCTTTCCAGTGAGCAGCAACGGCTTCGGGTCTGGAGTCCACCGCCGCAGCTCTACACTGTGCTGAAAAGCCTGCTTAACAAACGTGCACAGCTGGTAAAAAAACACGCTGGCCTCATGCTGAGCTGGTCAAGCGAAGCTCTTTTGAAAGATCTCTCGGCCCAAGAGCTGGAACACTTCAAACGCTCTGATCAGGTGATTCAGAAATTGCTGCGTGAAGTCAGCGAAGAGGCGGGTATCACCGAAAATATCAGGCGCTGCAAGGCGATTGAAGGGATCGGAGAGTTGACGGCCACGGGCTTGGCTACCACGTTCATGCGAGGTCATTTCGCCAGCGCAGATGCGTTCATCGCTTTTTTAGGAATGGACCTGAGGGCAAAGGATTCAGGAAAGAAACATAGCCCTCGCCACCTAAGCAAAAAGGGCGATGGAGAGTTACGACGTCTTGCACACAATGCCGCAATGGCTGCCTGCCGATCTCCTGTTTGGAAACCGTTCTATGAGTCCTACTTGGCAAGAGGTCTGGCCAGAACTCAAGCCTTGGTCATCCTCGCCCGTAAGCTTTGCCGAGTGGCATTCGCCCTCATGAAAAATC
>NZ_CP101655.1:5993764-5994197 GCF_028830055.1 Pseudomonas serboccidentalis
AGGCGCGATCACACGAGGTCGCCCTTTTGCCGCCTACACCCTCGATCAACTGCCGGGTAAAACCGTGCGGATGAAGATCGATTTGGCGGCGGAAGAAAGGCCTGGCTGGGGAGACACCTGGGTCAAGGTACCCAATGGCTGGAAGCGCTGCATGGGCAAAGGCTTTGAAGACCAGCGTGCTTACTGCAACGGCAATTACACCGATTTCAGCACTTTCCAAATGGTCGATGGGCGTATCTGCACCATCTATCCCGGCTGCACGGAATAAGGAGTGTTCCACATGACGTCACTTGAAAAGGGGTTGCACAGCCTCACCGGGCCTCGCTTGCGATGCATGGCAGTGTTAGGGAGTTGCTTCGCCCTTATGGCTGGCTGCAAGAGCAATCCGCCCAACAGTTTCACCTTCACGGCTGATCTACCGCCGGGGTTTGCT
>NZ_CP101655.1:5994297-5994725 GCF_028830055.1 Pseudomonas serboccidentalis
GTGATCGAAACCGACGCCTCGCTGACCGCCATCGACCGCGTGTTCTCGACGATCGACTACACCCTGGTGCAGAACGTCGAAAACCTGATCCTGCTGGGCAATGCCAACCTCAACGGCACCGGCAACAGCGTCAACAACCGCATGACCGGCAACGACGGCAACAACATTCTCGACGGCGGCCTCGGTGCCGACACCCTGATCGGTGGTCTGGGCAACGACACCTACATCGTCGACAACTACGGCGACACCGTGACCGAAACCAGCACCCTGGCTGGCGAAATCGACACGGTCCGCAGTTCGGTGGCGTTTACCCTGGGTGCCAATGTCGAGAACCTTGTACTGACCGGCAACGACGTGATCAACGGCACCGGCAACAACCTCAACAACACCCTGACCGGTAATGACCAGGCCAACACCCTGGACGGCGG
>NZ_CP101655.1:5994825-5995247 GCF_028830055.1 Pseudomonas serboccidentalis
CCGGTCATGAGCCGCTGACCAACGCGATCACCGACGTGAGCGGCGGTAACTACGAAAATCTGGTGGCTGACAAGACGCCGGTTTCGACCAACATCACCGACACCGTCGACACCACCAATCTGTCGCTGTCCGCGACCGGTACCGTGGCCGAAGGTGGCTCGATCGTTTATACCGCAACCTTGACCAACCCGGCCGGCACGCCAGTCACTGTGACCTTGTCCAACGGCGCCGTGATCACTATCGAGGCCGGTAAAACTTCTGGCACCGTGACCGTTCCGGCTCCGGCAGACGACGTGTACAAAGACGCGGGCAAAGTCGAAGCGACCATTTCGACTGCCACCGGTGGCAACTTCGAGAATCTGGTGCCGAGCACCGTTCCTGCGGTCACCAACGTCACCGACACCATCGACACCACCACGGTG
>NZ_CP101655.1:5995347-5995673 GCF_028830055.1 Pseudomonas serboccidentalis
CCACTTCCGGCGCAGTCGAAACGGAAAACTCCTTGAGATTCAATGAGTTATGCAGTTTTCGACAGTGACTTGCTTCAGTTCATCGAAGCCTGGAAGGAGTTAAAAATACCGGTTTTTCTGGCGCTTTTAACGGTTCGATCTTCTCGGTCGAAAGCGGTGAAAAAGAGGTGTTGACAGCAGCGTGTAACGCTGTAGAATTCGCCTCCCGCTGACGAGAGATCGGAGGCGCAAGTGGTTGAAGTTGTTGAAGAAATCTTCGAAAGCTTCTGAAAATAATCACTTGACAGCAAATGAGGCTGCTGTAGAATGCGCGCCTCGGTTGAGAT
>NZ_CP101655.1:5995773-5996052 GCF_028830055.1 Pseudomonas serboccidentalis
AAAACTGAAATTAACGGTTGACGGCAGATTCTGGAGGTCTATAATTCGCCCCACTTCCGGCGCAGTCGAAACGGAAAACTCCTTGAGATTCAATGAGTTACGCAGTTTTCGACAGTGACTTGCTTCAGTTCATCGAGGCCTGGAAGGCGTTGAAAATGCCGGTTTATCTGGTGCTTTTAACGGTTCGATCTTCTCGGTCGAAAGCGGTGAAAAAGAGGTGTTGACAGCAGCGTGTAACGCTGTAGAATTCGCCTCCCGCTGACGAGAGATCGGAAGCGC
>NZ_CP101655.1:5996152-5996376 GCF_028830055.1 Pseudomonas serboccidentalis
GTGTTGGCCTGGTCGTTGCCGGTGATACGGTTGTCCAGTTCGTTGCCGGTGCCGTTGATGATGTCGTTACCGATGAGGATCAGGTTCTCGACATTGGCAGTCAGGGTGTAGCCGATGGATGCGAACACCCGGTCGGTCGCGCCGAGCGTTGCGTCAGTTTCGATGACGACATCGCCGTAGTTATCGACGTAGTAACTGTCGAAACCACCGCCGCCGATCATGGT
>NZ_CP101655.1:5996476-5996697 GCF_028830055.1 Pseudomonas serboccidentalis
AGAGCGCACCCCTGATAAGGGTGAGGTCGGCAGTTCGAATCTGCCCAGACCCACCAATTTTGTGTGGGAAACCTGTAGAAAATACGGGGCCATAGCTCAGCTGGGAGAGCGCCTGCCTTGCACGCAGGAGGTCAGCGGTTCGATCCCGCTTGGCTCCACCACTACTGCTTCTGAAGTTTGAAAGCTTAGAAATGAGCATTCCATTGTGATGATGGTGAATG
>NZ_CP101655.1:5996797-5997016 GCF_028830055.1 Pseudomonas serboccidentalis
CGAAGCGAAGGGTGATTAGCTCAGCTGGGAGAGCGTCTGCCTTACAAGCAGAATGTCGGCGGTTCGATCCCGTCATCACCCACCATTCGTTTCAAGTGTTTAGCGCAGCGGTAGTTCAGTCGGTTAGAATACCGGCCTGTCACGCCGGGGGTCGCGGGTTCGAGTCCCGTCCGCTGCGCCATATTCGGTAACCTGGACCACTGAACGCCAGGTCACCAC
>NZ_CP101655.1:5997116-5997322 GCF_028830055.1 Pseudomonas serboccidentalis
GTTGAAGTGGCCGTGGCCATCGGCGCCGGCTACACGGGCGACATGCACCTGCGGATGCAAAACGGCCTACTGCTGTTATCGATCAAGGGCGCGCTGGTCTGGGGCGCAGGCGTCAAAGGGTATTTGACCTTTGAAGTCGGCTACGACAGCATCGTGGCCTTGACGGAACTGGTGCGACAGGAAATGGCCGCGAACCAATACAAGGA